>CAZULW010000003.1:0-105165 GCA_964621455.1 uncultured bacterium
CCCGACTTTACGTCGGGGACCTGCCCCGCGCCTTTAGCCCCGCCAACGGCGGGGCAGCGCAAGACACTGGAGGATGTGGCGGTGTTTCTGGAACCCCCGTCATCGCGATCCGCCGGCTAACGGACCTGTCCGGCCTTTGACGGATCGAAGGTGTGAGGGGAAGATCACATAGTACCTTCTGCGCCCTCTGCGATTTTCTTCTTCCCATGCCTTTTCCAATATCTTCTTCAATCGACATTCGACATTCATCAATCATCATTCATCAAATGCCTCCAGCCCTCCCCGGAACTTTTCGCCTCCCGGCAAGTCTAATCCGCAATAACTCATCACAATTCACTTCTACAATCAACCAACTAGAGGAACAAGATGGACCTGAAAGATAAGCTGGACCTCCTGTGGAAATATCTCCTCCTGGCCGTTATACTGACCTTTGTTATTCTGCTGTTCGTGTGCCGCGCTGGGCATTGCGATCACTCTTCCCGCGCCTGCCTCGGCAAGCCGCATGCGGGTATCCACTTCATGGACGAGGGCCATATGGGCATGGGTCATGGCAAAGATATCAAGGTGGAAAAGAAAGTCATCAATGGCGATACCACCGTGGTCGTATGGGTGGATGGCAAGAAGGTCGACAACCCCGAGGAATACCTGAAGAAGATCAAGCACGAGCGCGCATCGGGCGAGCATATGGGATTTATCATGAAAGGCGAGCACGGCAAGAAGGATAAGGACTAGGACCTGCCTGCCCCGCTTGCCCCGCTTGCCCCGACTTTACGTCGGGGACCTTTGCGTCGGGAGCCGTTTCTTTTTCTGTGCTACCCTGAGCGCTCGGCTGAGCCTCGTCGAAGCCTTGCCGAAAGGTGCCGCCGCTGTCGGGGTGTATTGAAATACGCCTGAAACCAGTAGGGGCGTAGCGTGCTACGCCCTTCCCATTCTTTCCCCTCTCTCGAGCCTGCCCCGCAGGAAGCGGGGCCAGCGGCTCAGGACGATGATTTTGGGAAATGTACAGTAATTGTGCAGTTCCTACCTAATTCTACCGATATGCAGGATGTAGGGTGGATCAGACAGATATTGCTGGCCGGTTATTAGGATTGAACTAAATGCCATTTTCCATCAGCATTTGAACGATATATCAAGTTTCTATCTCGTGAGAGTGTCTCCTGGGCTGCCCTGACGTAGTGCTTCCACAACTTCCCAAAATGTCTTCCATCGATGATCCGATCAATTCGGTCATCGCAAAGGTCAGGATGTACTGATTGAACCAGCGGATGAATTTCCTTTGTAGGGAGGGGTCCATGGATTCTTAGCAGATCCAATATGGTTTTACAAAATATTGAATTGATTGTCATCTTCTCGCCTGTACCTCGTCAAAACAAAGAGATCCATTCGTGGTTAAAACTACGAGAGACATTTTACATTTCCAAGGTTTATTCACGCATCTTCTTAAACGTTTTCCTCTTGATCATACCCCGCCGAGGGCTGCCGGCCCCGCTTGCCCCGACTTTACGTCGGGGACCTGCAGCGGAAGGGGCTGGAGGAGGTGGCGGTGTTTCTGGATCCCTGTCGTCGCGATCCGTCAGCCGACGGACTTATCCGGCGCTTGTCTGGCGTATGTGTGCTCTATGCGCACGGTAGACAGGTAGCTCTGCTCCCACCCCCGCCCCGCTAACGCTATACCGGTCACCTGATTATATGTCCGCTGCTCTACCGTCGAGAAATCGTAAAAGAGGGACATAATAAGTGAGGACCAAGGATCAACCATAAGGTAGATCAATAAACAGGAAATACACTAGGATTTCGGGTTGACTATCGATTATAAACTGGTGAAGTTTTACCAAGGGAATTGCTATAGGATGAACGACTACCAAATACGCACTGAGCTGCGACGCCTACTGGATGAACGATTTTCAGGAGATTTTGAGACTTTAATCTTGGATGAGCTTGGCCTTAGGCATGGCGCGGCTCGGATTGATATAGCCGTAGTAAATGGGAACCTTGATGGATATGAGATTAAAAGTGATCTCGACACTTTGAGGCGACTTCCCCACCAGATGAAAATTTATAATTCCGTTCTCGATCATGTAACATTGGTAGTTGGTAATCGTCATATTGATCGGGCTGGAAAGATCGTTCCAGACTGGTGGGGAATAACTCTTGTAGAGAGAGGTAAGAGGGGGATGCCATGCTTTTCAGAAATTAGGAAGCCCCAAGAGAATCCGTCTCTTGATCCTCTTACTATTACTAAACTCCTTTGGCGGGATGAGGCGTTGGCTCTCTTAGGAGAGATTAGTATTGCTGACGGCTTTCGTTCAAAACGGCGGGCGGTCATTTACGCACGGCTTGCAGAGGTTGTACCTCTTGATCTGCTTCGTGCAAAGGTTCGGCAACAGCTGAAATATCGGACAGATTGGCGATCTGGTGAACGACGTGGGTAATGTGGTGGTTAATTCCAGCTCGAAGCACTGTTTCAGCTCTTCCAACTTTTGCACCTGTACTTAAATAATAAAAATAATCATCTCCGTAACTTGGTTTAGACCTCTTGTATTCTCGCCTCTCAACGAGTATCTGTGAATGGGCACGATACTGGTCTGCAGCAGATGACGCGCCTTCATTGCTTGGTTTCTCACCTTTCATGATAATATATTTCATGTCGCTTGTATAACGGACACTGGCACTAGGTTCAAAGAAAGCTAAGCGAGGATAATATTTGGCGTGCTGTATTGTATAGTCTCCATAATTTGGAGACGTAGGAAACTCTGTAATATTCCTCACATCATTAAGCCAAAATAGCCAGTCGTTTCGATCTAATTCGTATATATCATTCCTTTGATATTTTGTAAGGTCTTTAGGAAAAGTGCCCGTAACAACTGTAAACGAGCGCCATCGGGGTAAACGTGAAAAGACCATGCGCATTCTATCAATGCTTGGTTTTTCTGTGTTAATAAAGCCATAATCCACAACCAGATCAACATTTTGAGGTTCTACCCCTAACAAAGATAGTAACTGGCTTATATCATCGTAAATAGTTGGTTGCATAATATCATTGCGACGCAAGCGAAGACAGACACCGCGGTTGTCATTATTAACTAATGATACTAAGGCGGATTGATATTTTTTCGATGGCCTTAGTGCTGTTACAGGCACAAAAAGTGCTGAATCATGAAAAAAAGATGTTTGATATTCTCGCATCGCACGACCCAATGCTTCGAGAGGATGGACGCCTTTTCCTATGAATAGCTCTTGCAGTTGTGTATCAATAAGATGTAGATCAATCCAAACGACCCCAGGAGCACAGTTCTCAGCGATATCCTTAGCAATAATGGTTATCTTTTCTGACGGATTAGGTGGTGGGTTCTTTTTTTTCTGTTGAAAATCTTGTGGGATAATTTCAATGAGAGGAGTAATGTAGCTCCGTATATCGGAGCTTAGTGCTTTTATCGCATCCTGCTCGGCCCGCTTCCACCTTATAATCGGTACGTAATGCGTTTTATTATTCATTGAACTGCTGCTATTCTGTACCATTAAACCATTTTCGCACCTGGTTGTGTCCAACCATTTGGCTTAAACCACGGTGTCTATATCTGTTAAACTCTTTCCGAATTCGTCCAGCAACAATTGCCCGGTGAATACCTAGTTCTTCTGCTAGAATTTCCGCAGATGCAGGTGATTTTGAGACCGGAGCCAAACTATTTTCCCACGCCTCTGCAGGAATCAGTGCATTGCTAGCGAGATGGTCGGCTTCTTTTTCGCGTAGATCACCTTGGTCGTTTATATCAAGGTCATCATAAAAGCGCGTGATTTCTCTATCAATATGGAGGGCAATATGAGCTAGTTCATGCATCAAGGAAAACCAGAAGTTGTCGATTCGGTCATATCTCAATGTGAGACCAATTATAGGTCTGTTGGACTGGCTCAGAATGGCGGCGCCATCTAGATACGTCTGAGACAGATGTTGTTCAATGATGAGAGAGATACCATGATCTCGAAGGAATTCGCGAGCCTGAAGGGGCCCATCATCAGACGGACTAAGTTGTGCTAACTGCTGCATGAATTCGAGGTTGGCAATATTGGGACGGTATACAACAGTGGGTGGATTCTCCTCAGCTAGATGAATGATGCGAACAGTCCAAGCTTTGAGGGCATTATCATCCATCGTTCGTGCAGATCGCACATGTTTTGATTTACGAAGGAACGCATTTATTGTCTGCGGAGAACCGAGGGTAGCAAAAAACGGACGAAGTAAATCTTCGGCGCGATCCGGCAAATCGGCAAAACTCCCTTTGATCCAGTTTCGTTTTATCATTTCGCGAAGGGGGAAACGGCTCCAGTTGATGTCGGTTTCCTCCAGCAAAGATGGATCTCTTTCTTGTAAGAGCACTTCTGCTGGGATGCCTAAACCTGAATGAAGTGCCCGAATCATAGATAGAGTTAACGGACGCTTCCGCGAAAGCACCTCAGATACTTTACTCCTGTTACCGATATAGGCTTCTAATTTCCGCCTCGTTAGGTTTTGTTGTTCCATGCAGAATTTGATAGCATAAATTGGGTCCGGTAGATCAAATGGATAATTCTTAGACTCGTAGTCCTGAATTAGCACGGTCATGACATCGAGCTGATCCGCTTCTGGGGTACCTTCGTCTGGATCAAGATCAATAAGTGTCTCGATGGCGTCGAGAGCCATTTCGTAATCCGCGTCTGTTTTGATGACCTTAAACATGATGATTCCCCTATTTATAGTTTCCACTTTGAGTATTCAGCATGCGTCCCAATTTTGATAACTTTCATAACTTGATTTTTATATGCTACCTTCACAAGAAGTCTATAGTCATTTCCTTTCAGATTAAACACTACTCTATTGTCCGATAAAAAACTCGCATGATTAAAGCGGTTGAGAATATCTTGTGATGTCCTCCATTGTTGTTTGCTTACTATTGCTAGCCAAGTCTCCACATGTGACTTTATGTCAGCATGTCGAGCACAAAACTCCTTCAGCGTTCTTACGCCGACTACTCTCATTGACGCTCAATCCATATCAACGTTCCCATAATGGGAACAAGTTAACTCTGGCTTTATGAAGATACAAGTATTATTTAATAGTTGGGAATTATTGGAGTACATATATACCAACACGCTGCGTGTCAGTGAATCCTACCACACCCATCTCCCTATTCCGCTGGTTGGCGGTCGGGGGTGAGGTCGCGCACCCCGCGCACCACGCGAACGACAAACCGCTGCTATTGGCTTATATTCCGGCGCTATGAAGATGCCACCGACATATCCCCCCGCTGCCCCTCGCGCCGCTGGCTTTGGGGCGGAAATGTTTTTCAACAGGGCGATTCTGGCCTCCCGACGGTACCCCCCCCTTAAAATGCGGAATTCTGTAGGGGTTTTGTTGAATTCTAGGGGTCCGGCAGGCAGTACTCTGGCAGCAATCCATTATCTTCGATTTTTCTCCGAAGGAGTCCCTGCGGGACAATTTTCATTTTGCATTTTGCATTTTGCAATTCATCAAGCTCCTCTTCTCCCTCTCTCTCCTCCAGGCGCTCTCTTTCTTCCATCATCCAACATCCAATATCCAACATCCCGCCCCAATTCCTCGCCCCTTCTCCTTCTTCTATTTTTCAATTTTCATTTTTCAATTTTCATTTTTCATTTCATCAAGCTCCCTCTCTCCCTCTATCTCCTGCACCCGCGCCTCCGGCAGCTCCAGCCCGATGGTCGCACCGAGGTTTTCCTTGAACCTCTTGATATGCCCTTCCCCGATTCGGTACGCTTCCGAGGCATTTTCCAGCCCTTTCCCGATGACCTCGAATTTCTTGTAGAAGAGCTCGAAGTTCTTCTCCACCGCCGCCAGGCCCTCCTGCAGGGCTTTGGCGTTTTTCAGGATATCAACGTTCCGGATGCCGATGATGATCATCTGCAGGAAGGCATAGAAGGTATTCGGGCTGACCGGGATCACCTTGTTGCTCTGGGCGAATTCGTATATCTTCGAAGGCTCTCCCAGGAAGTTCTTCTCAGCGATTGTCTCGTAATAGATGGCCTCCGAGGGGATGAACATCAGGGCGAATTCCGTTGTGCCCAGCTCCGGCTTCACGTATTTCGAGCCGATGGACCGGATCTGCTGCTTCATGGCGTCTTCGTATTCCTTCCAGTACACCTTCTGCTGCCCTGGGTCCTGGCTGTTCAGGTAGCGTTCGTAGTGCTCCCGGGGGAACTTGGCATCGATGGGCACTACCACGTCCTTTATCTTAACCACGGCGTCCACCCGTTCGGTACCCTCAATGGTGTACTGCCGCTCCCACACACCTTTCGGCAGCACCCGGTCCAGCAGTTCCTCCAGGACGGCCTCCCCGTAGCTCCCCCGCAGCTTGGGCGACTGCAGCAGGTACTTCAGCGACTGCCCCAGTTCCTGGGCCTCCCGTTGCTGCTGGATCAGGCTCTCGACCGTCTTACCCATGTCTTTAATGGTTTCCAGGGTTTTGATAGTAGTGCCCGAGAGCACGTCCTTCGATTTCTCCACCTCCTGCCTGGTGGTATTCATCGTCTGTTGGATATTCTGCTGGAACTGGATAAAACTCCTGCTCAGGACGGCCTCTACCTTGTCGGCACTCTGACCTCGCCTGGTAATAAGGACTACGATTAGAATGATGAGAGCAACAAGTAGACCGGCGGTTACGAATTCCATGGGATACTCTCCTTAATATCGGGCAACGTTAGACTCACTAACAAGCCCGCTGCACCATATAAAAATGTACTCAGGTATATTGCTGGAGGCTACGTAATCCGGAATCAAAGGGGGACCGCCCCTAAACCCGAAACATCGGCTGCGTCCGCTCGACGATGCTCTCCACCAGGTCCACGTCCTGCCGCCACCGGGCTATCGGCTGAGGCTGTCCGGCGAACTTGGCCAGGTCGCTCTGCTCCAGCACCTGCCCGATGAGCGCGGCGGCAGCCGGATCATCCAGCTCCGCCGGCAGGAGGTCCTTGATCTCCGAGGTGGTCATCTCCAGGGCGCGGAACAGCAGCCGCTGCTCCAGGTACCGGCGCAGGAGGCGGGATAGCTCGAGGTAATACTCGCCGGCCTGCTCTGGACGATAGGGAACCGCCTTCAGCTGCTCCAGGGCTTTTCGGGCAATGGCCTCGGGCCGGAGTTTCTCATCCCTGCGCACCTGGGCCAGTCTCGTCTGCCGCCGGCTCCGCCAGATGAGGGCGATAACGCCCAGCAGCACCACCCCCAACCCGATCCTGAACCAGATGGAACGCGCGCTGGTGAGTATAACAGGCACCATGCCCTTAATCTCCCGGATATCCCGCTCTCGGCCCGAGAGGACACTGGCCACCAGGATGGACAGCGAGTCGGTCTGTATTATTTTTTCGCTCCCGTCAGGGGCCACGATTTTCACGGGGATGCCCGGAAGCGCCACCCGTCCCAGTTCCCAGAAGGTGAGGACATATTCCACGGCCATAGGTTCCAGGTGGGTCTGGGCCAGGCTGGCCCCGGGATTGGTGACAGTAAGCTCTGGAAAGTGGGGGACGCTGCCCGCGGGCAAATCCACCTCCAGGCGGAGGGTAACCGGCTCACCGACGCGCACCGTATCGGCGCTCCATCGGTTTATGAGACGCGCGCCCCGGTCTTGGGCAGACAGGGTGCTGGCTATCATCAGTAGGGTAACTGGCAGATAGTATCTCAATGGCGGGTCGCCCTGGTAGTAAAGTATTTCATGAGGGGCTGCACGTAGCTGGCGTGGGTATTGATCGAGATAAGGTCGATGCTATGGCGGCGGCAGAAGTTCTGGAAGGCGTCCCGTCGCTCCTCAACCCGCCGGGTAAACTGCTCCCGGACCGCTTTTGAGGACGTGTCCAGCCAGGCTTCCTCCCCCGTCTCGGGGTCATACCACTTAACCAGTCCCAGGTTAGGCAGGCTCTGCTCGGAAGGGTCCTCAAGGCAGAGAAGGATCAGGTCGTGCTTGCGGCTCACCAGCTTGAGGGGGACATCGAAACCTTCATCGAGAAAATCGGACAGCAGGAAGATTACGCTGCGCCGCTTCAACACCCGCAACAGGTACTCCAGGGCAACATCCAGGCTGGTCCGGCGGCCTACTGGCTCGTGGTAGAGCAGATCCCGGATCACGCGCAGCACGTGGCCCTTGCCCTTTTTGGGAGGGATGAACTTCTCCACCTTGTCGCTGAAGATAACCAGCCCCACCTTGTCGCTGTTCTTGATAGCGCTGAAGGCCAGCACAGCGGCGATCTCGATGGCAATATCGCTCTTCAATACGGGGCCGGTGCCGTATACGGACGAGCCGCTGCCGTCCACGGCCAGCATGACAGTCAGTTCCCGCTCCTCATCGAAGCGCTTGACAAACGGCTTGCCGAACCGGGCGGTCACGTTCCAGTCGATGGTGCGGATGTCGTCACCGGGCAGATATTCCCGCACTTCGGCAAACTCCATCCCCTGTCCCTTGAACACCGAATGATACTCACCGCCGAAGATATCGTTGACCAGGTGCCTGGTCTGAATCTCAATGTAACGGACCTTCTCCAGAATTTCCCTGGGTATCATGTCAAGACCTCAAGGGCATGTTGGGAAGCGGCTCAAGGGGTAGGAATCGTATCGAACAGGCGGTCGATGATCTCTTCGGAGGTCACGTTCTCCGCCTCCGCCTCGTACGTCAGCAGAATTCGGTGGCGCAGCGCGGGGCGGGCCACATCCCGCACATCATCCAGGATAACGTAACCCCGGTGGTTCAGGAAGGCTCGGGCCCGGGAAGTGATGGCGATATAGATCGTAGCGCGCGGTGAGGCTCCGTAAGCGATCAATCCTTTCAGGTCAGTGAGGCCGAACTGTTCCGGGTTGCGGGTGGCGGTCACCAGGTCAACGATATACTGCTGAATATTCTCCGCCAGGTAAATGTCGTTCACTACCTCCCGGCTTCTGAGGATCTGCTTGGCGTTAACCACCGGTTTGAGTTTCGGAAGGTTGTTCGTGTGGGCCATGCGCTGAAGGATCAGCAGTTCCTCGTGATTGGAAGGGTAGTCCACCAGGAGTTTGAACATAAAGCGGTCTACCTGGGCTTCAGGCAAAGGGTAGGTCCCCTCCTGCTCGATGGGATTCTGGGTGGCCATCACCATAAAGGGCTGGGGCAGGTGATAGGTGTGGGTGCCGATGGTTACCTGGCTCTCCTGCATGGCTTCCAACAGGGCGCTCTGTACCTTGGCGGGCGAGCGGTTGATCTCGTCGGCGAGCACGATATTGGCGAAAATGGGACCCTGCTTGACCTCGAAAGTCCCCTCCTTGGGATTGTAGATCAAGGTGCCGATCAGGTCGGCTGGCAGCAGGTCCGGCGTGAACTGGATGCGCTGGAACTTCGTCCGAATAAGGTTTGAAAGGGTACTGACGGTGAGGGTTTTCGCCAGGCCGGGCACCCCTTCCAGCAATACATGCCCCTTGGAAAGCATGGCGATGAGCAGCTTCTGAATGAGGTCATGCTGCCCCACAATAACCCGGCCGATCTCCTCCCGGAGGCTGTTAACGTATTCCGATTCGCTGGCAATGCGGTCGGTGAGGGTTTGTAGATCGGGGCTGGGCCGGGCTTCAGACGCTGGGGCTTTAGCTGGCATTAACCACCCACACTTTTTAAGGCTTCAATTTCCTCCACCGGCTTGCCCAGGTTCTCCATCTCAAATTTCACCGAAGGGATTAACTCGTGGTTTGGGTACCGGTTCAGGAAATCCATGTAGGCCTCTCTGGCGGCATCATAATTCCCAATGTGATTGGCATTTACAAAGCCGATCATAAACAGGGCTTTCACACCCTCATCGGTTTCGGGGTAACGGGTAGTAGTCTCCTGGAAGGCGGCGATGGAGCTGCGAAGGTCGTTGGTATTATTCATATATATGTCCCCGATCTGAAACTGGGCTTTGGGAGCGAGAGGATGTTCAGGATAGGCGTCTACCAGTGTTTCGAGGACCTTTATAGCTCGATGGTATTGCCTGACCTGCAATTCCCGTTTGGAGGAACTCCACAGCTCCTCTGCCGTCTGTCTAACGCCGCAAACCATAAAAAGCAGCAGCAACGATAAGGAAATGCTTCGCATCAATGGACGCATATAGCTACACTCCTGTTTTTGTTGATAAAGAGCTTTCACAGGAGCGAAAATTTATGCCCGGCACTTACGCCCCTTCAAGATGCAATTCCATTGGCTGTTTTACTTATCTTCAGACAGCGTAGTTCCAACTGGTTTTCCCCCGGTAATGCCTGGGCAGCGGGGTGAATCAGCATTCCTGCGCCGGTGACCGGTCAAAAGGCTACGCCTAAGCAGGTTACGGGTCTCTCTCGTCACGGATCAGAAGGTATACAGGAAGGCCACCTGGAGGGTGGGGTCCCTGGTGAAGTTCCCCCAAGGAAAGGCCGCGTCCACCCTGATAGGGCCCAGGGGTGTGGATATCAGCAGCCCCGCCCCTACATCCCACTTCCAAATCCACTCCAGAGTTGGATCGTCCGGTCCCTGGAAAGCCCTTAGCCCGCCAGTATCTGCGAAGAGCTCGGCGCCAATCTTCCAGAAGAGGGGCACCCGCAGTTCCACGTTCACCAGCCATTTCGCCATCCCGCCCTCTACAGAAAAGCTTTCCGGGTCGGCCCATCCTCTCAAAGACGTACTGCCGCCCAAGTCAAAGAGGTGGTAGTGTCTCAGTTTTATACCGGCGGGGAAGGTCTTCAGGTGTCCCATCTTGAAGCGATATGCGAATACAGTATTCCGAAGCAGGGAGTGGTACCGCCGGATATCGAGTTCCACCAGGCGATAGGAGGGCTGACCCGGCAAAAGGGTTCGCTGGAGAGAATACTTGACCTGGAAGATGGTACCCCGGCGAGGGGCTAACAGGTTGTCCGCCCCCTGGAAGAGGTATTCAAATCTGAAACCCCGTTCTTCCCCGGCGGCAATGGAGTCAGGATCAGCAGGGGCAGTAATCAGAACCCACCCGATAGAGCCCCGCGGCTGGTGACGTTGAGTCCGCCTGGGGAGTAGAGATAAATCCACGCCCCGGCGCCAGACGATGTCAGGGGTTGTGCGGTAGTCGGAGTATATTCTCACCGACGAGGGCAGCCGGGCTCCTAGAGTCCAGGGGGAAACAATATCCCAAGCGGCCAGAAAGTCGGGCGGCCACCGAGGCTCCCAAAGCTCCAAAGGCAAGTTGCCTTCCAGGGTGATTCCCGTACGGAGACTGGTGTTGAAAATTCGGGAGTGCCACCATTGAATGGAGGCATTCAAAGCTGTATTGGGATCTCTGCCTTCGACTGCCGTCGGCGTCTGCCGGAAGCCCGCGCTGAAATCAAAGCTGCCCCGCCCCAGCTCGCGTACACGTACCTCGATGTCAGCTATTCCGGGTTCCATAGCTTGCACCAGGGGGGTAATTTCAACGGAGCTGAACAGCCCCGACTCGAATACGCGCTGCTGGCCCAGGAGGAGTTTACTCCGGCTGAAAATATCGCCGCGGTGAAACAGCAGCTCGCGCATCACATACCACTCCGGCACCCGCTTAAGACCGGTAACCGTCACGTTGCCGATGGTATAAGTAAGACCTTCGGAAATCGAAAGGCGCAGGTGAACACCGTCGTTCACTTCGATCTCCTCGAGAATATCGATGGTAAGCTTGCCCTGATCCTGGTAATGATGCCGCAATGCCTCCAGTCGGCCCCGGATATCCACCGGGTTATACGGCTCCCCAAGCCTGATGCCCAGGAACTGGACGATCTCCTCCTTGGTAAGAAGCCGGTTCCCTGTCAGGGAAATCTCCAACAGCATGAACTGCCGCCCCTCGGTGACCCTGAGGTAGACATCCACCCGTTCATCAGAGGTAACGGTGAAAGACTCGTCCGCCCGGGCTTCCAGATAACCGTGGCTGATATAAAAATGCTCGATGGTGAGGGCATCGACTTTCAGGGCCCGGCGACTGAAGGGAGTCCCTCCGGACAACAACCTGGGGGCCTTCAACCTCATCAGGCTGATCAGCTCCCCAGGTTCAAAGGTCAGGCTGTCGGGAGGGCCAATGAAAGTCAGGCTATCGGGGGGACCGATGGTAATACTTGCAATCGGGAGGTTGGCCGTCTGGCCGGCTAGGGGAACCGCGGAGACAATGAAGGCCAGGGAGAAAATGACTGCCCGACGCATGCGAACAATGAAAAGGGGAGAAACCCGATGACTAATAGCGGAACTTGAGCCGGTACTTAATCTGCAGGCCATTTTCATCAACCGACCCCACCAGCGACATATTCCGGTTCAAGCGGTACGCAACCTGGTATCCGTATTGATCGAAACTCTGGGTTGGATCAGCCTGGACGCCAACATACAGACGGGGTGAGAGCCGCTTGCCGATATGGATCCGAACCTCCTCCAGTTCCGGAATTAGGGTGCGGGGACTGGTGGTCTGAATATGGAAGCGATCAAGACCGTATACCTGGCGGGTCTCTTTCTCAATTCTTCTGAGGATGAGATCCTTCAAGCTCAATCCCGCCGCAAGCGCGGGGTCTACTTCCTCCAACTCCTTTCCCAGAGCGAAAAGCTGGAATAAGTCACTCTCCGTGTAAGATACCGAGGGTAGGTCCTCGAAGAACAGCTGCGGATCCTCCAAGGTACCCGTTAGGACCATCGTCACGTCAACTTCCGGCTCAATCTGGGTAGTGGCCCGAATATGAAACCGGGGATTGAAAGTGGAGGGTTCCAGCGTCACCGTTCCCTCATCAAAGACGAAGTCATACCCGTTGTAGACAAAATTGCCGCTTAACACGTCGATGGTACCTGCATAGCGAAAGTCTTCCGATCCCACTTTTGTAATGGTGATTTCGCCCTCAACCTCCGCATTCACGTCGCTGTTATCGATGGTGGCACCGGAATAAAGGGGAACATGGATATCGAATACCAGAATTGTGCCCTCATCGGCCTTTTTAAGAACATAACTCTCGGGGCCGGTAAAATCCATACGGAGAAACGCCTGATCCGGGTCGGGGACGAAGTCGCCCCGGAAATAGACCGTATCCCTTCCCGTAATCGTGAACGCAGGAGACCCCACCGCCTCGATTTCCCCCAATGGTCGCGTGAAGTAGACGTGTTCGCCGGTCAGCTGCAGATCGAACACGGGTTTGAAGAATCTGGTCATATCCATGGTACCGGACACGGTGAGATGGGAGTCATCCCTGCCTCTCCGTCGGCCACGAGGGGTGTGGCCTTCCAGACGTTCTACCGTCAGCAGGTTGTCCGCCAGGACCAGCTCGCCTTCCACCCCCACGATGGGATTTTCCATAACGAACAGCTCAACCTTGCCATTTCTGGCGGTCAGATTCCCGTTGCGGATCAACCGCTCAAAGGTCCCCGACAAGGACAGCTCGATTTCGTACTCACCGGTCAGGGAGTCAACGTCTCCGAAATAAGGGGTCATGATGTCGAGCTGGGTGGTGGTACCGGAAAAGGCCAGGTCTACGGGGGCGTCTCCGATCACATCCAGCTTACCTGTCGCTGGCCGAAGGTCCGCGGGCAGCGTACCACTCCCTGTATAGGAGCCCGTGGCTGTTCGCAGCTCCAGATCGTGGAAGGCCAGCCGCTCCCCTTCATAACGCAGGCGGCCGGTGAGCAGCTCGCCGGTGACACGATCAAAGCGGGGGTTGACTGCGCTCAGGTCGGCGGTGTATACCGGATCGGCGGCTGGACCTATGGCGGTGAAGGTCCCCGTCATGCGGCCGTAGGTCTCATGCGGCCACGGTAAAATAGGCTGGAGATCGTGAAACTGGAAACCGTCCAACCGGCCCCGGAGGTCCAGGGAATCCAGGAGACCCATGCCGCCAAAACGGGTATCATCCCGGGCATAGATCAGTTCGCCGGTGGCCGCAGCCTCCCCATCCTGATGCCGCCAGTGCAGCTGCTTGAATGCCAGCCGGTTGTCTTTCAGGAGAAATTCAGAGCTCAGACGGGTGAAGGGTATCTCGTCAAATTCGCCATCAGTAGCAGCCATCGTACCCGAAAGAGCCAGGCGGCCATCCCGCATATTTAGTCTGGCGCTGGCATCAACTACCCCGCGCAACCTGGGCGGCCTCCCCAGAAAGCGGAGCAGGCGTTCGAGATCAACCCTTTCAGAACTGGTTTGCATCGTAAAGTTGCCAGGATCGATCCAACCACCAGAGAGCGTAATTTGCCCGCCGGCGATGCTGAGGGTAGTGGGTGAGATTTCAACCCTCTCCCCTACTCGCCTGGCTAAGACTGGACCACCAGCCAGTACCTCCGTGTTACGCCAGGCGGTGAGGGTATCCAGAACTACGTGCACCGGATCGGAGAGAGTAAGATACCCCCGAGTGTCCAGCTTCTCCAGTCCCTGATATAAACGGAAGGTGCTGGCAAAGACGGTATCTCCCTCGAATATGAACTCCGCTTCCCCGCCTTCCACCGGAACCCCCAGGAGATTCAGGTCTCCTGTGGAGGCGTACAGCCGTCCGCGGGGCAGGGTTATGGCGTCGTCCAAGAGAAACTGAATGAAGGCTCTACCTACCTTTATCTGCCCGTAATTGGTACCACTGAGCATCACCGCGCCAGTGAGCGAAGGATCGCTCCAGGAGCCGCTGACCCAAAGCTGGCCGTTGGCCCGACCCTCAATGGGAACTAAACCGAGAGAATCCAGGAAATCGCCAAGAGCATCGGTCTGGAGATAGACCTCAAGGTCCAGGGCTTCCTGTCCCGCATCCACCGATCCCCACAACTGAATATTACTGCCGGCAAATTGCAGGCAGGTGGTGTCGGTGATGGTCCAGACCCGGTTCCCCATGGCCACCCCGCCGTTAATGCCGCGGAGGACATGATCCCGGTACACGAGCCGATCAAGAGCCAGGGCCAGCTGCAGAGAGTCGATTTCGTCGCCGTGCCAGCTGACCTGGAGGCCTGCGGTGCCGTCCAGGATAAGTTCCGGGACGGTGGGGAGGAAATCGTCCAGGCGGGTCCCGAGAAAGGATGCTTCCAGGGACATGCTCCCCCCCAGGTCCACTTCACCGCGAACTTCAATATGCTGCGATCCCTTGACAAAGAGACCGCGATGAAGACGAATTCCTCTACCCGTTACTTTGAAATCCATCTCGGTCTGGTCGAGGGGGCGATTCTGAGCATACAGCTCCAGCGATAAGCGACATTCCAGCGCTTCGAGCTCCCCCAGCAGGCGCCCCTCAACGGACCGGCAATCAAGCCATCCGGGGAGCATTGCGGGGCGCTGAAAATGGTCCGATTTCACCTGCAGGTCTACATTCACCTTTGGGGTAACCTGGACGCTTCCGGTCAAGGCTACAAAATTATCCCGATAGCTTACCTCCCCGGCAGAGATGTCAACCCGCCGTCCGTCAAAAGCGAAGCGTCTGGCGGCCAGGTACAGCGTATCGGGCAGCTGGGGATGAGCCAGGTCGATCCGGGCGTCTTCAAGGGTGATGACATCGGTCAGATTCAGGTTGCCGTCTGCCCGGAACCAGAAGTCGGTATCGCCCCGGGAGACGGTAGCGTCTTCAACGCTGAAATTCTGGATGGATACCCAGGGTAACCGATCCGTTTCCAGTCTATCTATCGTGCTGGAGGAATCCGCCGATGGCAGATTCAGGTGGAGCCGGCCTACGGAAATCTCCTCAAAGAACAGGTCCCGTCTCAGGAACCGGAGAAAATCAATATTCATGCGGGCGTTTTCTGCCCTCAAGGTAAAGGTGCCATCCCTGGCGGCGATGGTGATATCCTGAAATTGGAAGGTACTGAACAGGTCTCCTACAAATCCACTATAAGAGACTCGTAAGCCATATGGATTTAAGTACTTACGGTTTGCGTACGACTGGAGGTACTTGGTGAAAAGGCCGGGAAAAAACACGATCACCGTGGAAGCCGCCACCAGCACCAGCAGCAGTACTTTCCCGAGGGAACGGAGTCCTTTGAGCCACCACTTCATAGATTATTATACCTGAACCCTTTGAAATATACAACCGTAAATCCCGGGATAAAAACAGAACGGGCGATGTTTGACCGCCCGTCCCGTGCTCGCCGGTTTCGCCGGGAAGCTACTTCTTGTCATCTACGACTTCGAAATCGGCATCTTCGATCTCGCCATCGTCCCCTTTTCCGGCGGATTTGGCCTCCGCTTCCTCCCGGGGCTTACCTTCTTCGCCGGACTTGGTCTCAGCATACATCTTTGTCGCCAGGTCGGACCAGACCCGGTTGACACTGTCGATGGCATCCTGGATGTCCTTGATGTTCGACCCGGCGTTGGCCTGCTTGAGCTGCTCCAACTCCTTTTCCAGGCGCGACTTGTCACTGTCAGACAGTTTATCCCCGAACTCTTTGACCTGCTTTTCCGTCTGGTAGATCAGCTGGTCCGCGTTGTTGTGCAGCTCCACTTCTTCCCGCTTCTTCCTATCCTCTTCGTCGTGCACCTGCGCATCCCGGCGCATGCGCTCGATTTCCTCTTCGGTAAGACCGCTGGAAGCCTCAATCCGGATGCTCTGTTCCTTGCCGGTCGCCTTATCCTTGGCCGCGACGTGAAGGATGCCGTTGGCATCAATGTCGAAAGTGACCTCAATCTGCGGGATACCCCTGGGAGCCGGGGGAATGCCGTCCAGGTGGAAACGCCCGATGGTTTTGTTGTCGATGGCCATTTGCCGTTCACCCTGAAGAACATGGATCTCCACCGACGGCTGGTTATCGGAGGCGGTTGAAAAGATCTGGCTCTTCTTGGTCGGAATGGTAGTATTGGCCTCGATAAGCCTGGTCCTGACGCCACCCAGGGTCTCGATGCCCAGGGATAGCGGCGTGACGTCCAGCAGCAGGACATCTTCCACTTCGCCGCCCAGAACACCTCCCTGAATGGCGGCACCCACGGCCACCACTTCATCGGGGTTGACGCCCTTATGGGCCTCCTTAGCGAAAATATCCTGGACAATCTGCTGTACCTTGGGGATCCGCGTGCTTCCGCCCACAAGAAGGACCTCGTCGATATCAGCCGGCTTCAGGCCGGCATCCTTCAAAGCCTGAAAGCAGGGGTCCTTCAGCCGCTCGAACAGGCCGGACATCAGGTTCTCCAACCTGGCGCGGGTAATCTGGATATTCAGGTGCTTGGGCCCGGCGGCGTCGGCCGTGATAAACGGCAGGTTGACGTCGGTCTGAATAGCGCTGGAGAGCTCCATCTTGGCCTTCTCGGCACCTTCCTTGAGACGCTGCAGGGCCATGGGGTCATCACGGAGGTCGATCCCTTCCTCTTTCTTGAACTCATCGGCCATCCAGTCCATGAGGATCTGGTCGATATCATCACCACCCAGGTGGGTATCGCCGTTGGTGGACTTAACCTCGAAGACACCATCCCCCAGCTCCAGGATGGAAATGTCAAAGGTCCCACCGCCAAAATCAAAAACAGCAATTTTCTCGTCCTTCTTCTTATCCAGGCCGTAGGCCAGAGCGGCGGCGGTGGGTTCATTGATGATGCGCCTTACGTTCAGCCCGGCGATCTTGCCGGCATCCTTGGTGGCCTGGCGCTGGGTGTCGTTAAAGTAGGCCGGGGTGGTAATAACGGCGTCGGTCACCTTGGCTCCCAGATAATCTTCCGCGGTCTGCTTGAGCTTCTGGAGAATCATAGCGCTGATCTCCGGGGGCGTATATTCTTTATCGCCTATCTTCACCAGAACCTCCCCCTTCGAGCCCTTTGCAGCCTTAAAGGGCACCTCCCCGATTTCCTGGCCGACCTCCTTGTGCAGCCGGCCCATGAACCGCTTGATGGAATAGACCGTGTTCTGCGGATTGGTCACGGCCTGCCGTTTCGCCGGCTGGCCGATAAGACGGTCACCATTCTTGGAGAAAGCCACCATCGAAGGGGTGGTACGTCCTCCCTCGGAATTCTGGATGATCTTTGGGGATCCACCCTCCATTACAGCCACGCAGGAGTTGGTCGTCCCCAGATCGATGCCGATTATTTTGCCCATTTCAAACCTCCTGTTGAATGCTCAAACCACTGGGTACAAGAATGGTGCCGGGGCCAAAAATGTGACCAAATGGCACAATTATCATCGGGGGTGAGTAAAAATGGCGTGTTTTGATGTCTGATGAAGGGCGTAAAAAGCCTCAGTCAGCTTCCTCTGCCAGGGAAACGCCGGAGTCTTTGATATCGGAAGCCTTCTGGGTGAAAAAGAGATTCTTCCCGCGGGCACTGATACTGATATGACCGCCCTCGGTGAACTCCCCTCTGAGGAACTTCTCGGCAATTACGTTCTCAAGTCTACTCTGTATCACCCGGCGCATGGGTCGGGCACCGAAGGACTTGCTGTACCCTTCCTCAATAATTCGCTCCTTGGCCGCTTTGGTGATGCTGCATGTCACGTGTTTGCTGGCCAGGTTGGTCTGAAGGTCGCGCAGTTGCAGGTCTACGATCTGGAGGAGATGTGCCTTTGTCAGGGAGTTGAAAACGACGGTCTCATCGAGCCGGTTGAGGAATTCGGGATTAAACAGGCGTTTAACCTCAGACAGGAGCTCGGTACGGATTTTTTTATCGTCCGGTTCAGAAGTCTGGGCAAAACCGTATCCGCCGCTCTCTATACCCCTGGTTCCCAGGTTGGAGGTCATAATAATGACGGTGTTGCGGAAGTCTACGCGGCGGCCGAGGCTGTCGGTAAGGGTGCCCTCATCGAGGATCTGGAGCAGGAGATTGAACACGTCAGGGTGGGCCTTCTCGATCTCATCGAAGAGGACTACGGCAAACGGATTGCGGCGGACCCGCTCGGTGAGCTCACCACCCTCTTCATAGCCTACATATCCCGGAGGCGCTCCTACCAGCCGTGAGACGTTGAACCGTTCCATGTATTCCGACATGTCCAGCTTGATCAGGGCCTCATCGTAGTTGAACAGGTGTTGGGCCAGGACCCGGGCCAGCTCGGTCTTACCCACGCCGGTAGGCCCGAGGAACATAAAGGAGCCGATGGGGTGCCGGGGGTCTTTCAACCCGGTACGGGCCCGCTGGATGGCCCGGCTGAGCGTCGCGATGGCCTCATCCTGCCCGATAACAAACTCACGGAGCACGTCCTCGATATGCAGGACCTTATCCAACTCCTTCTCAGCCACCTTGTTGACGGGAATGCCAGTCATCATGGCCACGGTGTCAGCGACGTCATCCTCGTTTACTGCCGGCCATTCCTGGGTCTCTCCCTCTTCCCACTGGCGCTGCAGGTGCTCAACCTTTTCGAGGAGATACCGTTCCTTGTCCCGCAGCCTGGCCGCCTGTTCGAAATCCTGTTGGCTGACTACCTGTTCTTTCCGGCGGCGGATTTCCTCCACTTCCTTTTCCAGTTCAACCAGTTCCTGGGGCACCACCAGGTTGTTGATGTGGACCCGGGCGCCGGCTTCATCCATCACATCGATGGCCTTGTCGGGCATGAACTTGTCGGTAATATAGCGGTTGCTCAGATCCACGCACACCTTGATGGCATCATCGGTATACCTGACGTGGTGGTGGCTTTCGTATCGCTCCTTGAGCCCCTGAAGGATGTGCAGGCAGTCTTCCACACCGGGGGGCGACACCATCACCTTCTGGAAGCGCCGCTCCAGGGCCCCGTCCTTTTCCACGTGGCGGCGGTATTCGTCCAAGGTAGTGGCCCCGATGACCCGAATTTCCCCGCGGGAGAGGGCCGGTTTGAACATATTGGCCGCGTCCAGAGACCCGCTGGCGCTGCCGGCGCCTACGATGGTATGCAATTCATCGATGAACAGGATAACATTCTGGGCATTTTCGAGCTCGCGCATGAGGGCTTTGAGCCGCTCTTCGAACTGCCCCCGATATTTGGTGCCGGCCACCAGTGCCCCCAGGTCCAGGGCCAACACGCGCTGGCCATACAGCACCCGGGGCACCTTGCGGGTCATGATTCTGGCGGCCAGCCCCTCGACAATGGCCGTTTTCCCCACGCCTGGCTCGCCAATTAAAACCGGATTGTTCTTCTTGCGCCGGGCCAGAATCTGGGCCACCCGCTCGATCTCCTTCTCCCGACCGATAACCGGGTCTAATGCCGAGTCTGATGCCAGCTGGGTAATGTCCCGACTGAAGTGATCCAGGGTAGGGGTCGTTGATTTCTTGGGCTTGCGGCCCGCCTTCCGGGGAAGGGTAGCCGACTGCCGCCGAGCCAGGATTCGCTGCTTGATGGAGTCGTAGTCAACACCGAAACGGACTAAGACCTCGCTAGCCACTCCCTCCGTTTCCTTAGCGATGGCCAGGAGCAGGTGAATGTCGTCCCCCACATCCTCGTTAAAGCTCTTGGCTTCGGTGAAGGCAGTACGCAGGATCCGCTCGGCGCGGCGGGTACGGGGCAGGTGTCCCAGGGTCATGGTGCCGCCGGAAGACCGCACCATGTCCTCGATCACGGTCTGAAGTTCCTGAACATCATCGGCCAGGCTTGCCAGAATCTCGTAGGCCGGGCCGCCGCCCTCTTTGATGATACCCAGCAACAGGTGCTCAGACCCGATATAACTGTGCCCCAGGCGGACCGCCTCTTCCCTGGCGCTCCTGAGAATATTTTGTGTCCGCCTGGAAAAATTTTCCTTCATGCCACTTTCATCCCTTGCATCAACCTGAATTTACTCTCGGGGAATTCATCCAGCAACCTCCAGTGTCAGGCTAATCACTCCCCCGCCTAAGTACAGCCGGCGATCCGCCTTTTCGGCCAGCGTCTCACTGTGGGTGGCAATGAGAAATGCCTGGCCTTGATCCTGGCGCAGCTGCTCGATCAGGTTCAACAGGATAGCTCCATTTTCAGCATCCAGGTTTCCAGTCGGTTCATCGGCAAGAACAATGCCAGGCCGGTTAACCAGGGCCCTGATCACCGCCACCCGCTGGCGTTCCCCCCCGGAAAGCTGGCTGGGGTAGTGGCCGCGGCGATCCACCAGACCGGTAAGTTCGAGCAGCTGCTGGAGGTAAGAAGTGTCCACTGTTCGCCGGTCACTGGCCAGCTGGAGCGGCAGCACTACGTTTTCCCACAGCGTGAGCTCCGGCAGCAAATGATGAAACTGAAAAACAAACCCGATGTTCCGATTGCGGAACAGGGACAGCTCATCATCCGCCAGGCCGCTGACATCCCGTCCGTCCAGGAACACCCGGCCCCGGTCAGGTTGGTCCAGCGTACCCAGAATGTTGAGCAGCGTCGACTTACCACTGCCCGAAGGCCCCATAAGGGCGATGATGCTGCCCTGCTCCACCTCCAGGTTCACACCTTTCAAGATGCGCAGACGGCCGCTGTCCAGGGGAAAGCTCTTGTGAATGTCTTCTGCCTTAAGGAGCGCCATCTTACTTCTCGTAATTTACCGCCTGCCCCGGTGCGATCGAGCTGGCATAGCGGGCGGGATACCAGGCCGCCCCCAGGCTCATGGCCAGGGCGCCTACCATCACTACCAGCACATCCAGCCAGTGCAGGTCCATGGGCAGGCCGCCTTCGGCGTAAAGCCCCTCGGGACCGGGGATAAACTGATAGGCTGTCTGGCCCAGGGAAACCGCCACGCCGAGACCTGCCCCCACGCTGACACCTACCAGCCCGATCAGCAGGCTCTGGCGGAGAAACAGGGTCTTGATGAACCGGCGGGTGGCCCCCATGGAGCGGAGGATGCCGATCTCCCGGTATTTTTCCATTACGGACATGACCATGGTGCTGGTGGCGTTGAAGGAGGCCACCAGGATGATGAGGAAGAGGACCACGGTGCTGCCCAGCTTCTCCATTTTCATAGCGGTCAGTAGATCGGCATGGTCCGTCTCCCAGGTGCGCAGAATCCATTCTTCATCGTCCAGAATTCCCTTCGGCAATCCTTCGCCAAAGCTCAGGGCAGGCCCATTCGGCAAGCTCAGGGCAGGCCCATTCGGCCGGCCTGCCCCATTATTCCTGATCCTCTCCAGGGACAGCCCGCTGTAGGCGGCTAGGCGGGGCACCAGCCTTTCAGCCGCCCGGAAATCGGTGAAGAGATAGGCCTCATCGAAATCAAGAATGCCGAACTCGTAGACAGCCTGGACGGTGGCCATGAGCTGCGGCGGCCTGGGATCGGCGAGGGAGATGTCCAGTGGGGAAATGAGACGCACCTCATCGCCCGGCAGCAGGCCAAGCCGGTCGGCCAGAAGTGACCCGATCATCACTCCGTGCCGTAAGGGTGGATAGGGCATCTGCTGCAGGAGGGCATCGTCAAAAACCGCCTGTTGAGCGGCAAGGTCAGGCACGATCCGGGCCGTCACCAGGCGGTAATCTTCCTCGGACTGAACCACCAGCTTGCGCTCGGCATAGGGCCGGGTGCTGATTCCCGCTGCGGCCAGGGTGGCAGCGGCAGCCTCAACATCAGCCCGGGAGGAGCGGGGCAGCAGCACTGCTTGATGCTCAAAGCGCTGAAGGCTCTCAAGCACTTCGGCCTCAAACCCGTTGAGGATGGATAAGGATAAGACCAGCACGGCCGACCCCACCGCCACGCCTACCACCGAGATGACGGCGCTCCGATTAAGCCTGCGCCGCTCCTGCCGCCACAGCAGCAGGCGCCGGGCCAGGAACCACGAATTACTCATATCTCAAGGCCTCAGCAGGGCGAACGGCGGCCGCCCGACGCGCCGGCCACACCGCCGCCAGCAGTGACAGGAGCACTGCCAGCAAGGGGATAATCACCAGCGACTGCCACGACCACTGGACCGGGAGGGCGTCCATGAAATAGATGTCCGATTCGAGGGCCAGGAACTGGAACTCCCGCTGGAGAGAACCCAGGATGAGGGTCAGCACGACCCCGGCCCCACTGCCCACCAGACCCACAACGCCGCCTTGATACAGGAAAATCTGCTGGATCTGCTTGCGGCTGAACCCGAGACTGCGCAGGATCCCGATATCCCGCTGCTTTTCAACCACCACCAGCGTGAGGGTACCGAGAATGTTCACCAGGGCCACCACAGCGATGAACCCGAACACGATGAGGATGGGCAGCTGTTGACCCTTGAGCCAGCTGAACAGACTGGCATGGCGCTGGCGCCAGGAGATCAGGTAGTAGGGGAAGCCAATCTCCTCCTCCAGGACCACCGCCAGTTCATCGGCCCGGTCACGATGGGAAATATTGATAATGGCCATGGAGGGCGGTTGATCCCGCCCAAACAGTGCCTGAGCCGCGCCCAGGGAAGTGAACGCCAGCGCCTGGTCATATTCCACCATGCCCGAGCGATAGGTGGCGGCCACCGTGAACCGTCGGCCCCGGATCCCCTGCTGGCCCAGGAGGTAGGTGATGTCAAACAGAACCAACTCGTCACCCGGCGCCACCCGCAGCACCTGGGCCAGTTTCTCCCCTAGAATAATAGCGGACGTGTCGCCGGACGCAGGCAGCTGCCCCGCAACGATGAAGCTTTCGATGGACACTACCTCCTGAAGCTGCTGCAAATCGGCGCCCAGGAGGAAAACGCCGTCGGACTGACTGCCTCGGCGGACCAGGGCGTGCCGGGCGATGAAGGGGATGACCTTTTCCACCTCCGGGTGCTCACGCAGGCGCTGCAGAAGTGTGTCCGGCAGGGGGACATCCTCACCCAGGGCATTGGCCAGCCGGAGGTGGCCGTCCATACTCGCCACCTTGTTTTCCACCTCCTCTTCGAAACCGCGCATGACGCTCAGGGTAAGGATGAGGGCCGCCACGCCGATGGCCAGTCCGGTCATGCCCAGGTAGCCGATAAAGGATATGAAGCCGTAGCTGTGCCGGGTTCGGAGATAGCGCAGGGCGATAAGCCGCTGTGGGCTCACGGCTGGACCGGGCGCATGGCGGGGAACAGGATGACGTCCTTGATGGATTCCTGCCCGGTGAAGAGCATCACCAGCCGGTCCACACCGATCCCTACCCCGCCGGTGGGGGGCATCCCGAACTCCATGGCCTCCAGGAATTCCTCGTCAACCACCTGGGCCTCTTCGTCGCCGGCCTCCCGGAGCCGGGCCTGATCTTCCAGCCGCGCCCGTTGATCCAGCGGGTCGTTGAGCTCGCTGAAAGCGTTGGCGAACTCCATGCCGGCAATGAAGAGCTCGAACCGCTCCACCAGGCTGTCCGGGCCGTCCCGGTGCCTCTTTGCCAGGGGCGATACGGCCTTGGGATAGTCCACTACGAAGGTGGGCTGGACCAGCTGCGGTTCCACCAGCAGGCCGAAGATCTTTTCCAGCAGCTGGCCGTAATTGAGCCCTGCTGCCACATCCAGTTTCCGCTCCCGGGCAAAGTGGTGTAGGTCTTCCGCATCGGTCACGGCACTGAGGTCTTCGCCCGCATATCTGTTCAAAAGCCCAAACAAACTGGCCCTGGCAAAGGCCGGGCCGAAATCGATCTCATGGCCCCGGTATGTAAGGGTGGTGCTGCCCAGCTGCTCAGCCAGGGTCTTGAAGAGCATCTCGGTGAAGGCCAGCATATCGTTGTAGTCGGTATAAGCCTGGTAATATTCCAGGGCGGTGAACTCCGGGTTATGGTAGCGATCCATGCCCTCATTGCGGAAATCCTTGGCGATCTCGTAGACCTTCTCAAAGCCGCCAATGATCAGGCGCTTCAGGTAGAGCTCATCGGCGATGCGCAGGTACAGGGTCTGGTCTAGGGTGTTGTGATATGTTTTAAAAGGCCGGGCCGAGGCCCCGCCGTAGAGGGGCTGCAGGGCGGGGGTCTCCACCTCAACGAAACCGTGATCACCGAGGAACTGCCGCAGGAGCTGGATGATCCGGGCCCGCTTAATAAAGACTTCCTTCACCTGGGGATTGGCAATAAGGTCCAGGTAGCGGTGCCGGTAGCGGTTCTCTTTATCCTCAAAGGGATCAAAAACCTCTCCTTCCTTTTCCTTCAGATTGGGCAGGGGCCGAAGCGACTTGGCCAGCAGCTCCAGTGTCCGGACCTCCACCGTGATCTCCCCGGTCTTGGTGCGGAAGACCCGGCCCCGAACCCCCAGGAAATCCCCCAGGTCCACCCGGCGGAAGAGCTCCTCATATGTCTCCTCCCCCACCAGGTCCGTCTTGACATAAACCTGCTGCTTGCCTTTCCCGTCCAGCAGGTGGGCAAAGCTGGCTTTCCCCATCCGCCGCAGGGACACCACCCGCCCGGCCACGGCCACGTCCGGGGGGAACTCGCTGTCCTTCATGGCCTGGATATCCGCGCTATGGTGGGTCACTTCGAAACGGTAGGGATAGGGATTGATCCCCATCTGCCGCAGTTCGTGGAGTTTCTTCTGCCGGATGAGGCGGATTTCGTGGAGCGTCCTCTGTGGCTGGGTCATCGGGTTGAAGCCTTATCGGCGGATTTATTGGTGTCGCCCTTCCCTGCGGTGGGTGTGGCATTCTGCAGGAGATAGGCGCGTATGAAGCGGTCAATGTCCCCGTCCATCACCGCCTGGATGTTTCCGGTCTCCTCCAGGGTGCGGTGATCCTTTACCATAGTGTAGGGCTGGAACACGTAGGAGCGGATCTGGCTGCCCCAGGCCACGTCCTTTTTGGTGTCCTCCAGCTTCTGCCTCTCGGCCTGTTGTTCCCGGCGGCGCAGGTCATACAGCCGCGCCTTGAGAATCTTCATGGCGGTAGCCCGGTTTTTCATCTGGCTGCGCTCGTTCTGGCATTGGGCCACAATGCCGGTGGGCAGGTGGGTGATGCGAACCGCGGAGTCGGTCTTGTTGACGTGCTGGCCGCCGGCACCGCTGGAGCGGTAAGTATCGATGCGCAGGTCCTTCTCATTGATCTCAATCTCAAGGTCATCCTCGGCTGCCGGGTAGACGAAAACGGAGGCAAAGGAGGTATGCCGGCGGGCATTGGCGTCGAAGGGCGAGATGCGCACCAGGCGGTGGACCCCCACCTCGGCCTTGAGATAGCCGTAGGCCCGTTCCCCCTTCACCTCAACGGTAACCTCCTTGATGCCGGCCTCCTCACCGGGCTGAAAGTCCAGGACCTGGTACTGGTAGCCGTTGCGTTCCATCCAGCGCAGGTACATGCGCTGGAGCATCTCGGCCCAGTCCTGGGATTCGGTGCCGCCGGCCCCCGGATGGATGGTGAGCAGCGCGTCCTTCTCGTCATCCGGTTCGCTGAGCAGATGCAGCACCTCCGCCTTGTCTAAAGCGGCCAGGTACCGCTCCAGGGCCACACCGGCCTCCTCGGATACGACACCGGCCCCTTCCTCCTGCACCAGCTCCAGGTGGATCTCCACCTCGTCGTGCAGCGAGGCCAGCTCCTCCCACATCTGCAGCTCCTTCTCCAGGCCGCTGATCTGCTTGAGAGTTGCTTGGGCCTTGGCTTGATCGTCCCAGAAATGCTGTTCGGTGGTGGACTGCTGCCGGCGGGCTATCTGCTGTCTGAGAGCATCCAGGTCAAAGGTACCTCCAGAGCTCGCTGTACCGCGCCTCGGCGGACTGGAAGCGGTCGCGGTAGGATTCTAAACTGCGGTTTGCCTGGTTCGCGCTCTTGCTCATGTGCACCTGCCTGATAACGCCGATAAACAAAGACTAATTTAATGCCCTTTTGTAAGCAACAAACAGATTTAGCCAATTCGAGGGGCGGAATGTAGGCATAAGTTGATGTGGCGACAAAGGAGGAATCAGGACATAATGAGGTGGTTGCGAAACGGATACTACTCCCCCGCGCTCACAAAAATATACTTATTCAGCAGCCCCTGCAGGTCGGCCGCATCCAGGTTGCGGTGGAAAGCACCGTCAATGGCCAGGGAGACCTGCCCCGTCTCTTCGGACACCACCACTGCCAGGGCATCCGACTCCTCGGTGAGGCCCAGGGCGGCCCGGTGGCGGGTCCCCATGTCAGGGGGCAGGGTCTCGCTCTCGCTCAAGGGGAGAATGCACTGGGCGGCCTCGAGAATCTCGTTTTGAATGATTACCGCCCCGTCGTGCAGGGGGGACGCGGGGTTGAAGATGGAGACCAGCAGCTCCTTGGATACCTCGGCCCGAATGGGCATGCCCTTTTCCTTGTAGCTCCGCAGGCCGCTGTCCCGCTGGAGCACCATCAGTCCGCCCCATTTACGCTGGGACAGCTCCTGGCTGCCCTCCACCACCGCGTCGATAGTACGGCTGCCCGTTACCCGGAAGATACCCCGGATCACCGGCGTCCGACCGAGGTAGATGAGGAGCCGCCGCAGCTCCGGCTGGAACAGGATCACAAAAGCCACTACCCACACCGTCTGTACCTGCCGCATGAGCCAGGAGAGGGCATTCATGTTCAACAGGCGGGCCACCAGGGTCATCATCAAAAGGATTACCAGCCCTACCAGCATCTGTCCTGCCCGGGTATTCTGGAAGTATTTATAAAGGGTGTAGAAGATAAAGGATACTACCAGTATGTCGAGGATATCGAAGAGGGAAATGGGCAGGAAACCGATGCGGAAAATCTCAAAATTCATATGCGATCCATCAGCCTCTGGAAAACAATCCGGGACTTGAGCGCGGGGACAACGTCATGGACCCGCAGGATATCGGCCCCGTTCACCATGGCAACGGTCCCGGCCGCAATGCTCTCTTCCAGGCGTTCCCGGGGCGTCCCACCCAGCTCGCTCTGCAGAAACGACTTCCGGGAGGCCCCCACCAAAACCGGCCGGCCAAATACCCGCAGCTCCCGCAGTCGCCGCAGGATTTCATAATTATCATCCCGGCGTTTGCCGAACCCGATGCCCGGGTCAAGGATGATCTGCTCTTCCCTCACACCGGCTTTCACCGCCCGTGCCATACGCTCGTCGAAGAACCGGTGCAGCTCGTCCATCAGGTAATCATAGTGGGGGTTCTGCTGCATGGTCTTGGGCTCACCCTGCATGTGCATCAGGACGATAGGGCACCCCGCTTGGGCCACTACCTCCAGGATCCGGGGGTCATGACGGCCGGCGCTCACGTCGTTGACCAGGGAGGCGCCGGCTTGCAGGGCTTCCTGGGCCACTTGAGCCTTCATGGTATCGATGGAGACAGGCCTGTCTGTCTGCTCCCGCAGGCCGGCAACGACTGGCAGCACCCGGCGGAGCTCCTCCTCGGCACTGACCGGGTCCGACCCCGGGCGGGTCGATTCACCGCCTACATCAATGATATCCGCCCCTTGTTCAAGAAGGGTCATCCCATGACGGACGGCAGCCGACTTGTCCAAGTAGGCATTGCCATCGCTGAACGAGTCGGGGGTCACGTTAAGGACACCCGTGATTATGGGGTAGTGGGAGGGATCACCTGCAAGGGTCAGCAATAGTGAACCGAGAGGCCGGGAGGGGCCAGAGATTTTTTTGAGGAATGCCTCGATTTGCCCGGCTGCCTGGTTCAGTCCGAAGGGCTGGGCCTTCAACTTGGTTCCCAGCTTGGCCAGCTGCTGCCGGGTGCCCATGAGGATCACGTCCTGAGGATCGGGGTCACCCAGGATCACCGACCGGCTGATGGCGCACTCCCCCCCCACACTGAGCATCTCCTGCTTGAGGACGTTGGCGGCCGGGGATTTCAGCGCCCGCAGGCGCAGCACGTGGAAAAACCCTTTGGGAGACATGATTCCACTGCCCCCCTTATCCACTTTAAGAGAATCGAATTCCTGCGCCAGCTCTTCAGGCGAGTGAGCGATAATCTCCCTGATGGTAGCCGCCGGCAAGGTCAGCTGGTCGGTTTGGTTGACGAGGAAGCTTTCCGTCTTGACTTGGCCGCCGGCGATGTTCTACTGCGCGGTTTGGTCGAAGAAGCCGACTTGTGTCCCCGGGCCGCTGCGGTTTTTTTCCCGGTCCCACTCCCTGCTCGGCTCTTACGCTTGCTTTTCGCCCCGGGACGGCCGTCGGGGGAAACCCTGAGCAGCGTTTTCCCTGAGAAGAGTCGCGGCAGGTCAACGCCATGGATGGTCTCATGCTCCAGCAGGGCGTTGGCCAGCAGATGGAGCTGATCCATGTGCTCGGTGAGGACCTGCGCCGCCCGGCGTTCGGCAGTCATAACAATGGCGCGGATTTCCCCATCGATGGTCCGGGCCGTTTCCTCGCTGATATTCTTGTGCTGCTGGATGTCACGGCCCAGGAAAAGTTCCTGTTCGGCTTTGCCCAGGGTGATCGGGCCAACCTTGTCGCTCATCCCCCATTCCACAACCATACGGCGGGCCAGATCGGTGGCTATTTCCAGGTCATTGGCGGCTCCGGTAGTCCGCTCGTCGAAGATCAGCCGCTCGGCGGTGCGGCCGCCCATGAGAATGTCCAGGCGTGCTCGAATATATGCCCGGCTGTAATTGTGTTTGTCATCCAGAGGCAGCTGGGCGGTAAGTCCCAGGGACCGTCCCCGGGGGATGATCGTGATCTTATGGAGGGGATCGGCCTGCTCGGTATTGTAGGCCACTAGGGCGTGACCGGCCTCGTGGTAGGCGGTGACCTTCCGCTCCTCTTCCGATAGAATCACACTCCTGCGCTCCACGCCCATCATCACCTTATCCTTAGCCTCTTCGATGTCTTCCATGTTCACCTTGGTCTTATTCTTTCTAGCTGCCAGGAGAGCGGCTTCGTTTACCAAGTTGGCAAGGTCGGCGCCCACCAGCCCGGGTGTGGAGCGGGCTACCACCTTGAGGTCTACATCGTCAGCCAGAGGAATATCCTTGGTGTGAACCTTCAGGATGCCTTCCCTCCCTCTCATACCGGGGGCATCCACCATAATCTGCCGGTCAAACCGGCCGGGCCGCAGGAGGGCCTTGTCCAGAACATCGGGCCGGTTGGTGGCGGCGATGAGGATCACACCGGTGTCGGTGTCGAACCCATCCATCTCCACCAGCAACTGGTTGAGGGTCTGTTCGCGTTCGTCATGGCCGCCGCCCAGGCCGGCGCCGCGGTGCCTCCCTACGGCGTCAAGCTCGTCGATAAAGACAATGGCCGGGGCCGTTTTTTTAGCCTGCTCAAACAGGTCCCTGACACGGCTGGCCCCCACCCCGACGAACATCTCGACAAAATCGGCACCTGAGAGGTTAAAGAAAGGAACGCTGGCCTCGCCGGCTACCGCCCGCGCCAAAAGTGTCTTGCCCGTTCCCGGGGGACCCAGCAGCAGGGCCCCTTTGGGAATTTTGCCGCCCAGACGGGCGAAACGCTTGGGGTTCTTCAAAAAGTCGATGATCTCGTGGAGCTCTTCCTTGGCCTCCTCACAACCGGCCACGTCCTGGAAAGACACCTGGGGCTTGTCCGGCGCGACGATCTTGGCCCGGCTCTTGCCGAAGTTGAAGATGTTCCCTTGCCCGCCTATGCCGCCCTGCATCCGGCGCATGATGAAGAAATAGAAAAAGACAATCAGCAGGATGGGCCAGACGCTAAAGATATAGTCAAACCAGCCGGGGTTCTTGTCCTTGAATTCAAACCGCAGACCACTTTCCTTCCATTTACTTACCAGCTCGCTGTCCACATAGGGCAGGATGGTCTCGAATTCCTTGTACTCACGCGTCTGGCCGCTGAGGCTGGTTTCAACATACGGTTCCTTGAACTTGCCCCTGAAGCTGTTGTCGGTGATGACAGCTGACGCCACCTGGCCGTTCTGGACGTACTCCTCCAGCTCCGTGAAGGTGGCCTCTTTAACATTTCCGCTTGAAGAGAATATGCTGGCCAGCAGGAACGCCACCAGAATGATAGCCATCCATCCCAGTGACGTTTTAAGGGCGCGGCTCATCTGGAAGCCAGGCGGTTGTGGGGAGGCCGGCTTGCCCTTCTTGCTGGAAACCTGGTTCTTGTCCCCTCTCGGCTTGACCCTGCCACGATCTTCCCCCCTGACATGACGGGGGGGACGCGGCGGCTTCAGCTCCGGTTTCCGCACCTTTTTCCGCTCTTCTCCGTCTGACATCTCAGCTCTCCTTGAAAGCGTACAGCGACCTCAACCCACGCAATTTTTGATCCACATCCAACCCGTATCCCACGAAAAACCTATTGGGAATGTTAAATCCAACGTAATTAATGGGAAAGTCCAAATTTGCTACCTCTTTTTTAAGGAGTAAAGTTACGAAAGTAACCGAAGTGGGTGTGGCTTCTTCCATACGACTCCGCAGGAATTTAACGGTCAGGCCTGTATCCACAATATCTTCCACGATGACCACGTCGCGGCCGGTGATATCGGCGCTGATATCCTTCAGAAGGCGAACGGTGCCGGTGGAGGCAGTCTCGCTGCCGTAAGAGGCAATCTTGATGAAGTCCACCTCGAAGTCAATATCCAGCTGCCGCACCAGGTCGGCCATGAACATGAAAGAGCCGTTCAGCACGCCGATAAGGATAGGACACTGATCCCGGAATCGGTCGGAGAGAAGCGCGGCCATTTCAGCCACCTTGCTCTGGATTTTCTCCCAGGGGATGAAGAGTTCCAGGGCCTGATCCCCGAAGCGACTGGATGCGGGGACGGTTATCTCTTGCGGATCTGTGTCTGCCATGCGATTCTCCACGGCGCCTTGACCAGATAATTCCGGGGAGTTCCCAGCCCTGGCAGCCAGACAACCTCGTCCTGCCGGGTCACCACCAGTGCCCAGTGGGTCTTTTCCAGGCGACTGAGGCGGGCGTCCACGTAAATGTCACTCACCAGTCTGGAGCGTCTTCCAGGCACCACCCTGGCCCGGTCACCTGACCACCATGACCGCAGCCAGAGGCCGGTAACCTCCGCCGGCTGATCTGTGGGGGTCACCATAAAGTCATGGTAGCCCCACCGGGTTTTGCCAGGTTCCAGGGGGCGTCGCTCCGGCGCGGACGCCTGCCCGGAACGGTAAAAGATCAGCCGGCCGCGGTTCAGCAAAGCCTGGACCGAACCAGGAAGGTCAAAAACCTTGCCGATGGTGCCCACCCGGACAAAATGGCGAAAGTTCTGCCAATGGGGAGTGCTAAGCTGGATATGGAGTCCCAGGAACCGCACCAGTATACTCTGTACCGCCAGCTTGAAGACGTCTTCATCGACTGCCAGCAGGGCTTCAACCGGCATGTCTACGGTTCCCGGGAGGTTCCCTTCGGAAGCCAGCCCGGCGAGATCCCTGGCGGTGGCGGCGCAGCGAGACTCATATCCCCGGGCCAGCCTGGCCAGGCCCAGAAGCGCCTCCCTGGCGTTCTCGTCCTCAGCCATCATAGCGGCCATTACCCCGTGGCGCAGCCGGTTGCGCAGAAAGCGCCGGTCGGCGTTGGAAGGATCCTCCACCCACTCCAGGGCCTCACTTTTCGCCCACGCCCGCAGCTGCTGCCTGGTAAACGACAGCAACGGACGCAGGACCCTGTCCCGCCGGGGCCTGATGCCGGCCAGGCTGAGCAGGGGCGCCTGCTGGATAAGGCGCATGAGGACCGTCTCCGCCTGGTCATCGGCGTGGTGGGCGGTTAGGATCCACTGCGCCCCCGCCGCCTGCCGCAAGCGCTCCAGGGCGGCGTACCGCTCACGCCGGGCCCACGCCTCCACCGATTCTCCTTTTCGCTGGCCCGGATCGAGAGCAACGGCACCGAACGGGAGACCAAGCCTGGCTGAATATTCCCGGCAGAAAGCCTGTTCACGATCGGCTTCGGGACGGAGGTGGTGGTTCACGTGGCCCAGGGTGATAGCAAAATCGTGCCTCCCGGCCAGGTTCGCCATACTCTGTGCCAGGACGATGGAATCCAGCCCCCCTGATAAGGCCACCAGGAAATGGGTTCCCTGCAGCGGGATTCCCCACCGGTAAAAAACGGGTTCTAATAGGGCGGGATCATACATTGGTGATATCCAATTAGCGACATTGAGTTGACGGCACCCGGTTCAGGCCTTTCTGGCCGCAGATGGCGACGGCTTCCCAACCCTGGCACGCCCGGCTTTACGATTGGTTCCCGAACCGGGCCCGCCGCCAGACGGCAGGATCACTTCCAGCACCTTCAGGGCGGTGCTGTAGCGGTTGAACGGCGGCATGATGTACACACCCTGGGCGCACTGCCGGATCTCCAGCAGCATCTCCTGGGCGATGGCAATCCCTTCGGCCGCGCCGCCGTCGCCGGCCTTATACATTCGCTCCTGGACGGCTTCGGGAATGGTCATGCCCGGAACCTCGTTATGTAAGAATTCGGCGTTACGGTAAGATGCCAGCGGGAGAATACCGGGAAGTACCGGCCGCTTCAGGTGCTCCACACTCTTCAGGAACCGGCGCAGGAGCTCGTGATCATAGATAGGCTGGGTCATGATGTATTCGGCGCCGTGATCGATTTTCCTTTCCAGGCGGTCCATTTCGCGTTCAGGGTTCTGGGCCGCCGGGTTCGCGCCTACCCCGATGACGAAAGCGGTCTGGCCTTTCATGGAGCGCCCGCCCATATCCAGCCCCTGGTTCAAATTTTTCAGGAGAGTCACCAGTCCAATGGCGTCCACATCGAAGACGCCGGTGGCCGATGGATAATCGCCCATCAGGGGTGGATCGCCGGTCACCGCCAGAATGTTTCGGAACCCATTGGTGTAGGCCCCCAGCATGTCGGACTGGAGCCCCAGGAGATTCCGGTCCCGGCAGGAGGTGTGCAGGATGGTCTCAATCCCCACTTCCTTCTCGAAGATAAACCCTATGGACTGGGGGTTGACCCGGGCGGTGGCCCGCGGGCCGTCGGCGATGTTGATCACGTCCACGCCGGCCGCTCTCAGGGCCCGGGCCCCTTCCACTACCTTGTCCAGTCCCAGCCCCCGGGGGGGATCGATCTCCACACTGATAACAAACTCGCCCTCGACAAGTTTCCTGCCCAGGGGAGAGCGCTCCGCCATGGGCACCTCCTCCAGACGGCTCTCCTCCTCCACCGGCTGTGCTTTGATAACCACCTTCTCACCCTTGCCCAGCGCCCTGACGGCACCAGCCATGGACTGGATATGCTCAGGAGCGGTGCCGCAGCAGCCTCCCACCAGCCGGACGCCGGCGTTAATAAAATGTTGGGCGTATTTAGCGAAGTAGTCGGGGGTAGCAAAATAAAACAGCCGCCCATCTACGTATTCCGGACTTCCAGCGTTGGGCATAGCGGAGACGGGCCGTTCGGTAAGGGTGACCATGCGGGTCACCACCTCGAGGATGGTCCTGGGACCGATAGCGCAATTGGCACCTACCACATCAGCACCCTTTTCCTCAAGTACACTGACGGCCTCTTGCATGGAAGCACCCGCCAGGGTGCTGTTCTCATCAGCAAAGGCAAACTGCCCGACGATAGGGATCTCGGGGTCCACCTCGCGGGCCGCTTCCAGGGCAATAGCCATCTCCCCCAAGTGGGAGATGGTCTCAAATATGATCCCGTCAACACCGGCTTCCACCAGGGCCGACACCTGCTCCCCGAACGCCTTATGGGCCTGTTGTGGGGTAATACCCTTGTCCTGCACAATCGGTCGCCCCAGGGGACCCACCGATCCCAGGACAAAAATCGGTTTCCCGCCGGCAGCGACCCGGGCGTGTTCAACGGCCAGCAGGTTGATCTCCCCCATCCGCTTCTCCAGGCCGAATTTTTCCAGTTTGAAGCGGTTAGCGCCGAACGTGTTGGTTTCGATGACCTCCGCCCCGGCATCGATATACTGCTTGTGGGTCTCCACGATAAGGCGTGGTTCGGTGATGTTAAGCTCGTCAAAGCAGCGGTTGACAAAAACGCCCTTATGGTACAGCATGGTGCCCATGGCGCCGTCGCAGAGCAGCACCCGTTCATCCAGGGCTTTCAGGAAGGCGCGCTTATCCTCAGACATGGGCCGTATCCCGTTGACGAAGTTCCAGCAGGAAAGGATTTATCTGTTTCTCCCGGCCAACGGTGGTGCACGGGCCGTGGCCCGGGAAGATCATTGTATCGTCGGACAGGCTCATTAGAAAGCGCAGGGACGCCTGGAGGGCAGGCCAATCCCCACCCGGAAGGTCGACGCGTCCCACGGAGCCGCAAAACAGGGTATCACCTACAAACCAATGGTCTTCAACCTGATAGCAGACACCACCCGGCGTATGTCCCGGCGTGGCATGAACGGCGATCTCCAGCCCGCCCAGCTGGTCAGGAGACAGTACCTCGGCAAGATCTGCAAGGTCCGGACTCAGCCAGTGATCCACCCGGGGGATGGGCTTCTCAGGCAGACCGAAGAAGCGGCAGGAATCGGGCAGCCAACCGAGCGCTTCCCGTTCCCCCTCGGGGAAGCAGACGACCGCCCCGCTCCACCGGCGCAGCTCCTCTATCGCACCCACATGGTCGATGTGGGCGTGGGTGGCCAGGATAGCGCCGAGGCTCAGGTTCTCCGCGGTGATTTCCTCCATCAGGCGGCCTGCCTCATCTCCGGGGTCTACGATGACCGCCGGAACCCGCCCTGAGCCTTGTCTTGAGCTTTGGCGAAGGATTGCCGAAGGAGCTTGCCCCTCTGGGCGTAGCCCAACGGGCGAGCCTGAGCTTGCCGAAGGGACCACTTTTCCCTTCCATACCAGGAATGTATTCTCCTGAAAAGGACCGGTGACAATGGTCTTTACCCGCATGCCTCAGACCTCATTGAAGAACAGTTCCTTCAGGCATTTCATCTTTTCCTCGAAGGAATGGGGATACAGGAACCATTCAGCAATGGCAATGGAGCTAAGCAGGGAATTCCCATCCTGCGGCGTAAAGGCGAAACCGATGACTTCGTGTTCGTTGCGAACCTGCAAGGTCGGCACAGCTACCACCACCTGGTTCAGAATCCGCCCGTAGTGTCCGTGGTCCCGGCCGAAGGAGAAAACCTGGTTGGTGGTGGCCTTTTCGGTCAGGGCGATGCGGTAGTTGGCGTCCAGCCGGTCGATGACCTTCTGGAGGGTGGTGGGCTCTTTCAACTTAAGGTTGAAGTGCACCAGGTGCATGTATTGTGAATTGACCCTCATGGCCGAAGAAAACAGGTTCAGATTCAGACCCCTGGTGGCGAAGAGTCCAGCGCAGTCCCGGGCGTGGTAGGTGCCATAATCCTCATAGCCGTGTTTGCCCACCTGAGGGGACGGCACAAAAGAGGAATCCTGGCTGATGTCGCTGCTCCGGCGCACGATGACAAACCGCCCTTCTACCAGGTTGTCGGTGGGACTATCCTGCAGCGCGAGGGTCTGAACCAATACGGCCAGGCAATGAGTGTTACAGGAGACCACGTGGATGAACTGGTCTTCCCCGTGCACCAGTGCCTCTTCGTTAATCCCCCGGGCGTACATCTTCCCGAAACCGTACTCGCTGCCCTGGGCCACAAATCCGACTGTGGTCCCTTTGAACCGGTTATAGTACTCCGCCTTGTCCCTGTGGCCGCTGCCCTTGGGCGTACAATCGATAATCACGGAAGCGCGCTGGTCGGCTTCCTCGGTGGTGAAGTCGGGGTCAAGACCGATGCTCTTGAACCCGTCCACCGCGTCAGGACTCACCGCCAGGCGGCCCCCACGCCTGATCAGATTCTTTACCTTCGAGCGCTCACTGGTCAGCGGGGTATTCTTATGAAAGGTAACTTCGTCTATCCCGAGCTGCTCATCGTAATCGCTCAACAGGCCAATAAGGGGTTCCCCTATGGTACCCGTCCCAACAACGTGAACTATTTTTCGTGCCATAGCGCTTTATCCGTTTTCCAAGGTTTAGGATGGATTCATTACTGTGAGAGACTCCTGCGCTCCCGCAGCCAGGTGCGCAGCACATATGCCAGCATTACGACCCAGACACTAATGATGCAGGCCAGCAGATAACCGTGATATTTGTACATCGCTCAGCTCCCCGGCTTGTGTAACCTGCCTGAACTCCAGCTCGCTCACGTGGCGGCGATAGAGAAACAGATAGATCAAAATAAGGGTAAAACTGAAAAGCGAGAAGAAAAAAATCTTAAGAATGGCGGAAGGCTGCCGGGCCATCTCCATCTGGGGCACTACCGGAGCTACCCTGTAGATTAACCATAGATTGGCGATGGCGGCCGCCAGGGTCACCGCCAGGTAGACCTGGTTTCGTCGTATGGCCTGGAAGGCCTTCATCTACTGCTCCGAAATATAATCAAAGATGAAGGTGCCCGCTAAGACGAACAAAAGAAAAGGTTGCCGGGTTTGTACCGCAGAGACCGCAGAGTTCTTTACTCATAGAAACCATAGATTCATTTCAGTATACCATTTATTAGGTATTTATCACATTCTCTATTCTTCTCTGCGTGCTCCGCGTACTCTGCGGTTAAAGCTTCCTGAAAAGGTTCCTCAGCCCTCATCACCGAAATCGACCTCATCCATCAGCATGGCCTTCAGCCCGGCGAACCCTTCTCTGACATGCACGGCCAGCTGTTCCCGGGCCTCGCTGCCGCGCTCCAAAACTTCCTCCACCGTTGCCACCGCGTTCTCGGTGCCCAGCTCGGTCAGGGAGGGGCGCACATAGGCCACCATCTTCTCCACCAGCTCGGCCATGGTGATAATCTGGTGATCGCCGGGATCGACCACCCTGGCATTAAAACCAAAGCGGGTGGCCTTCCACAGCGCGTCGTTGATGTATTCCAGCTCGAAGTCCTGCTGCAAGTGATTGCTTCGCAGCTCCTTGACGATACGATGGCAGATGGCCTGGCCTAAGGCTACCAGCATTTCAGTGCGCCTGAGAGAGCGCTGCATGTCGGACACCCGAAACTCCACCGTCCCGTAACTGGCATGGGGGCGGATTTTCCACCAGATCTGCCGGGGAAGGTGGATAGACTCCATGGCCAGGTAGGTCTCAAGCACCTGCTGGAAGTGCTCAAAATCACGGAACGTCCCGGGGACATTGGTCCGCGGGAACGCCCCGAACTGGAACGTCCGGGCCGAGAGCATGCCGGTATTGCGCGCGCGGAAGAAGGGCGAATTGGTAGACAGGGCCAGCAGGGGGGCCAGCCACCGGCGGGCGGCGTTGGTGGCAGCAATAGCCGCTTCCGCATCGGGGAGCGCCACATGAACATGGATAGCGAAAGTGATATTCCGCCGGGCATAGTAATGCAGCTGATCGGCAACCCACTGGTAGCCGGGGCTGTCCACAAACTGCTGCTCGTCGCCCAGGGCGGTGGGATGGGTGCCGCTGATGCCGATGCGGAAGCCCAACTCCTTTCCCAGGTCCCGGACCCGCCGCCGAAAATGCCTGACGTGATCCATCGTCTCATGAACTGATTGAGAGATTGGCGTATTGATTTCAATCTCCGAGAGAATCAGCTCATAGCTGAAGCGCTCCTGTTCATCCTCATAGAGATGGGCCAGGATGCTGTCGGCCCGCGGCACCAGGTCTCCGGTCGTGGGGTGACAGAGCATATACTCCTCTTCAACCCCAACCGTGAAGCTTCGGTCATGGGTAAACAGATCAGAGTATTTGGACATACTGTGCGCTATTGTTCAATACAAAATGAAAAATGCAAATTGAAAATTGAAAATTGCAAAAAAAACAATGACTTAATAGTTAGGGCGAAAAGGAAATCTCTTTGCACTTTGCATTTTGCATTTTGCACTTTGGTATTTTCATTTTTTATTTAGCCTGACCGCTAGAAGGCCGTACTTTCCACCCAGACTCCCAGCTCTTCTTTCATGACGGCCACGATTTCGCCGAGGGTGGCATAAGTCCTGGCCGCCTCAATCACCGGATAGAGAATATTTTCCGAGGAATTGCACACTTCGCGAACGCGCTTCAGGGCGGCCTCCACAGTATTATTATCGCGCCGGGCACAGAGCACCTGGAGCTTCTGCCGCTGCCGGAGTTCAACCTCAGGCGATATCTCGAGGACAGGGATGTCCAAGGTTTCATCTTCGTTGACGAATCCGTTGACGCCCACGACGATCCGCCGTCCGGCTTCAGCCGAAGCCGAAATGCGTCCATTCTTGGATGAGTTCATCATCCCTCCCTATAACTTGATGCGGTGGTGGTGCTCCAGGATCGTTGGCCGCTATTTTTCAGCGGCCATGGACGGCATCATTTCCAGCACCCGCCTGACAATTCTGGCCGGAGTCAGTCCAAGCAGCTCCAGGAGCTCCCCTCGGGTAGCATGTTCCACAAAGTCATCTTCGATACCCAGGGATACGACCGGAATGTGGCCATCGGTCTCATCCAGGTATTCCCGCACGGCAGAGCCGAACCCACCGGCCAGAACCCCCTCTTCAAGGGTGACGACAGGGGCATCTCGCCCGGCCAGATCCTCAAGCAGCGCTTCATCAAGCGGCTTGACGAACCGGCTGTTCACTACTGTTGCCTCAATGTCGTGCTTCCGGGATAGCTCGGTCGCCGCCTGCCGGGCCGCTGCTACTGTGCTGCCTACAGCGAGAAAGACAACGTCCGATCCCTCCCTGAGAATTTCCCACTTCCCGCACTCGATACTCGTCGCCTTCCCGTCAGGATCAAATTGAATGCTGCCGTCCTTCGGGTAGCGGATAGCCACGGGAACGTTATACCCCACGGCGCTGAAAAGGAGATCACGGAACTCGTTACCATCTTTTGGGGCACAGACCACCATCCCGGGAATATGGCGCAGAAAGGCCAGGTCGAAAACACCGTGATGGGTGGGCCCATCGGGCCCCACGACGCCGGCCCGGTCCAGGCAGAAGATCACCGGCAGGTTCTGAAGGGCGATATCGTGGATGATGTTGTCATAAGCCCGCTGAAGGAAGGTGGAATAAACGGCCACCACGGGGAGCATGCCCTGGGTGGCCAGCCCACCGGCAAAGGTAACGGCATGACCTTCGGCGATGCCGACATCGAAATAGCGCTGAGGATATTTCCTGGCAAATTCAGTCAGGCCAGTGCCTACCTCCATGGCCGCGGTGATGCAGCATACGCGCTCGTCATGTGCTGCCAGCTCCATGGCCACCTTGCCGAAGACCTTGTTGTAATCAGGCGCCGCCTTGCCGTCGGGCCTGCGGTTCTTCCGACCCGGGAGACTATAGAACTGAAGCGAGTCATTCTCCGCCTCCTTGGCCCCGCGCCCCTTAGTGGTAAGGACATGGACCAGGGTTGGGCCGGGCATATCCTTGACATTCCTGAATACCGAGATCATGGAATCGTAGTCGTGGCCATTGATGGGACCGAAATAGCGCAGGCCCAGCTCCTCAAAGATCAGTCCAGGGGTGATGAAGCTTTTCAGCCCTTCCTCAAACCGGCGGAGAAAAAGGCGGACGGCCTTGGTGCCCAGGGGCAGCAGACCGGTCGCTTTCCAGATATCATCCCGGACACGGTTATAGAGGGGGTTGGTCACAACTCGGGTCAGATAGGTGGACAGGCCGCCGATGGTCGGTGAGATGGACATGTGGTTATCGTTGAGGACCACCGTCAGATTCATTTTCTTGAAGCCCAGGTTGTTCAGCCCTTCATAAGCCAGGCCGCCGGTGAGGGCGCCGTCACCGATAACGGCCACCACGTGCCCTTCCTGCTGGGTCAGCTTGCGGGCCTCCGCTATGCCCAGGGCGGCTGAGATGGCCGTGCTGGCATGTCCCGCCCCGAAAACGTCGTGTTCGCTCTCCTCCCGGCACAGGTAACCGCTGATGCCGTCTTTGCTGCGCAGGGTGTGAAAGACTCTCCGGCGACCAGTAAGTATTTTATGGGCATAGGCCTGGTGGCCCACGTCCCAGACCAGCTGATCCTCCGGCGAGTTGAAAACGTAATGCAGGGCAATAGTCAGATCCACGACGCCCAGGGGGGAGCTGTAGTGCCCGCCGCTCTCCTGGACTACCGTCTTAATCAGGTCGGCCACCTCTACGGCCAATTGGGGCAGTTTATCCCGGGGGATTTTCTTCAGGTCGTCGGGACCATCAACCGTGGATAGAAGGGGGTATTGTTCGGTCATGCCGGCAACGCTTCCAGGAACAGTCGATGGATGCAGGTATCGTTGGTGAGCTCGGGATGGAAAGCGACTCCCACGTGGCGGCCCTGGCGCACCAGCACCGGCTCATTTTGAACACGGGCCAGGACTTCCACATCAGATCCCACCTCCTGTATGCGTGGTGCCCGGATGAATACGGCGGGGACTGTATCCTGTCGCCCGTTCAATTGCACCTGCAGGGAGGTGGTGAAGGAATGGACCTGCCGCCCCCAGCTGTTACGGGTCACTACTGCATCCAGAAGATTCAGACTGATGATCCGGCTGTCGGAAGGTTCCCTGGCCATTAGAATGAGCCCGGCGCAGGTACCCATCACAGGCCGCTCCCGGGCAAAGGCGGTGACCGCCTCCCGGAGACCGCCGCGATCCAGCTGCTTGCTGATGGTGGTGGATTCACCGCCGGGGATGACCAGGCCGGCCAGGTCCTCCAGCTCCCCGGAGTAACGGACAGCCTGGACCCGGAATCCCAGAGAGACCAGCATATCCCGGTGACGGGCGAAGTCACCTTGCAGGGCCAGAACGCCTACTGTGTCTACCAACCGCGCTCCTGTAGACGCTCTTCCGGAGGAATTTCAGACATATCCAGCCCGCGCATGGCGGCCTTCAGGCCGGCGGAGATCCGCGCCAGTTTCTCAGCGTCGTTATAGTAAGTGGTGGCCTCCACAATAGCCTGGGCTCGGGCGGCGGGGTCTTCCGATTTGAAGATACCCGAACCCACAAAGACCGCCTCGGCCCCCAGCTGCATCATCAGGGCAGCGTCCGCGGGGGTGGCGATCCCCCCTGCGCTGAAGTTGGGCACCGGCAGTTTGCCGATTCTGGCCACCTGCTCTACCAGGGCAAACGGAGCACCCAGCTTCTTGGACTCGGCCATGAGCTGGGCCTGGTCCAGGACCGTCAGCCGGCGGATAGCCGACTGAATGGCACGCATGTGCCGCACCGCTTCTACGATATTGCCCGAGCCCGCTTCCCCCTTGGTACGGATCATGGCGGCACCTTCACCGATACGCCTGAGGGCCTCTCCCAGGTCCCGGGCACCGCAGACAAAGGGTACCTTGAAATCGTGCTTGTAGACGTGGTTCTCCTCATCGGCCGGCGTGAGAACCTCACTTTCGTCGATGAAGTCCACCTCCAGCGCTTCCAGGATCTGGGCTTCAGCGAAATGCCCGATGCGGCACTTGGCCATTACCGGAACAGACACCGCTTTCTGGATGGACCGGATTACTGCGGGAATGGCCATCCGGGCAACGCCCCCGTCTTTGCGGATGTCGGCGGGGATGCGCTCCAAGGCCATCACCGCCACCGCCCCGGCGTCCTCGGCGATCTTGGCCTGCTCGGCGGTGGTGACGTCCATGATTACCCCGCCCTTGAGCATCTCGGCAAGACCTACTTTGACTTCGAATGATCCCTCTTCCATAATTATCCTTCCGACCCTCGGTTGTTGTCGCTACCCGTTTGCTGCTAATCTACAAACACCACTGACACCTTAGTAGCAATTCTTTTACCCCAGCCGGCATATATTACCTGGTGATCAATTCGTTTTACTTGAAAAGGGAGCTCCCGTTCCCGATTGCCCGCCTGGTTTTTTCCACGACCCTCCTTTCGTCCCGGTGGTAAGCCGTGCCTGAAGTCTCCTGGAGGCGGTCTCAGGCCACCGTGGCGCGTGCGGATGCCGCAATGGTCTCAATTCTCGATTTAACCTCTGCGATAAGGTAATCCGGCGTGGAGGCCCCGGCGGAGATACCCACCTTTCGGACTCCCTCGAACCACTCCTCGTTGATCTCGGCGGCGCAGGTCACCTGATAGGAGTGGGGATTCCGCTCCAGGGCCAGTTGCGTCAGACGCTTGGAGTTGGCGGAAGTGAACGAACCGATGATAATCATCACATCCGATTCCGCCGCCAGGCGTTTGATCTGCTCCTGATTCCGTTTGGTGGGGAAGCAGATGGTATTGACAAAATGCAGGTCGAAAACCTTGGTCATGAGGATATTGACGATGTTCTGGATATTCTCAATCATCTGGGTGGACTGGCACACCACCGCCGCCCGCTTCATTTTTCGCAAGGCCCGGGCTTCCTCAGGCGTCGCCACAATAATCGGGTCGGGAACCTGGCTGGCGATGCCAATCACCTCATCGTGCCCGTGATCCCCGATGATGATGACCTGCCGGCCGTCGGCGGAAATCCTCCGCACCTCTTCATGAATCTCCCTCACTAGAGGGCAGGTAGCGTCAATAACCTTGACCCCTTTGGTCTTGGCCTGCTCCCACACCTCCACCGGCGTGCCATGAGCTCGGAACAGCACCGGGGCGCTGTCGGGGATTTCATCCAGGGAGCTGACCACCTTCGCCCCGGCCCCGGCCAGATCCCGAACCACCTGCTCGTTGTGAACAATGTCCCCTAGCATATAGACCGAGCCATCGGCCCGTCCCGCTTCGTAGGCCATATTGACCGCGTCACGCACACCAAAACAGTACCCAGCATCTTTCGCTACCACAATTTCCATATCCTGCTGCTTACCTTTATCAGATCTTCGCCGGTGTAATCCCCGCCTGTTTCTGGTATTTGCCATTCTTGTCTTTATACGAAGATCGGCAGGGCCCGCTGCCTTCAAAAAAGAGCACCTGGCAGATCCCCTCAAACGAATAGATCTTAGCCGGCAGGGGGGTGGTATTGGAAATCTCCAGGGTTACGTAGCCCTCCCACTCGGGCTCAAAGGGGGTCACATTGACAATAATACCGCAGCGGGCGTAGGTAGATTTCCCCACGCAAAGGGTGATGATATCCCGGGGGATGCGGAAATATTCAACGCTGCGGGCCAGGGCGAAGCTGTTGGGCGGGATGATGCACACGGCCCCCTTGAAGTCGACAAAGGACTTGGGATCAACGTGTTTAGGGTCAACGATGCTGTTGTTCACGTTAGTAAAAATCTTATACTCATCTGCCACCCGCAGGTCGTAACCATAAGATGATGTGCCGTAGGAGATGGTCTGCCGGCTCACCTGTCCGGGCTCGAATGGCTTGATCATACCATGCTTCTGGGCCATCTCCTCGATCCAGACATCCGGCTTAACCCCCACGGTTCGATCCCTCCCTGACAGTGTCCATGGTTTTTACTTTCTCCTCAAGTAACGGCAGGATGATCTCGATCACCTCCTGCCAGGGTCGCGGCACGAAGGCTCCCGAGGCAAAGGGGTGGCCGCCGCCGTCCAGCTTCATCGCCACATCATTGATGGCCAGGGTTCCCTTGCTCCGAAGGCTCACCTTGGTTTTGTCCCCATCTACCTCTGTCAATAATACAGCCACTTCCACACCCTTGATGGTGCGGATAAAATCGGAAAAACCATCGATATCCTTCTGTGTAGCATCCGCTCTCGCCAACATGTCCTGTGTCAATGCACACCAGCCGATGCGCCCATCCCCGGAATACTGGAGGTGGTCAGTGAGGACCCCCAGCAGGTTGACCTGGGAGAGCTCCCTCTGTTCATAAATCCGCCGGTGAACGTTGTAGGGCTTGACGCCGGCCCTGAGCATATCAATGGCCATGAGATGGGCCCGTTCGTCGGTATTGTCATACCGGAAGGAGCCAGTATCGGTAATCAGCCCGGTATAGAGCGCCTCAGCCATGGTGAGAGTAAGAGGTTCAGACCGGTAGGCGTTCAGGTACTGCCACACCAGGGTAGCCGTGGAGGGTGCTGAATAATCCAGCATGAAGTACTTGTATGGTGGCTCACCTCCCGGCTCCTCAAAACCACTCTGGTGATGGTGGTCGATAGAGGCCAAGACAACTTTGTGGCGGAGCAGGTCCCGGCCCACGGCCTTCAGCCGGCGGAAATCCCCCTGATCGAAGATCACCGCCAGATCGCAGGCCGCCAGCCACGCCTCATCCCGCTCCGGGTCATATATCTCAAGCCAGCCGTGGGGATCAAGGAACTCGTAGATGGTGGGCACATCGGTACAATTGAGGATGCGGCACTCCCTGCCCAGGGCTTTTAGATGTTCACAGAAGGCCAACTGCGAGCCAACGCCGTCGCCGTCGGGATTTTCGTGCGTGGACAGCAGAATACGACCGGTAGCCTGAATGGCCCTGTCGAAGGCCCGCCATGCCGCCTTCATATCGGCGGTTTCCAGCGGCACAGGATCGGATGACGCCATTACCACCTCGCCGGAACCCAGTGTCATACTAAGTGGATACCTCCCGTACGCACGGTAGCCTTATTCCAGGGCTTCGCCTGGAAACACACGCCAAATCGATTATAATGGTCATTGCCATCTGTTCTGTTAAATAGGGTGCAATTTAAGGTTGCATAAAGGAGCTATGCTAGGCTTGACCACGAGGCTTGAAGCGGATATGTCCGGCTGTTGCGGAAAGACTGAAAGTGGACACAGGACTTGAAGCGCAGCGATCACGGTAGTACCGCTGTTAATAATCGATGCCGGGCTGGGCTTTGATTTCCTGCTGGTATGGATGTTTGATTTCCTTCATCTCCGTCACCAGATCGGCCTCTTCAACGAGAAAGTCGGGGGCACCCCGGCCGGTAACGATGAGGTGGATGTGCCCGGGCCGCGCCTTTAGAATACGCCGAGAAGACTCTTCATCGATGAGCCCGGTATCGAGGGCCACATTAAGTTCATCGGCAATCACCAGATCGTAGGCTTCACTTCGCAGCTTTTCGATGATCAGTTCCACGGCCTCCGCAGCGGCCTGGCGGTGTACCTCTTCGGGCTGGTTGTCATCGAGTATCTTATAGAATCCAGCCCCCAGGCGGTGCAGCTCAAATTGATCGCCCAGCTTGGCAATGCTCTTGATCTCGCCGTATTTCCAGGTGCCCTTGATGAATTGGACCATGCAGATCCTCCAGCCGTAGCCCAGGGCCCGGAAGGCGGCTCCCAGGGCCGCGGTGGTCTTGCCCTTGCCATCCCCGGTGTAGACAATCAGCAGTCCCCGGCGCCTGGCGCTGGTCATGGCAGGATCCCACCACAGAGAACACAGAGAACACCGCTTATTCTACACATAAACGAACCGCCGAATGCCATTATAAGGACACGTACATTAGTTAGCATTTTTTCTGGGCTTTACCTCTCCCTTTCGTTGGCGCGATGCCCCCTCTCCCTTGGGAGAGGGGAAAATGCCCGGAGCAAAAGGGGAAGCAAGGACCGGCGCAAAATTAAACAAAATCCATACAAAATTCATTTTTTTGGGGGTATTCCCCGACGAGAGCACTGTTGAGGTGGTGTACAGTTTTCCGGCGGGCATAATGGGCGACGGTGCAGAATGCAAAATGAGATCGCCACTCCGCCAGTGGGCGGATCGCGACGAAGGCTTGCTGCGATATGTTGCGGGCTTTTTCATGCGATGGGAATATAAGGAAACGGAAAGGGGTTGTCGTTCGCCTGGTGCGCCACCCACCCCATTCACTTCGTGAAGTCCCCTCCCTCGCTGAGGGAGGGGAACCGCCGAAGGCGGAGGGGTGGGTGCTTAAGAAAACAACAGAAATAATTATCTACTTTATTTTTGTATACATTGCTTTCTGTATATTTTCGCTTTTCTATCAACTGCTTTTCTGTTTTGTCTAATCTTCTCTTTTGTGAATAAAGATATAATCCGCTATCAAAAGCCTGAATCGCTTCGTCATATTGTTCTAGTAACATAAGAGATTTACCTATTCCAATGTCAAAAAAAGGATGATCTGGGTCAATACACTTTCCTTTATTAAAATATAATAAAGCTAATTTAGGATCTTCTTTATTTAGATATAATGTACCAATACTTTGGTAAATTTCCTTTGCTGTTCGATCTAAACTAAGAGCCTCTTTAAGTGATTCTAGTGCTTCGTCCGATCTTCCTTGAAGCATATATGCAACTCCAATATTGTGGATTATTTTAGGATCTTTACTACGTAATACCTTAGCAGATTTAAAAGCCGTCATTGCTTCGTCATATTGTCCTTGTTCTAATAACTTCCTACCTGTTGCATCAAGACTTCCTGCAACTCCTCCGATTGGTAAATCGTATAGAACAGATCTTCCTTTTAATCCATTATCAACAGCCAAACCAAACTCAGATAAAGATTGATCATAATATTTTTCAACATCTTCTTCATAAAGTTTGCTTAATTCAAAATGTAAATCAGGGTCTCTAGGACTTTCTTCTATCCTTTGTTGTAATTGTGATATTCTACCTTCTAAAGAAATATCCTGCTGAGCGCCCTGCACGGCCTGAGCACTGAAGGCCGAGTACAACGGCAATAGCACTATAGCTGCCGTGACAACCATAAATCTTAATCTAGTGTTCATGCCATTGGGCCTCCAGTTTGGTGTTGGTAGAAACCTCTCCCCGGACACTGCTCCGCCGAGGGCGGGGCTAGGGGGTGAGTGCTCGGCCCGTTGTTCCACCCACCCCATTCACTTCGTGAAGTCCCCTCCCTCGCTGAGGGAGGGGAAGCCGCCGAAGGCGGAGGGGTGGGTGCTTATCCCGCCAACGGCGGGCCACCCCTTTCCTCAAGGAGAAGGGCCTCACGAAGTGAGAGGGGTGAGGTCTGCTCCGTAATCACATTCCACATCAGCCGAAAACAACAGAAATAATTATCTACTTTATTTTTTGTATACATTGCTTTCTGTACATTTTTGCTTTTTTTATCAACTGCTTTTCTGTTTTGTCTAATCTTCGTTTTTGTGAATAAAGAGCTAAGCCTCTATCAAAAGCCTGAATCGCTTCATCATATTGTTCTAATAACATAAGAGATTTACCTATTCCCATGTCAAAGAAAGGATAATTTGGGTCAATACACTTTCCTTTATTAAAATATAATAAAGCTAATCTAGGATCTTCTTTACTTAGATATACACTACCAATACTTTGGTAAATTATCTCCTCTGTTCTGTCTAAACTAAGCGCCTCTTTAAATGATTCTAGTGCTTTATCTAATCTCCCTTGAGCATAATATACATTTCCAATGTTATAGATTGGTCTAGGATCTCCTCCACTTAACACCTTGGCAGATTTAAAAGCCTTTAGTGCTGCATCATATTGTCCTGATTCTAACAACTTTTTACCTGTTGTATTCATCTTTCCACCTCTGACAGATAATTCAGATAAGACAGATATTCCTTTTAACCCATTATCAACAGCAACCTTAAATTCAGATAAAGATTGATCATAATATTTTTCAACATCTTCTTCATAAAGTTTGCTTAATTCAAAATGTAAATCAGGGTCTCTAGGACTTTCTTCTATCCTTTGTTGTAATTGTGATATTCTACCTTCTAAAGAAATATCCTGCTGAGCGCCCTGCACGGCCTGAGCACTGAAGGCCGAGTACAACGGCAATAGCACTATAGCTGCCGTGACAACCATAAATCTTAATCTAGTGTTCATGCCATTGGGCCTCCAGTTTGGTGTTGGTAGAAACCTCTCCCCGGACACTGCTCCGCCGAGGGCGGGGCTAGGGGGTGAGTGCTCGGCCCGTTGTTCCACCCACCCCATTCACTTCGTGAAGTCCCCTCCCTCGCTGAGGGAGGGGAAGCCGCCGAAGGCGGAGGGGTGGGTGCTTATCCCGCCAATGGCGGGGCAGTGAGAGGGGTGAGGTCACCTCCCACATCAGCCGACCCCGGCTTTTTCTTATGATCTAATCCCATCTCCGCGTTCTCTGTGCTCCTTCGGCTTCGCTCAGGACATGTCTCTGTGGTTAATTAAAACAGGCTGCCAGCAGCAGCGACACTGCTTTTCACCAGCGTCATAGGAAAGATGCCAAATCCCAGTACAACCAGGACCAGGAGCAGGAATACAGGGATAGTAACCCGGGGCAGGGGGATCGGCGTTTCATCGGCGGGTTCCTGCATGTACATGGCCACTACGGGACGCAGGTAGTAGTACACCGAGATGAGGTTGTTAAGGACGGCAATCACCACCAGCCAGATATACCAGATATTCCCCGTATCAACCGCGGCGCTGAAAACAAAGTACTTGCCGAGGAAACCGGCAGTGGGCGGAAATCCCGCCAGGGACACCATGGCCAGGGCAAAGACGGCAGCCAGAAAAGGGCTCCGCCGCGCCAGACCCCGATAGCCGTGGATATCCAGGCTCGCTTCTTCTTCCCCTTCGACAAGCGCCACTACGCCGAAGGCACCCAGGGTGGTAACCGCGTAAACCGCCACGTAAAACATCATGCCGAAAGCACTGTCATAGGTGCCCACCAGGATCGCCATCGCCAGGTACCCGGCGTGGGCCACGCTGGAAAAAGCCAGCATACGTTTTATATTATTCTGCATGATGGCGGTAATATTTCCAACGGTCATGGTGAGGGCGGCCAGGACCCATACTATCCCCCACCAGTGCTGGGTGGTAATGGCAAAAGAGGTGATTATGACCTTAAGGAAGGCGGCAAACCCCGCCACCTTGGGACCGGTGCTCAGAAAGGCGGTGATGGCGGTGGGGGCTCCCTCGTAAACGTCGGGTGCGTACATGTGGAACGGCACCAGGGCTACCTTGAATGCAAATCCCACCATCAGCAGGCCAAAACCCGCCAGGGTCATGGCTGGTGAGAGCTGCTCGCCGGAAACGATGGACTGCCTGATAGCATCATAATGGGTGGCACCGGTGCTGCCATAGAGCAGGGCGATGCCGAACAGGAAGAACCCGGTGGAAAAGGCCCCCAGCAGCAGGTACTTAAGGCTTGCTTCGTTAGACCGTACCCGATGACGATAAAATCCCACCAGGATGTACAACGGTATGGAGAGCAGCTCCAGCCCCAGAAAAAGTATCGTCAGGTCGTGGGCTTTGGCCATGAACATCATGCCGATGGTGGCGAAGAGGAGCAGGGCGTAATACTCCCCCCGCTCTTCCAGGCTCTTTCGCAGGTAGGGGACAGCGATGAGTATGGCCCCTGCCGCCGTAATCAGAAAGACCACGTTGAAGAACCGGGAGAAGTGATCCACGGAGATCATGCCGTTGTAGAACTGTCCCTCGATAGGAAAGGCGAACTCCAGGACCAGTGCCAATGCGACCCCCCCCAGGGCCGTCCAGGCAAACCGAGCCCGCGGCGGCTCTTTCAGCACCTCCAGGATCAGGAGAACAAGCGCCGTGACCACCAGGGCCAGCTCGGGCAGGGTACTATTGAGATCGCTCCAGCTCAAGGTCTATATGCTCATATAATCGTACTTGGCCGCCATGTGGACGGCCCCACCCGCAAGGCCTCATCGGAGCGAGGACTCAAGTCTGTGGCGCATAGAATGTGGCTGAACATAACGGCTACCTCAAGAATACGAAGGTTACGAGAATATAGACGGGGATCAGGATAAGCACCGACCAGAACATATAGCCGAAGAAACTGGGCATGGGGATCTTATTCTCTTCGGCGATGGAGCGAACCATGAAGTTGGGGGCGTTGCCGATGTAGGTATTGGCCCCCATGAAGACGGCTCCGAGGGAAATAGCAACCAGGAAGGTCTCGAAGGTCTGGAGCCGCGCGAGCAGGTCGCCCTCCGCGGCCGAGCCCGCCAGGAAGAGGGCCACCTCCCCCTCGGTCAGATGCAGCTTACCCAAGGCAGTGTTAAAGAAGGTAAGGTAAGTGGGGGCGTTGTCCAGGAAACTGCTCAGGATACCGGTGACCCAGAAGTAGTGCCACCGCTCTTCCACGTTGTCGATGATAAAGGCCATAGCCCCGTCTGAGCCGGCCCGGAGCATGGCCAGCGCCGGGACGATGGTAATGAAGATGCCGGCGAACAGGTAGGCCACTTCTAGGATGGGGCCCCAGGTGAAGCCGTTGGCCTCCCGCAGCTCCTGCCGGGTGGTCCTGAGGGACAGTACCAGCATGAGGATGATACCCAGGTTGCGATAAATATCCTGCAATGGAATGTGAACCCCCAGTATGGAGACCTCGGCCAGTTCCAGGGTGCCGCTCATGTAGACCAGGGCCAGGACACCACCCAAAAAGAGAAAATTGTGCACGCCTTCCAGGCGGATGGGTTCGCCACCCTCGGTTGTGGGACGGGTTCCACCCTCACGTTTGAGAAAAAAGCTGTCCAGCAGGTAGAAAATGGTCAGCAGGATCAGGACCACGAAGCTCATTGGCACGATTAACCGCAGGGTCCAGAAGAAGGGCACCCCGTGGATAAAGCCGAGCAGGAGGGGCGGATCACCCAGGGGGGTGAGCGAGCCGCCGATATTGGCCACCAGGAAGATGAAGAAGATAATGATATGCTTCTTGTTTTTCCGCCAGGCGTTGGCCCGGATGACGGGTCGGATGAGCAGCATGGCTGCACCGGTGGTGCCCACCCAGCTGGCCAGCAGGGTTCCGATCAGCAGCAGGACGGTGTTCACCGCCGGGGTACCCACGAGTGTGCCACGGAGCACAATCCCACCGCCTATGGTAAACAGGCCCCACAGGACGATGATGAAGGGGATGTAATCCACCAGGATGATATGAACAATCTCGTAGAAGGCCGCCCCCCGGTAGACAATAAGAAACGGGACCGCGAAGATAATAGCCCAGGCGGCCGAGATTTTGGGGAAGTGGTGGTGCCAGAAGGTAGGGGCTGCCAGGGGGAAAATAGCAATGGAGAGCAAGATGCCGATAAAGGGTATAACGCTCCACAACGGCAGGAAGCGTCCCAGGTGCTCGCCACCTCCTTCGGCCTCGGTGGAAGCCAGGGCCAGGACCGGGACCACCAGGGTTAACAGCAGCACGCCCAGCCATCTTTTCAATGTACAGCGATCTGCATGTCGTTTAGTCCGGTTCACTTATTCTCCCTATCACTTATAATGGTCTGCCTGTCGGCCTGGACGGTTTCTGCCGGGGCAACCGCCTGCCGGTAGTTGTTCACCAGGGTCGTCACCGACGGTTCAATGCGCTTAAGAAAAGGCTGGGGGTATACACCCAGCATGACGATCATGGCCAGCACCGGCAGCATCACCGCCCACTCACGGCGGGTCAGGTCCAGCAGCCTTGAGCCCCCGCCAGCCTCCTCACCCCCACTTATTGCAACCGCGGGCGGGCCAAAAAAGACGCGGTGTACCAGCCAGAGCATGTAAATCGCCGACAAGATAACGCCCACTACCGCCAGCACCGCGGCGGCGGGCTGCGTACTAAAGCTCCCTACGATGATCAGAAACTCACCTACGAAGCCATTCAATCCCGGCAGGCCGATGCTGGCCAGGGTTACGATGATAAACACCGCCGCGTAGCGGGGCATGAGGCCGGCCAGGCCGCCGTAGTCGGCTATCTGGCGGGTGTGGGTCCGTTCGTAGATCATCCCTATCAGCAGGAATAGGGCGCCGGTGGAAAGGCCGTGGTTCACCATCTGGATGATGCCGCCGGATACCGATTGCAGGCTGAGGGCGAAAATGCCCAGCACCACGAACCCCAGGTGGCTCACGCTGGAATAGGCCACCAGCTTCTTCATATCCGGTTGGACCATGGCAACCAGGGCACCGTAAATAATCCCCACCACCGCCAGGGCAACAATAAGCGGCGTGAACCGGGCGGTGGCATCCGGGAACATAGGCAGGCAGTAGCGCAGGAAGCCGAAGCCCCCCATCTTCAGTAGGATGGCGGCCAGAATAACCGAGCCGGGAGTGGGGGCCTCCACGTGGGCATCCGGCAGCCAGGTATGGAAGGGGAAAAGGGGCACCTTGATGGCGAAACTCAGGGCAAAGGCCAGGAACATCCAAGTCTGGGTCGCGGGGGCAAGTTTCAGGGTGGCCAGGTCCGGGTAGCTGGTGGTGTAATACCCCAGCTGCGCGTTGCCCTGGTGATAGAGGGCGAAAATGGCCACCAGCATGAGCAGGCTGCCCAGCATGGTGAACAGCACAAACTTGATGGAGGCGTACACCCGGTTCTCTCCGCCCCAGATTCCGATGATGAAGTACATGGGAATCAGCATGGCCTCCCAGAAAATGTAGAAGAGGAACAGGTCCAGGGCACCGAACACCCCCAGCATCGCCGTCTCCATCACCAGCAGGGCCACCATGAACCCTTTTACCCGCCGGTGTACCGTATCAAAAGCCGATAAAATAGTTATCGGGGTGATGAAGGTGGTAAGCATCACCAGCAGCAGGCTGATGCCGTCAATCCCCACGTGGTAGCTGATCCCGAAATTGGGTATCCACGGTATCCGCTCGACATACTGGAAAGCGTCGCCGGTTACGAATCCTTTGAAGCAGAAATAGGACAGCACAAAGGCAGCCAGCGACGTCCCCAGGGCCACCCGCCGGATGAGGTCCCGCCGGGCTTCCGACATGAAAAGGATAATCCCGGCCCCAGCGGTGGGGAGGAAGATAATCAGGGTCAGGAGATGTTGCTCAATCCAGTCCATCAGTCAATATACAGATAAATCAGGATGAAGATAACCCCCAGCAGGATAATGGAGGCGTAGTGCTGAATCAGGCCGCTTTGAACCCGGCGGATGACACCGCTGATCCTGGCAATAGCGTGACCGCTGCCGTTGACCACCCCGTCCACCACCTGAACGTCAAACCATTTCCACAGGACCTCCGCCAGTGCCTGAAAGGGCCGTACCAGCAGCAGGTGGTAGGCTTCATCAACGAAGTACTTATTATAGGAGAGGTGATAGAGGATCCCCAGTCGGCGGGCCAGGTCGTCTGCCACGGTCGGCTGCTGGACATATAGCCGGTAGGCATAATACACCCCTCCCAGGACCATCACAGTGCTCACCCCCATGAGCAGGAGTTCAAGCCCGTGTAAGGGATGATGGGCCGCCGCCCCGAGCGCGGTGTAACTGGCCAGCACCGGCTCAAGGAAATGGTGGAACCGGTTGATTCCCCCCAGCGCAGCCGGGACACCCACATAGCCTCCGAAAATGGACAGGAACGCCAGCAGGACAAGAGGGATGGTCATTACCGATGGGGACTCGTGGGGCTGGTGGGCACCCTCCCACGCGGCCTTCCCGTAGAAGGCGCGGAAGAGAAGCCGGAACATATAGAAAGCGGTGAGGCCGGCCGTAATGACACCCATCAGCCAGATCCAGCTGAAACCCTCGTGCCGGCTGAAGGCCGCCCAGAGGACCTCGTCTTTGCTGAAAAAGCCTGACAGGCCCGGAATACCGGCGATGGCCAGCACCCCCACCAGCATGGTCCAGTGGGTCGTAGGCAGGCGCTCTTTCAGGCCGCCCATCTTGCCCAGGTCCTGCTCACCCTTGAGGCCGTGAATGACGCTGCCGGCCCCCAAGAACAGGAGGCCTTTGAAAAAGGCGTGGGTCATCAGGTGAAAGATCCCGGCAGAAAACGCGCCCACCCCCACGGCGGTAAACATGTACCCAATCTGGCTGATGGTGGAGTAGGCCAACACCTTTTTGATATCGTTCTGGGTGATGGCAATGGTGGCGGCAAAGAAAGCCGTCAGGATACCGATAGTGGCCACGGTTGTCATGGTGACAGGCGCCAGGCTGAAGAGTACGCTGTTGCGGGCGATGAGGTATACCCCGGCGGTGACCATGGTGGCGGCGTGGATGAGGGCTGACACGGGCGTGGGACCGGCCATGGCGTCCGGCAGCCAGACATAGAGGGGTATCTGCGCCGACTTGCCCACCGCTCCCAGGAACAGCAGCAGGGTAACGGCGGTGAAGAAGCCGCGGCCCACCTGGGCTCCCGGCCCTGCCCCGGCGATCTCACTGATGCTCAGAGTACCGAACTGATGGTACAGGAAGATCAGGGCGACGATGAAGCCCGCGTCGCCGATGCGATTGATAACGAAGGCCTTCAGCCCGGCCCGGGCCTTGGCCTCGTCCTCGAACCAGAAGCCGATGAGCAAGTACGAGCACAGCCCGACTCCCTCCCAGCCTAGGAACATCAGCACCAGGTTGTCGGCTAGCACCAGGTTAAGCATCATGAAAGTGAACAGGTTCAGGAAGGAAAAGTAGCGCCTGACGCCCGGGTCGCCGCGCATGTAGCCGATGGAGTAGATATGGATCAGCAGGCCCACACCGCTGACCACCAGGGTCATGACAGCGGCCAGGGGATCAAACCAGTAGCCCACCTGGATGTTCAGCTCACCGACGGGAATCCACGAGAAGAGGGTCTGGGTGAAGAGGCGTTCCTCAACCGGCAGTGCCAACAGGGCCAGCAGGAGCTGGGCACTCACGAGGAAGGAACCCAGGACGGCCAGGGAAGCAACCAGGCCGCTCTGCTTCTCCGACAACCACCGCCCTGCCAGGCCATTGATCAGGAATCCCAGCAGGGGAAAGAGGGTAACAAGATAAAGGGTGTCGGCCATCAGTGCTTCATTATATGAATTTCGGATATGTCAGAGGTGCGCAGGTTGCGGAAAAGGGAAATAATAATAGCCAGGCCCACCGCCACTTCCGCCGCCGCCAGGGTCATGATGAAGAAGACGAACACCTGGCCGTCTACGCTGCCGCGGTAGCGGGAGAAGGCGACGAAGGCCAGGTTCACCGCATTGAGCATTATCTCCACGCTCATAAAGACGATGATGGCGTTGCGCCGGAAGAGGACGCCAACCACACCGATGGTGAACAGGAGTCCGGCAAAGGCGATAATATGATATAAGGGGACAACCATCGCCTAGACCCTCTTCTTGGCCAGAAAGACCGTACCCACCAGGGCCACCGTCAGCAGCAGGGAGGCGATTTCAAAAGGCAGCAGGAAGCGGGTGAACAGGGCCTCGCCCACATTGGCCACGCTGCCCAACCGGGCTACATCTTCTGCGGGGGACGTCAGGAGTACCCGTGCCCCTTGTCCGATCAGCAGCATGAACAAGCCAATAAAAATCAAAGCTATGAGACCAAACCACCAGCGGTCCGGGTGGACAAGGCCGGGGCGGGGCCGGTCGGACTGGACATTCAGCAGCATGACTACGAACAGGAACAGGACCATGATGGCTCCGGCGTAGACCAGCACCTGTAGGACCCCGATGAAGTAGGCCTCCAACAGAAAATACATGGCCGCCAGGTTCATGAAAGCGAAGACCAGGCCTACCACACTGTAGATGGGATTACGGTTCAGCACCACAAACAGGCTGGCCCCCAGCAGGAGGGCGGCAAAAATGTAGAATAGGACAGTAGTCATCGGTCTATTGGCACCACAATCTTTTCCCCCCGGTTGTGACGCTCATAGATATTCCCATCCCTGGTCAGGTCGTACACTCCCAACAGTCCTTCCTTGTCAATCATCAGACTGCCCCGTGTATAGGCGCTAAAGTCGTATATCTCAGTCAGCTCGATGGCATCCTTGGGGCAGGCGATCTCGCAGAAGCCGCAGAAAATACACTGCAACAGGTTGATTTCAAACCTAACCGGATACCGCTCCGCCCCGTCTTCCCAGGGTGCCGCCGAGGGTTCGATATTAATACAGCGCGCGGGGCAGGCGGTGGCGCACATCTCACAGGCCACGCACTTGATCCGTTCGTCCTCGTACCTGTTAAGCCGGTGCAGCCCCCGATAGCCTTCCGGGGGCACGTGTCTCTTCTCCGGATACTGGATGGTATCCTTCCGCTTGAAAATCCGGCCCAGGGTGATGAACAGGCCCTGCAATACCGCCGGGATATAGAAACGGTCCCAGAATTTCGGCTCATAGGTTCGCAGAATGGTGGCCATCACATTACCCCGCCGTTCTCTATGCCCTCAACGCCATCCATATGCCGACGGCGAAAATGTTCACCAGGCCCAGGGGCAGCAGGACCTTCCACCCCAGGCGCATAAGCTGGTCGTATCGGAACCGGGGGAAGGTCCATCGCACCCAGATATACAGAAAGAGAAAGAAGCCCACCTTGAAGACGAAGGCCAGGACAGAGAGGATAACCCCCCAGTTACCCAGGGCCGCCTCGTCAACAAAGGGGATATCCCAGCCGCCGAAGAAAAGGCACACCATGAAAGCGGCGGCGGTGATCATGTTGGTGTATTCCGACATGAAGAACATGGTGAATTTGAAGCTGGAGTATTCCGTGTGATACCCCCCCACCAGCTCCTGCTCGGCCTCGGTGAGATCGAAGGGGAGGCGGTTGGTCTCGGCAAAGATAGCTACCAGGAACACCAGGGCCGCCAGGGGCTGTTTCCAGAAGTTCCAGCTGGTGGCCTGCTGGTGGTCTACAATTTCGTTAAAGGTGAGCCCACCGCTGACCATGATCACGCCGATGATGGCCAGGCCCATGGCCAGCTCGTAGCTGATCAGCTGGGCCGAGGAGCGCAGGCCCCCTAGAAGGGGATACTTGCTTCCTGAGCTCCACCCCGCCAGAACCAGCCCGTACACTCCTACCGATGTGAGGGCCAGGATATACAGCAGGCCGATGTTGATATCCGCTACCTGCAGCTTCACGGTATGCCCGGCGATCTCCAGCGGTGCTCCGAAAGGAATCACCGCGAAAGTCATGAACGCCGGTATCATGGTGATCACCGGGGCCAGCAGGTAGATGGGCCTGTTCGCGTTGTTGGGAATTACATCCTCTTTGAGCAGGAACTTGAGGCCGTCGGCTACCGGCTGCAGCAGGCCCCCGGGACCTACCCGGTTGGGCCCCAGGCGATATTGGATGAAACCGGAAATCCGCCGCTCGGCCAGGATCATAACCATAACCGTAGCAAGGATACCTGCAAATACCACTACCACTTTGATCAAGGTAGCCAGAATGTCAAAGGTATCCATCATCCCGTGCCCGTTAAAAACTGCCCCTTCAGGCCCAGCTTGAACCGGGTGGCTTGGCTATAGGCGGAGATAGTCCGGTTGATTTTCCAGGTAACATCACCGGCACAGGTATACAAGCTACCTTCGCCGGTCAGGAGTCGATCCAGTTCGGCTATCACCAGCCAGGCGGGACGGGCCTGGCCTTTGGGCTCCAGGGCCGGCTGCATCCACTGGACCAGGCCCCGGTCATTGGTCACGGTACCTTCCCGCTCAAAGGGAGCCGCTACCGGCAGCACCAGGTCTGCCAGCTCAGTGACGCTCGACTCGTTGCTGGCTAACACCATCTTGAACGGGGAAGCCTCGAAGATCTTCTTCAGGTCGGTCGTTACCGCGGCCCGGCCATCTGCGTCCATAACCAGGAGTATACCAACCTCGCTCTTGAGCAAGGATTTGAGTCCAGCGGCCAGCTTGCCGATCATGTCCTCAGCACCCCGGCGGTTGCCGCCCTTGTCGCCACTGATTCTGAAATCGGCGGGGAACGTCTGTTCCGCTTCCCGCTTTACCGGGATGAAAGCCACGTTTTTCTCCTCTGAGAGGCGCTGCATCAGCTGGCTCAGAAGGAAGCTGCTCTCGTTGGGGAAGGTGGGCGAGATCAAGGCCCGTACACCCTCCTTGCCCCCATGCTTGCCTATCTGATCCACCACGGTCCGGTAAGCTTGGTCCCAGCTGAGCGCCTTCCACTCCCGCCCGGCTCGCAGTTGAGGCTCAACCAAAGTATCTTCCGTGTATTTATGGAAGGCATAGCGGCCATCATCACAGATGAAGTGACCGTTGGCCTGCTCGTTCTCGCGGCTGACGATCCGGTAGACCCGATTGTCCGAACGGATCCCTTCGGGATTGGCAGCATCCACAGTGATACTGCACCCGGCGCTGCACTCCGTACAGACCGAAGGCGTGTGGGACAGGTGCCAGACCCGGGTGGAGTGGATATAGTCTTTCAGCAGCAGGGCACCCACCGGACAGATGTCCGCTACGTTGCCCGCCAGCGGATTATCCAGCGGCTTTCCATTGAATACGGCAATTTCGTTGTGATAGCCCCGGTTCTGCACGAACAGCTCGCCGGTTCCGGCAATCTCCCGGGTAAAACGGATGCACCGGGTACACATGATACAGCGGTTAAGGTTAATGACCACGCCCGATCCCAATTCTTCGTTGGGCCGGACCCGCTTATCTTCGATAAACCGGCTGTGGGCATGGCCGTACTTGAATGAATAATCCTGCAGGAAGCACTCCCCGGCCTGGTCACATACCGGGCAGTCCAAAGGGTGGTTGATGAGCAGAAACTCCAACACCAGCTTCCGGGCGGCGACCACCTTTTCGGTCCTGGTACGTACCACCATATCATACTTGCCGTCGAGCTTCCTTTCGGGAGGCAGCTCGCTGACCGGTGTGGAACAGGCGGTCTGGAGCTTGGGCATTCCCTCCACCTCCACTATGCACATGCGGCAGCTGCCTGCGATGGACAGGGCCGGATGGTAGCAGTAATGGGGAATCTCGATGCCGGCTTTCAGGGCGGCGTCAAGGACCATTGTACCGCTTGGGACCTCCAGCTCGTGTTCGTCTATCTTGAGCAGGGACATCAGGCGGTCACCTCTTCCTGAATGGGTCCCTTTGTGACCGGCAGGCAGGCTTCAAACTCGTCACGGAATTTTTCAACAAAAGCCCTGACCGGCCAGGCTACTGCTTCCCCGAAGGGGCAGATGGTCTTGCCGAAACTCCCCCTGGAGAAGTCGATGAGACCGCCGATATTGTCGGTAATATCCAGGATCAGGTCAATATCTTCCTTTCTCCCCCGACCCCGGGTGAAGCGGTGGAGGATTTTGATCAGCCAGGTGGTGCCCTCCCGGCAGGGGGTGCACTGGCCGCACGACTCATGGGCATAAAAGCGGGCGACATTATAGCAGGCCTGCACCATGTCGGCCGTCTCGTCCATCACGATGATCCCCGCCGAGCCCAGCATGCTCCCGGCCGCCGTCAGCGACGGGAAATCCATCTTCAGATCCTCAATCTCATCGGCGGTGAGGAGCGGAGCGGAGCTGCCGCCGGGAATGACGGCCTTCAGCTTCCTGCCCTCCGGAGTACCGCCGGCTCGAATGAAGATAAGATTGGTGAGTTTCGTCCCCATGGGGGCTTCGTAAACCCCGGGCTTCTTCACGTGGCCGCTGAGGCAGTATAACTTGGGCCCCGGGCTGTCGGGGCTGGCGCCGATGCTGCGGAACCATTCGGCCCCGTCATTTATTATGTGGGGCAGGTTGGACAGGGTCTCCACGTTGTTAACGATGGTGGGGCAGCGCATATAGCCTTCGATGGCCGGGAAGGGCGGCTTGATCCGGGGCCAGCCGCGCTTACCTTCCAACGACTCGATGAGGGCCATCTCCTCCCCGCAGATATAGGCCCCCCCGCCCCGGTGGACCAGGATGTCAAGGCGATAATTGCCGCCGAAAATTCCCTTACCCAATATGTTACTTGCCCGACACTCTTCCAGGGCCGCTTCCAGCAGACGGGCCTCTTTTACAAACTCCCCCCGGATATAGATGAAGGCCAGGTGGCAGTCAATGGCCTTGCTGGCGATGATCATTCCCTCAATCAGCTGATGGGGGTTGTGAGTGATGAGCAGCCGGTCCTTAAAGGTTCCCGGCTCGCCCTCATCGGCATTGCATATCAGGTACTTGGGCTGCTTGGTACCCTTGGGAATAAAACCCCATTTCACTCCCGCCGGAAAGCCCGCGCCCCCGCGACCCTGAAGGTTCGAGTCTTTCACCACCTGGATGATCTCATCGCCGCTCATATCCAGGACCACCTTGCGGGCCGCCCGGTAGCCCTCGTGGGCCAGATAGTAGACCAGAGTAGCCGAGCCGGGCTGGCCGGAATGCCTGGTCAGGATGGGCTGGTAGTCATTCACGACAGATCCTCACCGCTGAGGTTACAGCTTTTACCGCTGAGGCATGCCCCTCTGGGCGTAGCCCAACGGGCGAGCCTGAGCCCAGCCGAAGGGACGCAGAGACCGCTGAGATTTTTTTTCATCAAGACCATGAACTAATCTTCTTTCTTATCCTGTCTGATTTTCTTTCTTCTCTGCGATCTCTGTGATCTCTGTGGTTAATCTCTTCTGTCATGACAGCTTGTCCAGTATCCGGTTCAGCTTCTCCGTGGTTACCTTCTCATAATAATCGTCGTTGATCTGCACAACGGGCGCCGTTCCACAGGCCCCCAGACACTCCACCTTGAGGAGAGTGAACCTCCCGTCCGGCGTGGTCTCACCCGCCTTTATCTGGTACTTGCGGGAAAGGTGGTCTACGATCTCGTCCGCCCCGGCCAGGCTGCACGAAAGGGTCTGGCACACCTGAAGCAGGTACTTCCCGCGTGGCCCGGCATGGAACATGGTATAGAAAGAGACTGTATCCATCAGGGAAGCGGGGGTGATGTCCAGCATCTGTGCCAGGGCTTCGATAGTCTCCCTGGTGAGGTAGCCCTCCTGTTCCTGGGCCAGGTGCAGGGCCGGCAAAGTAATGGACCGTTTGTCCGGATACTGACTCAGCAGAGCGCTGAAACGCTTCTTCCGGTCAGCCGTGAAGGTAAAACTCACCGGTCCAGCTCCCCGGCAATCACATTCAGGCTTCCCAGAATCGCCACCGTATCCGACACAGTCATGTTTTCCATCATTGCGGGAAACGCCGAGTAGTTGATTAATGATGGAGGACGGGTCCGCACCCGGTAGGGTTCCCGGCCGCCGTCGCTGACGAGGAAATAGCCCAGCTCCCCGTTCGGACTCTCGGTGGGGACGTAAGCCTCGCCCACCGGAGGGGTAAAACCCTGGTTCTCCATGGTGATCATAAAATGGTGAATCAGCCCCTCAATGGAATTGAACATCTCGTCCCGGGGCGGGAGAATATACTTGGAATCGGCGTCAACGTTAACCGGGCCGCCCGGCAGCTTCTCCAGAACCTGACGGCAGATCTTCATGCTTTCCCGTATCTCGTTGAGCCGTAAGAGGTAGCGGTCGTAAACGTCGCCGTTCTTGCCGATAATAACATCAAAGTCGAAGTCCTCGTAAGAAGAGTAAGGTTCCTTTACCCGCAGGTCGTAATCCACGCCGGATGCCCGCGCGACGGGCCCGGTCAGGCCGTACGAGATGGCATCATCGTGGCCGATGGCGCCGATATCCCTGGTCCGGTCCAACCAGATGCGGTTGTGGGTCAGCAGGCCGTCAATTTCCTTGATGGTGGCAGGAACCCTGTCCAGCAACTCACGCGCCGCCGGTATGAAAGTATCGGGCAGGTCCCGCATGAGGCCCCCTACCCGGGTATAGCTGGTGGTGAGGCGGGCCCCGCAAGCCAGCTCAAACAGATCGTAGATCCGCTCCCGCAGGCGGAAACCGTAAAGAAAGACAGTAAAGGCCCCGATATCCACCGCCTGCATCCCGATCTGCAGCACGTGATCAGCGATGCGGGACAACTCGCACATTAATACCCGGATATACCGGGCGCGCCTGGGCACCTCAATATCCAGCAGCTTCTCCGCCGCCAGGGCGAACGCGACGTTGTTGCACATGGGCGAAAAGTAGTTCATCCGGTCGGTAACGGTAATGTACTGATTGTAGTCCAGGTGCTCGCCCAGCTTTTCAAATCCACAGTGGAGGAAGCCGATCTCCGGTGTGACCTTGGTGACCACTTCGCCATCAATCTCCATAACCACCCGGAGGGTTCCGTGGGTGGCAGGGTGGGAAGGCCCGAAGTTCAGGACCAGCTTCTCGGTGCTCAGCTCTTTGGCTTCCAGGGTCATTCGACGCTCTTCGCTTCCTGCCACTTGCTGCCGATACGGCGTTTTATTACCGGGAAGTTGCTCCGTTCCCCGCGCCCCTGGAGGGGATAGTCCTTCCGCAGGGGGTGGTACCGGAAGTCATCGGGGGTCATGATGCGCCTCAGGTTCGGATGGCCGCTGAACTCGATGCCGAACAGGTCATAGACCTCCCGCTCCTGCCAGTCAGCCGTATTCCACAGGGGGCAGACGGACGGCAGTGAGGGATGCTCCTCATCCACCCATGCGCGGACCACGATCCGCCGGGCCTCATACTGGTTGAGGAGGTGATAGACCACCGCAAAGCGGGCCTGCCCGCCCGTCTCCAGATGATCTACCGCCGTGATATCCGCAAGAAAGTTGAAGGCGAACCTAGGGTCGGTTTTCAGCGTTCTCAGTAGATCAAGCACCTGCGCGCCGCGGATATGAATGGTCAGCATATCCCGGAAATCGGTTATCTCAAGGAAGGAATCGGGGAACTTATCCTTGAGGAAAACGGCCAGTTGATGCTTGGGCAGCATAGATCTAGGTAGTGGTTTCTTCCACCGGCGGCTTATAGTGGCTCAGGGAATCCCGCTCGATCAGCTTCTGAATCTTGATGAGCGCGTCGAGGAAGGCCTCAGGCCGCGGCGGGCACCCGGGAATGTATACATCCACCGGGATGAAGTTGTCGATACCCTGGATCACGCTGTAGGTATTGAACACCCCGCCGCAGGAGGCGCAGGCCCCCATGCTTATCACCCACTTGGGCTCCGGCATCTGCTCGTAGATGCGGGTCAGGACGGGCATCATCTTGATTGGAATCCGCCCCGCTACAACGAGCAGGTCCGACTGCCGTGGTGAGAACCGGATGGCTTCGGCACCGAACCGCGCCAGGTCGTGGCGCGAGGCCATAACCGACATGAACTCAATCCCGCAGCAGGCGGTCCCGAAAGGCATGGGCCAGAGCGAATTCTTCCGTGCCCAGTTGGCAAAGGCATCGATCGTAGTGGTCAGCCAGTTTCCCTTCACGCTTCGATCTACTCCCATTCAAACACTCCTTTCCGCCAGACGTACACATAGCCGAAGAGCAGCACGGCCAGGAAGAACAACATCTCGTAGAGGATAAAGGGACTCCGTACGATGAAATCCCTGAAAACCACCGCCCAGGGATAGAGGAAGACCACCTCGATATCGAAGATGATAAACACCAGTCCCACGATGAAGTAACGAATATTGAGGCGGGTATGAGTGGGGGCCAGCGGGTCCATGCCCGACTCATAGGGAGAGAGTTTGACCTTATCCCTTACCCGCGGTCCAACGATGTGGGTGAGCAGCAACAGCGAGACGGCAAATCCCGCCGCCAGGGCAAACACAAACAGGACAGGTAAGTAGTCGCTGATCATGATCCAGTCGAATATAATACGGTCATGGCCGGGAACCCTCGGCCTTGATACGCTTGAGACGTTCCTCTCTTCTCTTCCGGGCCGCCTCATAGCGGCGCTTCTCATCCTCCGTAGTGGGCATTACCTTAGGCACCGGCGTGGGGCGCCCCTCTTCGTCCAGAGCAACGAAGGTGAGGTAGGCCGAGCTGGTGTGCCGCTTTTCCCCGGTGATGGGATGCTCAGCCTCGATCCGCACACCCACCTCCATGGAGGTGCGGTCCGCGTAGTTCACCGAGGCCATGAGGATCATGATCTCACCCACTTTCACGGGGTGGTGAAAGCTCAGATGGTCCACCGAAGCCGTCACTATCACCTTGCGACAATGGCGCATGGCCGCCATGGCCGCGCACATATCCATCAGGTGCATCACCTTCCCGCCCAGCACACTCCCCAGCATATTGGCGTCGTTGGGCAGTACCATTTCGTTCATCACCACCCGTGAATCGGAGACCGGACGCTCGGTAGGATCAGCCTTTACCGATGTGGCGGCAGGGAGAGCCATACTTACAGGCAGCATGAAACCCGGCGCATCACATGCCCTGACTGAAAAATTCCAAGGAGGACTGAACCAGGTTCATCAACGGACTCCAGTACACCCCGAAGAGCAATACCGGCACTATCAACGCCAGGATGGTCCCGGCCAGCGCCGGATGGTCCGAGATCGTTTCACCGGTAGGCTCACCATCAAAGAACATCGCCTTCATAATCCTCATATAGTAGTACAGTGACACCACCGAATTTAACACCCCCAGCACAGCCAGCCACCAGAACTGCCTGGCTTCGATCAGTACCGAAAAGAGGTAGACTTTGCCCACGAATCCGGCGGTGGGCGGCAAGCCGGTAAGGCTGAAAAGGAAGATGCCCATGGCAACGGCCACTGCCGGCGCCTGAAAACCCAGGCCCTTCCACTCCTCGATCTCGTCGTAGCCGTACTGGTTGCGGATAAAGATGGCCACCAGGAAGGCCCCCAGGTTCATGAACAGGTAAACCGCCAGGTAGAACATGATGGCGCGGAGAGCCTGGGCGTTCAGGATGGTGGCGGCCATGAGCATGTAGCCGGCATGGGCGATGCTGGAATAGGCCAGCAGCCGCTTGACGCTGCTCTGCTGGATGGCGATGACATTGCCCACCGTCATGGTGGCGGCGGAAAAAATGGCGATCAAGGTACCAAAGGGGAGGCCTTCAACCGGCAGCCAGGCGCCCAGGTTCATGTCGGGGCTGGCGCCGAAGACGATGCCCAGTATCCGCAGCGCCAGGGCGAACCCGGCGGCCTTGGGCGCCACCGACAGGTAGGCGGTGATGGTAGTGGGCGCCCCCTGGTAGACGTCCGGCGTCCAGAAGTGGAAAGGCACCATGGCGATCTTGTAGCCGAAGCCCGTCAGGACCAGCAGCAGGGCCACCACCAGCGTGAGGTGGGCCTCTTCGGGCATACCTGACAGGGCCGCCTGGACCTCAAATACATTAGTGGAGCCGGCAATCCCGAACAGCAGGCTCAGGCCGTACAGCATTACACCCGAAGAAAGGGCCCCGTAGATGACGTATTTGAGGGAGGATTCGCTAGAGAGCCGCTCCTGTTTAAGGAAGCCCGCCAGGATGAACGAGCCAATGCTCACGATCTCGATGGACAAATAGATGATGATCAGGTCCAGGGCCGAGGCCATGAGGAACATGCCGAACACGACCACCAGGATGAAGAGGTAATATTCATGCCTGGGATTACCATCCAATTCCTTCGTGTAGGGGGAGACAACGTAGATAATGGCGGTGGCCACCAGGAAGATCCATTTGAAGAACCGGCTGTAGGGGTCCACGGCCAGGGCTCCGTAGAAAATGGCATCAGAAGGCGTTGTCTGGATGAACAGGAACACCGCCGTGACAACTAAAGCCCCCAGGCTCAACAGCCAGACGATCCGGCTGCGGTCCCGGCCCCTGAAGAAGACGTCCACCAGGATGATCACCACCACGGAGGCTGTGAGGATCAGCTCGGGCAGGAAATAGGTCAGGCTTTGGATGTTAGGCATGCTTTTTTAAGGTAGCCTTCCTAGTGGCAGTAGCAGTTGCAGTAGCAGTCAAGTGCTTACTCATTATCGATCCCATAAATGGACAATTCATCGGAAATTTGAAAGTCCTTAGGGAGGAATCGCTCGGGATGGTTGGCCATGCCACCTAGCATTTTTCCTACTTCCTGGTACCCATTAATTAGCGAATTATGAACATCATCGGAGATATAACCTGAATCCCTGGCAAAATCAATCCATACCAGGGTTTCGCTGGCTTCCCCATCGGCATCCGTAATTTTGGAAGTAAAGTGTTTTGTGTACCTCCGCTTGCGATATGCTTCAGCGATATTGGCGCACACCGAACGGGAAGAGCGCCTGATCTGATCGGTTAGAGCATAAGTCTCTGCTTTAGGAAATGTACGCGAAACCTGGAATATCTCCATCGCCAGCTCGTAAGCCTGCTTGTAAACCTTAAAGATCTTTAAAGCTCCCACTCATAATCCGTTTGCTCTTATACTGCCACTGCCACTGCCTACTGCCACTGCTACTGCCACTGCTACTGAACCGCTATTTGCGAAACCATCGTCACCAGGTCGATCAGGCGATCCAGCGTGGCGGCCATGATGTCCAGGGCCGGCCGGGGGTAGACTCCCAGGAAGATGACGATCGCCGCCAGGGGCGCCATGAATCCGATCTCGCGGGCAGACATATCGCTCAGCCCGGACCATTTTTCAGCAGGCTGCCCCATAAACATGCGCTGGAAAGCCCGGAGGAAATAGGTGGCGTTCAGCAGAATACCCACCGTGCCGATGATGGTAAGGGTCCGGAAGGCGGTGAAGCCGCCGATGAAGCACAGGGCCTCGCTGATAAATGCTGACAGGGCCGGCAGTCCCAGCCCGGCGAAAAAGGCCAGGGCCACGAAGCCCGAGTAAACGGGCAGATTCGTCGCCAGGCCGCCGAAACCCGGCTGCCCCCGGAGGGCCTCATCCTCATAATCCTTGGGATAGACGATGTAGCGGTGGTGGGCCCGGTCGTAGATGACCCCCACCAACAGGAAGAGCATGGCCGTGATGGTGCCGTGGTTGAACATCTGCAGCACGGCTCCGTTCATGCCCGCCTGGGCGCCGCCCCGGCTTGTGCTCACTACCGCCGCCATGCCCAGCAGCACCATCCCCATATGGCTGATGGATGAGTAGGCCACCATCCGCTTCAGGTCCACTTGGGCGATGGCGTTGGCCGCGCCCCAGATAATATTGATCACTCCCAGAATGGCGAGGGTATAAGCGAAGGCCACGGCCTGGTCCGGCAGCAGGGGGTAGCTGATCCGCAGCAGGCCGTAGGTCCCCATCTTCAGTAGCACGCCTGCCAGGATCACCGAGACCGCCGTGGGCGCTTCCACGTGGGCCAGGGGCAGCCAGGTGTGGAAGGGGAAGATGGGCACCTTGATGGCAAAGCCGATAAACAAGGCCACCCAGATGAGCCACTTGATATCCGTTCCCCATAGCTGCACGTCGATCTTGGGAGCCTCCTGGATGAGGGTGATCAGGCTGAAGGTATGCGGCTCGGTATAGAAGTACAGGGCCAGCATGGACAGCAGTATGAGTACCGACCCGAAGAGGGTGTACAGGAAAAACTTGATGGCCGCGTACTGCCGCTGGGGACCACCCCATATCCCGATGAGGAAGTACATGGGCAGCAGCATGACCTCCCAGAACATGTAGAACAGGAAGAAGTCCAGCGAAACGAAGACCCCCATCATGCCGGCGTCCAGCAACAGGAACAGGCTGAAGTAGCCCCGGGGGGCTTTGTCAATTTTCCAACTGGCGATGATGGAGATGAAGGAGAGCAGCGCCGTCAGAAAGACCATAGGCATGGAGAGACCGTCCACGCCCACGTGATAATGGATATTAAAGGACGGTATCCAGGCCGCCTTCACGGCAAACTGGATTACGTCACTGGAGCGGTCGAACGCGCCGAATAGCCAGAAAGCCAGCAGGACCTGCAGGCCGGTAAACCCCGCCGCAATCCACTTGATCTGGTCAATCCGCCCCTTCGGAACCAGCAATATTACCCCGCCTCCAAGCACTGGCAGGAATACAAGTAGGGTTAAAATGTAAGTTTCCATTTAATCAAGCTTTCCTATTTGATCTTCTCGGCATATATGATAACGACCCGGCATCAGATACTCGCCGCTACCAGAAAGACGATAACCGCGCCGGCCAGCGCCCACATGAGATAGTTCTGAACCCGCCCGGTCTGAAGCTTGCGGCCGATTGCGCCTAGTCCATCGATGAGGCGGCCGAAGCCGTCGATGACAATCTGATCCAGCCAGTGGTAATCCAGCCAGCCGGAGGCGTTGCCCGCCCGGATGGTATTGCGGCCCCAGCCGTCGATAAACCACTGGTCCCACAGGTCCCAGTCGATCCAGGCGATCTTATCGGTCAGCCACAGGAAGGGCCGGTAAATAAGGGCGTTATAAATTTCATCGAAATAGAACTTGTAGAATGAGAGCTGATAGACCCCCACGCGCCGCAGCTGCTCCGCCCACGCTCTGGGATTCAGCCAGCCCAGCAGGTAGAAAAGCACAGACATGACGATCCCCAGGCCGGCCACGATCATGGAAAGGGTCATAGCGCTGCCGTGGGCCTCATGGAAGCCCTGTTCCAGGTGCTCCACACCCAGCTCGGCAAAGCCGGTGAGGTTCTCAGCCTGGGGGATGACGTAGGTAAACCACCCTTCGGCGTGGAAGGGATTCAGACCCGGCAGCGTGAAGAACAGGGGCAGGCAGAGCACCGCCAGGGCCACCAGGGGTACGGTCATAACCGCCGGTGATTCCGGGGCATGGTCACGCACCTCCTCATCCGCCGGTTTGCCGTGGAAGGTCATGAACATAAGCCGGAACATATAGAAGGCGGTGAGGGCCGCCGCCCCGAAGCCCGCGATGGGGAACAGCACCGCCCACCACTGGTGATGCTCCCCGGCGAACGCCAGGGTGCCAGCCAGGATGGCGTCCTTGCTGAGAAATCCGCTGAACAGGGGCACCCCCGAAATCGCCAGGGCGCCGATCAGCATCGTAACGTAGGTGATGGGCATCTTCCGGCGCAGCCCCCCCATATTACGCATGTCCTGGGGATCGGTGGAGTGATCTCCCTTCTCGTTTAGGGCGTGGTGCATGGCGTGGATGACAGAGCCGGAACAGAGGAACAGCAGGCCCTTGAACATGGCGTGGGTTCCCAGATGGAAGAAGGCCGCCTGCTGGGCCCCCATGCCCACCGCCATGATCATATAGCCCAGCTGGCTGACGGTAGAATAGGCCAGGACCCGCTTAATGTCAAATTGCGTGATGGCAATGAGCGCCCCCAATACGGCGGTAATAGCGCCGACAGCCCCCACGAACAGCAGGGCGTCCGGCGTCAGGACGGGGAACATGCGGACCATCATATAGACCCCGGCGGCCACCATAGTGGCGGAGTGGATGAGGCATGAGACGGGCGTGGGGCCTTCCATGGCGTCGGGCAGCCAGATGTGCAGCGGGAACTGGGCCGACTTGCCCACCGCCCCCATGAATATCATGATGCCTGCTACCGTCAAGAGGGTGGTCTGCCCGGCGAAGAGGTTCGCCCCCTCAACGTCCACGGCTTCAAACAGGCCGTGGAAAGTGAACGAGCCGGTGGCCGTCCAGAAGAGCATGATGCCGATGAACATGCCGATGTCCCCCACCCGGTTGGTGAGGAAGGCCTTCGTGCCGGCGGCCGCGGCGGAATCCTTTTCAAACCAGTGCCCGATGAGCAGGTAGGAACTCAGACCCACCAGCTCCCAAAACACGAACATCATGATGAGGCTGTGGGCCACGACGATGCCGTTCATGGAAAAGGTGAACAAGCCCAGGTAGCCGAAGTAGCGGGTGTAGCGCACATCCCCCCGCATGTATTCCACGGAATACAGGTGGACGAAGGAGGAGATGATGGCCACGATGGTGAGCATGACCACGGCGACGTTGTCCAGCTGGAAACCCAGGGTCAGGGTGAAAGTGCCCAGAGAGAACCACTCCACCTCCGGATAGTGATGCATGGGCGTGCCCAGCATGACCGTTGCGAGCATACTGAAGGCGAGGACCAGGGTAACGAATTCGGCGACTACTGAAATCCAGACACCCCTGGGTCCCAGGCGCCGCCCAAAGAAAATCTGCAGTACGCAGGACGCCAGCGGCAGGAAAAGGATGATCAGGGTAAACTGTGTCCGGGCGTCCATAGCTACCCCCTCATCTCCCGGGCCTCATCAACGTTCACGGTATGGAAGGTCTTGTACAGGTTGATGATAATCGCCAGGGCCACCGCTGCCTCCGAGGCGGCCATGATGATCACGAACAGGGCAAAGACGTGTCCCGGCAGGAGGCCTGACAGGCCGCCGAAGCGGTTAAAGGCCACCAGGTTCAGGTTGGCCGAATTCAGGATCAGCTCGATCCCCATGAGGATCGCCACGCCATTGCGGCGGGTCATCACCCCATATAGGCCGAAGCAGAACAGGATGATGCTGAGGAACAGATAGGATTGGAGGCTATCCATCTTCCCGCCTCGATAGGTAGGCCGCTCCCAGCAGGGCCAGCAGCAGCAGCACGCTGGCCACTTCAAAGTGGAGCAGGTATTTGGTCATCAACGCTTTTCCGATGGTAGCTACGGTGCCCTCCGCCGGGGCTGCCGCTCCTTCGTGCCAGGGGGTGCGAAACATGAGAGTTGTCAGGCCGAGAAAAATGAGAAAAACAACCACAGCGGCAAAGGCGCGATTCGGCATGCTGGTCTGGATCAGGACCGGTGTAGCGATTCTGTGGGTGAGCATCACGCCAAAGATAATCAGCACCAGAATCCCCCCGACATAGATCACCACCTGGACGGCAGCCATGAAATCCGCGTACAGGAACACATACAGTCCCGCCACGCCGAACAGGGTTCCCATGAGCGCCACCGCCGAATGCACCAGGTTCCTGGTTGTCACTACAAAGAAGGCAGTGACCACCACCAGAACCGCAATCCCGATAAACACTGCATTCCCCATAAGCTGCCTATTTCTCCAGCCGGGCGAGGATGGCCTCCACCTCGCCATCCAGTTTGCCCAACTCTTTAAGGGTGGCCCGGATCTCCTGCGCCGCGTCCTTTGGGGAGCTCCCCTGACGCAGAGTCTTATTGAGGATCGCTTTGGCCTTACTTCTAGCGATGCGATCCGAGATAGCGTTCAGAACCGCCAGGTCGACTTTTTCTTCGCCCTCCTTCGCTGGGGCCTTTTCCGGGACAGGGACTTCTTTAGTGGCAGTAGCAGCAGCTGCGCCAGCCCCAGAGCCTGCCACTGCCACTGCTACTGCTACTTCTTCACAAGCGACCTCCCCACGATACTTGGTCCGCCGCTCCGCCCGTGCATGGCGAGGATTGGACACGCCTGCCAGCTTGACCCCGTTTTCCACTTCCTCATCCGTGGCGGTCGCGAACTGATACACCAGCGAGTCCCGGTTGCGCACGGAAAATTCATAGTCAATGGGGTGCCGGTGGCTGTTGGGCCCGCCCACCATGTAGATGCACTCCTCTGGGCAGGGGTAAGTGCACAGGTTGCAGTACATGCACTCGCTCATGTCGATATCGAAGCGGATGACCAGCAGGCGCTTGGGGCTGCCCTGGGAGGTGGTGCTGGTCTGGGTGCTGCCCGGCAGGGAATCCAGCTCGGTGTCCTTGGGCAGCTTGACGGTCTCGATCTTAATGCAGTCCACCGGGCAGGCTCGTACGCACTGCATGCAGCCGATGCAGTCGTCAATGTCTACATGCAGGCGGCAGCGGATGACGTTGTACTTGGTCTCCTCAAAGCCGATATGCCGCTCCGGGATGGGCCACCGCTCGCGGGGATACTGGAGGGTGGCGTTAAGCTTTTTCTTCCTGATAAAATGGCCCATCGTCACGCACAAACCGTCCCAGAGGGTTGTAAGTACCAAACCCATATTCTGAAAGTATTGTCTTGTCTCGCCAGCCATAGTCATACTCTAAGCGAAAATCAGTTCCCAGATACCGACGAAGAAGATGTTCAGCAGGGCGATGGGCAGAAACACCTTCCAGGCGGTGTACATCAGCTGGTCCACCCGCAGGCGGGGCCAGGTCCACCGGAACCACATCATGACGAAAATGAAGAAGATCGCCTTGATTGAAATCCAGAAGACGCCCCAGAGAGCCCCATCCAGGTAATACCAGCCATCCGGCACACCGAACAAGCGGAGCAGTCCTCCGATAGGTGACAACCAGCCCCCCAGAAAGACAATAGCGGTCATGAGTGAGACGACAGCCATGTAGGCATACTCCGAAAGGAAAAAGATAGCCCACCGGAAGCCGGAGTACTCGGTCATATAGCCTGCCACCAGCTCCGATTCGGCCTCGGGGATGTCGAAGGGGGTCCGGTTGGCTTCGGCCACACCGGACAGGAAAAATACCACAAAGGCCACGACGGTAAAGGGGCTGTGAAACAGGAACCACCGGTGCTGCTCCTGCCAGAACACAATATCGCGGAACTGGAGGCTGCCCACTACCATCACCACCAGCAGCAGCGACATGCCCAACGGCACCTCGTAGCTGACAATCTGCGCAACCGAACGGATAGCGCCATATAGCGACCACTTGTTGTTCGAAGCCCACCCCGATAGGATGATTCCGATCACGCCTACCGAGCTGATTGCCACTACATAGAAAATGCCGATGTTGAAATCAGAGACTACCATTCCGTAACCGATGGGAATACCGATGAAGGCGCAGAAGGCGGCGCCGAAAAGGATGAACGGCCCCACGACAAACAGCTTGCGGTCGGACTTTTCGGGGATGATGTCTTCTTTGACCACCAGCTTCAAGGCGTCCGCTACCGTCTGGGCGATGCCGCCCCAGAAGCGCTTACCGCCCCGGAAACCCCAGAAGCCCACCTCCATCGGCCCCAGGCGGTCCTGCATGAAGGCCGATACTTTGCGCTCAAAATAGACGGCCACCAGGGCATTGACCGCCATGAAGAGAAACACCACCAGACCCAGGGCCACGGCCGCAACGAGCAGCACAAGTCCGGTTGTATCCCGCGGCATTCCCAGCAAACCGGTGCAAAAGTCTACCAGGGTATCGATAAAGGAATTCACCGGTCAATCTCCCCCAGCACGATATCCAAACTGCCCAGGATGGAAATGATATCGGCGAGCATCCAGCCGGTGGCGATTTCGCTGAAGAGGGACAGGTTGACAAAGGCGGGCGAACGCATCTTCAGGCGGTAGGGCTTGAGCGAACCGTCACTGATGATGTAAAAGCCCAGTTCACCACGGGGATTTTCACCGCGGAAATAAATGGCCCCTTCCGGCGGTCGGACTTTCTTGGGTACCGCAGCGTGAACGTCCCCGCCTTCGGGCAGCTGGGCCAGCGCCTGGCGCAGGATCTTAATGCTCTCCTCCATCTCCCGTACGCGTACAAAATAGCGATCCCAGCTGTCGCCCACCGTGCCCATCTCGCCCCTTCCGATGGGAATGTTAAATTCAAAACGGTCGTATATCGAGTAGGGGTCATCACGGCGCAAGTCCCACTGGACGCCCGATCCCCTGAGAACGGGACCGGAGGCGCCGTAGTTAACCGCCACGTCGGGCGGCAGCACTCCTATATCTGCCGTGCGCTCAATAAAAATCTTGTTGTATGTTAAAAGGCGGTTGTACTCGGTGATTTTAGGCTCGAAGTAATCGAGGAACTCGGTGGCGTACTGCACAAAGTTTAGTGGCAGGTCGTGGGACACACCACCGATCCAGATATAATTATAGAGCAGTCGTGCACCGCAGGTGTACTCGAACAGGTCCAGGACGCGCTCCCGGTCGCGGAAGGTGTAGGTGATGGGAGTAATGCCGCCGGTATCCAGCCCATGGGCCCCTACTGCCATCAGGTGACTGGCGATGCGCTGGAGCTCGGCCATGATCAGCCGAATGTACTCCACCCTTTCGGGAACCTCAAGCCCCATGAGTTTTTCCACCGCCAGGGCATAGATGTGGTTGTTGTTCATGGAAGCCAGGTAATCGCAGCGGTCGGTATAAGGGATCACCTGCGGGTAGGTCAGGTTCTCGCAATGCTTTTCAAAACAGCGGTGCAGGTAGCCGATGTGCGGCTCGATATGGGAGACAATCTCGCCATCGGTTCGAATTTTCAGCCGCAACACGCCGTGCGTACTGGGATGCTGGGGCCCCATGTTGATGACCATCTCTTCCGCTTCCACCACGCCGAAGTTCTTCCGGATTGCTTCAGCGGCGGTCATTCCCAGCCTCGTTTGTCTTTGGGCACGGGGATACCTCGATAGTCAGTGGGTGTCTGGTAGTCCTTTCTCAGTGGATACTCCACCCAATCGTCAGGCAGCAGGATGCGCCGTAGGTCGGGGTGGCCCTCGAAGGTGATACCGAAAAGGTCGAAAACCTCACGTTCATGCCAGTCGGCGGTACGCCATAGATGAGCCACCGACGGGATCACTCCGTCATCCCGGGGAGTCTCGACGCGTACCTCCAGCTTGTGCCTGTGCTCCATGGATTGCAGGTTGTAGGCCACACCCAGCGGCTCGCCGGGGCCCTTGTCATATCCGGTAAGGCACATGAGGGAATCAAAGGTGGTCCCGGGATCGGTTTTAAGATACTCTGCTACGACCAGCCAATGCTCAGGCGCTATCAATACCCAGAGGGCCGTATCATCAACCGAGGCCACGGCTTCCGGGAAAGCAGACTCTAGCTGTCTAACAATCTCTGAAAATTCCATGGCGTTGTGGCCGGCCGAGCGCTAGGACACTTTTCGCAGGGGAGTGTCTTCCCTGATCTTCTTCTTAAGGTGCAGCAACCCCTCTATCAATGCTTCCGGTCTGGGGGGACAGCCCGGAATATAGACGTCCACCGGTACCACCAGGTCCACGCCTTTTACCACATGGTATCCATATTGCCAGTAAGGGCCACCGCTGTTGGCACAACTGCCCATCGAGACTACGTATTTGGGGTTAGCCATCTGCTCGTAGAGCCGCTTGAGCCTGCTGGCCATTTTCATGGTGACCGTACCGGACACAATCATAACATCAGCCTGGCGGGGCGTGGCCCGGGGCATGATGCCAAACCGCTCCAGGTCATAGCGGGGCTGGGCGGCAGCGATCATCTCGATGGCGCAACACGCCAGACCGAACTGAAAAAACCACGGTGAGCCCGAGCGGGCCCAGTTTATCAGCTGGTCCAGCTTGCCTACCACGACATTGTCCTGGTCAAATCTGTTTACCAGGGAATAATCCATTGCTGAACCTTATCGTTCTTCTGTGCCCCGAAGCAGCTTTTAGTGGGGGTCAGGGATTCACCCTGTCCTTAATCTGAGTCCCTGGACAGGCGGGCATAGCGGCCGCGGGCATAAGGGAGGACCATCTTCACCCAGTCAAGATCCCGCCGGCGCCAAACGGCCACAAGACCGACTGTGAGGATGAACAGGAAAATGAGCATCTCCACGAAGGCCACCAGACCAATATCTTTGAACACAACCGCCCAAGGAAACAGGATCACCATCTCCACATCGAAGATGAGGAAAATCAGGGCGATGATATAGAAGCGGATATTGAACTGAACCCAGGCGCTCCCTTCAGCCTCCTCACCGCATTCATAGGTTGAATCCTTCAGGGTACCGCGCTTGAAAGGTGCAAGTAGGCGTTGAAGGATCAGTGCTACAACGATAATAGCCACGGAGAGAAGAATGAAAATCGGAATCGGTGCAAAATCGCTATACAGGTTACGTTCCCCCTGAAATTTAAGAGCGAAAAGTTACCTTGCTGTCAAAATTCAAGTCAAGGTATTCTCCCCCAGCAGGAGTTCCCCCGGAATATCAGGTAAAATTTAGAGGTATTTGCCATGCAGGGCGTTTCCCCACCGTTGGCGGGGGATGGGGACGCAAAGGCCGCGAAGGAAATTTTAGCCACGAATTGACACGAATTAGCACGAATAAAAAGAAACTAACCGCAAAGGACGCAAAGAGCGCGGAGAAGAGCGAAGAGGAGAGAAGGAAATAAGGAGAGCAGGAGAGGGTGGGAGCGATTTACTGCTGGGAAAGATATTCATCATTCAACATTCGACATTCAACAATTGATTAGTTGTCGTTCGCCAGGTGCGCGAAAAGGGGTTTTACAGGGCCAACGGGGTTTTTTCCCAGAAAACAGCCTGCTCCACTTGTCCGAATGGATCCCTGCGGGATCAGTCGCCATATCTTTCGATAAGTCAACCCGTCTGGCCCCGACAGAAACGTCGGGGCAAGCCCGTCAGGAAGCCGGGTAAGCCGCTGGAGACAGGCCCGTCAGGATGCCGGACAGGCAGGTTAAAAACTCAAGAGTCTAATTTTCGGGGGAAGTCCTGATTTCTAAATCCCTTGTATTACCCTTTATTTAGCCCCATATTTAGCCTCATATTAAATTGATTCTCGTACCGGACTTTTATTCAAGGGAACCGAACCATGCCCGACACTCCTTCCAGACTCGCCGCCTTCCTCACCGAGCTCCGGCGACGCCGGGTATTCCGGGTGGCGGTGGTATATGCGGGCGTGGCTTTTATCGTCATCCAGATCATTGACGGCGCCTTTGACTACCTCAAGATTCCTGAATGGGGCGGCAGCCTGATCATCATTATGCTGGCCGTCGGCTTCCCCATCGCCGTCGGTATGGCCTGGGCCTTCGACCTCACCGCAGAGGGCCTGGTGCGGGCCAAGCCTGAACGGGAGCCCACCGCGGCCAAAGCACCGCGCCACATCGTCATCGGCAATAAGACCCTGGCCGTTGTCGCCGTGCTGGCGGTCATCGCGGCGGCGTGGTCGTGGTGGGGCCGGCCTAGCCCGGAAGCCGCACTGGGGGCAAAGTCCATCGCTGTGCTGCCCTTTATTAATATGAGTGCCGACCCGGAACAGGAATATTTCTGTGACGGCATTACCGACGATATTCTGACCCACCTTTCCAAGATCGGTGACCTGAAAGTCATTGCCCGTACCTCCGTCATGCAGTACAAGAATACTGAGAAGCGCATACGGGACATCGGCCGGGAGCTGGGGGTAGCAACTATTCTTGAAGGGAGCGTCCGGCGGGCCGACAGCCGGGTGCGCATCTCCAGCCAGCTGGTGGACGCCAAAACCGAAGAGCACCTCTGGGCCGAAACCTATGACCGCGACCTGACCGACGTCTTCGCCATCCAGAGCGATGTGGCCCAGCAGATCGCCATGGCCCTGAAGGTCACCCTTACACCTGAAGAGAAAAGTTATGTTGAAGCAGTACCTACCGATAACCCGGAAGCCTACGACTATTACCTGATGGGGAACACCTTTTACTATCGGCATTGGACGGAAGTGGGAGCTGGCAGGGAATCCGCAGTAGAAGACGCCATCGCCATGTATGAAAAAGCGGTTGAACTGGACCCGGATTTCGCCCTGGCCTGGGCCCGGCTTTCAGGGGCACACGTGCACATGCTTCGCCAACACGATGATCGTACACCGGAACGTCTCGCCGAGGCAAAAAGCGCCCTGGACAAAGCGCTGGCCCTTGATCCTGATCATCCTGAAGTTTACCTGGCACACGGGCATTATTACCACGAAGGCTTAGGAGATTGGGAGGCAGCCCTTGAGCAGGTGGAACTGGGTCTGAAGGGCCAGCCCGGCAACAGTGAAATTATTGCGCGTTTGGGCTTTATAAAACGCATGGAGGGTAAATGGGAAGTGGCTGTGGACGCTTTCAAAAAGGCGGTCGATCTGGACCCTCGTCAATCGGATTATATTGTCAATCTATCGAGGACTTATTCGCGTATGCGCAACTGGGCCGAAGCCGAACGTTTTGCCGACCTCGGTATATTCCTTTTCCCCAGAGACGATATGCCTTATGACCGAAAGGCTGAAGTTTATCTCTTCTCGAATGGTGATATTGAGAAGGCACGGGGTGTTTATCAGGAGGCACTTGAAAATATACGCCCTGATATATTGATTAACCAGCGCTCGTATATCGAAATACTCGCCCGGGACTATCAGAAAGCGCTGGACATAGAAAAGGCCAGAACTGGAGGTTTTTTAAGGAAGGCAGACATCTACCGGTATCTGGGCCAGCCGGAGCAGGCGGCAACCTACTACGACTCGGCGAGAGTGGAACAAGAAGAGCTGGTCAGGATAGATCGGGATGATTACGTAGCCCACTCGAACCTTGGTATCGCCTATGCCGGTCTGGGACGCCGGGAGGAGGCCATCAGGGAGGGCAAACTGGCCGTTGAGATCCTGCCGCTCTCCAGGGATGCCTATTATGGGCCTCATTTTATATTGGACCTGGCAAGAATCTACGCCATGCTGGGCGAGCAGGACGCGGCGGTAGACCAACTCGAGCTCCTGTTATCCATTCCCAGCGAGATAACCGTGCCGCTCCTCAGGCTCGATCCCGTGTGGGACCCCCTCCGGGAGCACCCGCGGTTTCAGGCGCTGATGGCTGGATAGAACCCACCCCCTTCGTTTCACGAAGCCCCCTCCCTTCAAAGGGAGGGGGGAAAGGGGAGTGGGTTATTCCAGGCAATACCGTAAGGCCCGTCCTGAGCGGAGCCTGTCCTGAGCGGAGGCGAAGGGTCGAAGGGCCGGGGGTGAGGTAAAACATCAGCCTCCCATCAACCCCCAGCACCTCAAGCAGGCAACCCAGATCGTGGAAGCCATCCAGGTACGGATAGCCAAACTGTTTGAATCCCTGCGGAGCATTGGGGCCCAAAATCAGCTGATGAAGGCCATTGTGGATAGTTATATCCGGACCGCTGACGAGGCAGAGACCGCCGATACCATAGACACCATACGACAGGATAATGTCTTTTCCCGGGAGGATAACGATGCATTATTTGGCACCCGATGCCGTCCCTGGATAAGATAGGGTCGTGTTCAAGCAAAAACTGCTGTAGCCCTTCCAGGTCGTCGGTGTTGATCAAATCGACGCCGGCCGCCAATAACTCCAGCCAAACCGCCTTGCGTGCCGGTGAAGGCTTATCCGGCGTGGCCCAGAAGCGCACCCGTCGCCCTTCCGCATGTGCCGCGTCGATGATTCCTATCAACTTTTTTCGCTCTTCCGGCGGCATAGCTCCCTCGCCGCTCCAGGTGAAGTGGGCAGACCACCTGTCGCTGATAAGCGGGATGAAGGTAGCCGGGGCATCGGAACCTAAATCTTTAAGTCTGCCGTCGAAATACGCGTAGCGGACTGTCTCGATTGCCATGACCTCCCGCGGGCGGTTGCCGGAGATAATTACAATCACCGGTCCTCCCTTGGGGCCGTCAGGTCCAGAGGTGGATAGTATAACTTCATATTCCTTAAGTGTTTCGCGCAGCATTGTGTAGGTCGCCTCGGCTTCCGATTTGATATCGATCAGCAGTGTGAACTGCGGCCCATTGACATAGACCTGCCCGCCATTCTGGTTCACGCGCTCACGCAGTGGATCAAGGTAGAGTGATTGGAGGGTTCGATCCGGCTGCACTCCTTCCAGGTCGTGGGCCACCAGCAGCTCGCCGTTGATAAGATAGATATCGGCCTCGACACTGGTAAAACCCTGTTCCAGTGCATCCTGCAGGGGACGGTCGTGTTCGTAGTCATTGTGCGCGTGAGCTCGAACAAGGGGTACCGGCCCGGCAGGAAGGGTTGACGATGCCGGGAGTAGAGTTTCCCCGAGCGTGTGGCTCGATGCGAGACCATTATATAGGGGACTACATCCGGACCAGGCCGCGACAAGCAGTGTTACGGCCAGCAATGGGAGCGTATTTTTTCTAGGAAATAGCACGGGTTATGCTCCTCAACTTGAGTTCTCTCGAGTTTTGCCTATCTTCACCTTGACCCCTTAGAGTCGCGCCCTTCATGGCAGGTCCCTGCTGTAATCCGTCGAAGATAAGCCGCCGTGCAGAACTTCACCCTCTACCCTGCCGGCCATGGCTGTTTTACCTGCTATCCGCCCCCAGCGGCGGCGCCACTATCACTGCATATCGCCATGCAGTTTACCGGTTGCCGGATACGGATACCTATCTTAACTCAACCATCACACGCGTTCGGGTATACGGAACTTCTCGCGGTATGCTAGCTTGAGGAGCTTGTTGGCCTCTTCGTTGTTGGTGAAGCGTTCTTTCTCGGCGTCGAAATAGAGTTGCTTGTTGCCCACGCGCAGCGAGATGTTGGCCAGGTGCACAACACAGGCGCTGAGATGCCCCTGTTCGACGACGCCGTTGGGGTCTTTGCGCGAACGAATGCAATCGATGAAGTTCTTTTCGTGGACTTTATCGGGTTTGTAGCCGTAATCGAAATCGACCACCTTGCCGTCTTCTTCATAGACCTGCCAACCGCCGCCGTGACGACCCAGGTACATCATGCGCTTGGTACCATAGATCTCGATGCGGGTGGAGTTCTGCGGCCAGTATGGGAATTTATCGCCGTAGCGTACCTCATTGTTCGACTTCTTGTTATACGGGATGCATTCCGTGCAATCCATGGTCATGGCGAAATCGCCGTAATCATAAATAATGGATTGCACGTCGGGCGTTTCACGCTCGTCTTTGTAGGCGATGCGCCCGCCGGCGCAGAAAACCGATTTCGGCTGGCCCGGATCGCCGATAGCCAGGCGCGCCAGGTCCAGAACGTGACTGCCATCGTCGGCCAGCTGCCCCCCACAGTAGTTCCAATGCTGCTGCCAGCCGCGGCCTCTCGCTCCACTGGAACAACGGCCGGGATTGAAGGGTACGTACGGCGCCGGTCCCAGCCAGCGGTCCCAATCCAGCGTTTTGGGCGCGGGCTGGTCGGGCTTGGGCGACCACGGCCCGCCATTCAACGTGTTATAACACTTGACCATGACCACTTTGCCCAGTTTGCCGCTTTGGATATACTCGCGCGCCGAATAGCCGTAGGCGCCGCTGCGGTTTTGCGTGCCGATCTGAAGGATGCGTTTATATTTGCGCACGGCCTCGACCATCTTGCGCCCCTCGTGGATGGTCAGCGTCGGACATTTCTCAACGTAGACATCCTTGCCGGCCTGGCAGGCCCAAATCGACGCCAAGGCATGCCAGTGCTCGGGTGTGGCGATGAGAACCCCGTCGACATCCTTATCGTCGAAGATATCGCGCATTTCAATGACGCGCTTGGGCGCGTACCCCTGCTTTTCTTTCATGTCCTTGATGAAGTCATGGCCGCGCAAATCGTTGACATCGCAGACGTATTTAAACTCAACGTTTTCCTGTTCGGCCAGGCCTTTGGCATCGACCTTTCCACGCCCGCCGGCGCCAATCAATCCCAGAACTACTCTGTCATTAGCACCCAGCACGCGCGAGGGAGTTACGCCTGACAACACGACCCCCCCCAAGGCGGCCCCGGCAATACCCTTACCGGACTGAGATAGAAAACGCTTTCTTGTGATTTCCTTCATGATACGATTCCCTCCATGGTTGTTTATGGATGAAAAGTGGAGACTATTCTATCTAACCTTGTCTCATCTTATCTCACCGACTCACTTAAGGCAACTTACATCATTTTTACTCTGTGGCAGTAAAAATTCCAGCACCTGGTTCCTCCTTTTATCACTCTGCGCCCCTCCAGAGGCCTCGGGGTAAGTACCGGGACCTTCGGCCGGACCTACTGAAGTGCCCTCTCGCCTAATTCACCATATCACCAGCATTAACTTAATGCTCATGGCACACGAAGGGGGCATCAGCTATACGATGAAGATGCCTGTAAGTTCTTGCCGACCACTTCGGTTTATTCAACTTCATAGTCCGACTAATAATCCTGCTCCATGACGTGTTGGGCTTTAATCTTGAACACGTAGGCATGCTCACATGGCCGGTTTTGGGCGTCTTGGAGCGATGGGGGGATCTCAATAACCAATCCCTTGTCGTGCTGGTACCAGTTTAACGGCTCATCTACACCGAGCAGATGAATCTCTGACCCGGGAACAGCCCGCACACTCTCTAGCGTCAGATCATTTCCAGGCCAGTTCATACTTATGGCGTAGACCGTCTTTCTATCCTTACTACGTGTGAAACGGATGCGCTCACCTTCTCTAAATACCATCCGGGGTCGTGTTGCGTAAATGCCTTCGCCGTTGATACGAAGCCAGTCCCCTATTTGCTCCATTATCATTACGGCCGCGGGATCAAACTTACCATCAGGTCCAGGTCCAAAACCCAACTGAAAAGTTCCGCCCACCGAAACGATGGTGATTAATTTGTGAACAAGTGACTCAACAGATGGATACCGCTGGTCTTCAGGGAAAGAATAGCCGGGATGCAGCCCTGTACTCCCAATGACAGACCAGGGTTTTTGGTTGAAAATTCGTTTGTCGAACAAATCATCCGGATGCCGTCCCTCTGGCGTAAAATAATCACCCCATGCAGCGATACCACGGTAGCGCAGCATCACCTCCGGCTGAAGGCTACGAATCATCTTCAGCGTCTCTTTCAGCTCTGGCCAGGCATCCGGACCAGGCCGCGATAAGCAGGGTTACGGCCAGCAATGGGAGCGTATTTTTTCTAGGAAATAGCACGGGTTATGCTCCTCAACTTGAGTTCTCTCGAGTTTTGCCTATCTTCACCTTGACCCCTTAGAGTCGCGCCCTTCATGGCAGGTCCCTGCCGTAATCCGTCGCCTCAGGCTTCAATGGAAATTTCACCGGCTTATTCGTGCGTTGAGAACGATATATTGCCGTGAATATTTCAACCGTCTTGCGTCCTTCTTCTCCGGTGATCATGGGGTCCCTTCCCTCGATGATGGACTGGAGAAAATCCTGAACCTGCAGCTGGTGATAGTGCTCGGTGGCGTTAATGCTGTTAAAAAAAGCGCTATCTTCTGCCTGCCATTTTTCAAGCATCTCTTCTTCACCGGGTACCGACCATAGATCATTGACCGGTGGCTCCGCAATTTCCGACATGCCGGCGATAAACATGGCACCGCCATCCGTTTGTACGCCAACCGAAGCACCGTTCTTGCCATGTACCTGTACTTTGCCGTAGATGCCGGGCTTTTGGGAGTTGCTGACGACGATACTACCCAGCGCGCCATTCTTGAAACGGATGACGGCTGTGGTGGTGTCCTCGACTTCAATGTAAGGGTGGTTGAGATTACCCCACCATCCGAAAAGTTCGTCAATGGGGCCCATGAACCACTGCAGAAGATCGAGCTGATGCGGCGCCTGATTGACCAATACACCGCCGCCCTCCCCCTTCCAGGTTCCTCGCCAGGCATCACTGGTATAATAGGCCTCATCACGCCAGCCAAGCATAGTGATCGTTCCCAGTATAGGTTGGCCGATCTTTCCGGCATCAATGGCCTGCTTCACCCTCTGAACCGGCTCGTACAGCCGGCGTTGAGATATCATGCCCAGTTTCACTCCGGCATCGTTTGCTGCGTTGAGCATGGCGTCGCAGTCTGCCAGGGAGGACGCCATGGGTTTCTCTATGAGAACCTGTACACCAGCCTGAGCAGCCTGGATGGTGGATTCTGCATGGACGGGATGGGGGGTGCAGACAATAACAGCTTCAATCCCCGCGGCAGATACCATGTCCTGTATATCCGAAAAAGCCTTAACACGATACCGCTCTGCAAAGGCCTGGGCCCGTTCAGGGGACCTATCGGTGACAGCGGTAAAGTTCGCTTCCGGCAGCCGGTTTAGTGCGGCTGCATGCAAGTGCGCGACTTTCCCACAGCCAATAATGCCAACGTTGACCTTTTTCATCTTAACCCTCAGGGCAAATGGTTTGACCGATTACCATGATTCCTATGGCACTAGTACCACCTTCAACAATCCCGGTTCCTGGTCATAAAGTCGTTTGAACCACGTATCGCCGTCGGACAAGGGGGGAGTGGCGCTCAGCAGGGAATCAACATCAACTGTCCCGCGAGCGATCATGTCCAGGCAGGCTGGATATTCCCCGGCGGACGCGCAAGACCCGTAAACCGAAATTTCCCTGGTCACCAGGGCCTGCAGCGGCATTTCCACCGTTTGGGAAAGGTTACCAATCATAGTTAGGGAGCCCCCTTTTCGCAAAGCCGCTACGGCGGTGTTTATTGTGGACGGAATTCCCACCACCTCAAAAGCCACGTCCGCTCCCCGGTTAGCGGTCCATGTAAATACCTCCTGGGCGACATCGCAGTCATCAGATTTCAGGCCAACGTCGGCGCCGACTTTGCAGGCCAGGTCCAGCCGGCCCTGATCAAGATCAACAGCGATAATTTCCCCGCATCCCGCTATCCTCAAAGCTTGGACAACCAACAGCCCCACCATACCAGCACCAACGATCACGGCAGTGTCGTTAAGGGATATCTTTGTGCGCTCCACGGCGTGAAAGGCCACTGAAAGCGTCTCTACCATGGCCGCCTGCTCGAAGCGAAGATTATCGGGCAACCGGTACAGGATGTGTTGCGGCACTGCCACGTATTCGGCAAACGCCCCGTGCATGCGATATTCATCACAGGACACGCCCAACACCCTGCGGTTGTCACATAAATTGATCTGTCCGCGTCGGCAAAAATAGCACTTTCCGCAATAGACCGTAGAATCAAACGTCACGCGGTCACCTGCTTTCCATTCGTTGACGTTGGCGCCCGCTTCAACAATGACACCTGATGCTTCGTGTCCCATCACCACTGGGGGTTGCCGCCGGCCGGTGCTGCCATCCATACCATGCACATCGCTGCCACAGATGCCGCATGCCTTCACCTGGATAAGCACTTCATCTGACCCAATCGTTGGCTTTGCTACATCTTTATATTCAAAATGATTGTACGCCGTCAACACCAATGCTTTCATGAGAAACTCTTCCAATTTCAAAATGTATACCTACGTTTTCTGACCCGCAGAACGGACGGCACCCGTGCTGATTCCTCCATCAATTAAGATCGTTTGTCCAGTGATGTATGCGCTCTCATCAGAAGCCAGAAAGACCACCAGACCTTCAAGGTCATCTGGCCGGCCGGTGCGTTTAAGAGGGATCCGCTCCAGTATCCTTTCAACCCACTCCTTATCTTCATACAGTACCTTGTTGAGCTCAGTTTTGAGGTATCCCGGAGCGATTCCATTAACCGTCACACTGTGCTTGCCCCAATCGTCAGCTAAACTCATTGTAAGTTGTTTTATGCCCCCTTTACTGGCACAGTAAGCTGCCAGGTTGGCGCTCCCGGATACACTGGCAAATGAAGCGATATTGATGATTCTTCCCTGCTGGCGGGGGATCATCTTCCCGGCCACCGCCTGGGCCACGAAAAACGCCCCGCGAAGATTGGTATTCAAGACAGTGTTCCAATCATCCCATGTAACCTCCAGGGCTGGTTTTCGGATGTTAACCCCGGCGTTGTTCACCAGAATATCGATTTTGCCATAGTAATCGCAAGCAGCGTCAACCACGTTTTGGATGTTGTCATAATCCAGTACGTCCAATGGTAACGGCAGTACTTTACGGCCCAGCGCTTCGATCTCCGCTTTGAACTCGTTGAGTGATTCCAACTTCCGACTTGTAATAACCAAATCAGCGCCTGCGCGTGCCAGTGCGCGACCAAAATACTGCCCCAACCCGCGACTGGCCCCGGTCACGAGGGCGATTTTGCCCGTCAGATCGAAATATTTTTTACCACCCATCTTATTTATTCCGTCATTTTAACATCTAGCCTTGGCAGAACTGTTACCTTGAATTACTCTTCCGTGCCTCTCAGGATAACGCTCCAACCTGTTTTTCTATGACGAATTGCCTATCTTAACCCATCCCCCTTCACTTTGTGATGCGGCTCGCCGTAGGCTACACCGAGGCCCCCCTCCCTTTAAAGCGAGGGGGGAAAGGGGGGTGGGTTGCTTATAGCTTATCTAACGCAGCAACCAGATCTTTGCTGAGGATTGAAGGACACCAATATTTCTCAATGTGCTGCACAACCAGCTCTGTCCCCTCATCGTGACTTACATATGGTGCATCTTTCGGGTCATACATGGCATCTGTCAGATCACGCACCAACAGGCAGTCAATTCCCCATCTTCTCATCTGTTTAATTGCAAAGGAGCGATTCAACACGCACATATTGGTGTGAACGCCCATCATGATGATTCTTTTAATGCCCTGTTCCTTGAAGAAGTTATAAATCTCGTTCCCGTCATCTGAAATACCGTCGTATTCGCTGATTTCTATGTGAGGACTCTGCCGCGTCCAGGCACTATGGGACTCATCATCGGTATCACATCCTCCATCAGAATCATCGATGGGCAATGGGTGATCTGGTAAATCCAGAGGCTCCGGCTTGGGAACTTCCGGAGCAAGCATCATGCGCTGCTTTTGTGGCCAGCCCGCGTAAAAGGGCATGGTGGAAGAGGGGGCATGGATGATTTGTATACCTTTCTCTCTTGCCTCGTTGACCACCGGTGCCATCTTCCTGGCCAGCTCATCAACACGCTTGGTTGCCCCGGTACACCAGTGCTTGTCCCACATGTCGCAGATGATTATGGCTGTTTCTCCAATAAAAAGTTCCTCGGCAACCGTCGTTTCTTCCCATTGGTCACTTCCCTTTTCTCTCTCTACCCGACTCCGCGCAGAGAGCATTATTTTCCCTTTTGGTTGAGGCCGCTGCTTCACCGTGGCGGGAACTTCAGGTGGAATATTCCGTTTACCCGCCCAGAACAGAGCGTTCGTCACCAATCGTTTGAAGGTGGAATTCTCCCAATCCTGTAATCCGCCGATGGCGATATAAACCACGCGAGCGCCTTTGTATTTACGAGTCCATGCCAAAGGTTCGGATTCACCTGTTGGGATAGTGCCCGTCATCAATACCTCCACATCCGGGGCCACCGGTGAGGTTCTATACAGACTATACCTGGAACGGAAATCAGTGATACCATCCAATACCGGGTGATCCTTGGCATCTGGATTGATCTTGACCTTCAGGGTCGGGCCGGTAACCTCTCCTTCAGGATAACGATTTCCTTGCTCATCGATGGCCGTCTGTTCTGGGCTGCCTGGATAATGGCCGCGATAATTACCGCCCCACACATCTTTATCAATTTCCAGCCAGTTCTGGAATCCGTGGCTTGCCGTCCGTAATGCAACCACGGGGCCACCGGAATTGACATAATTCTTCACGTGCTGTATCTGCTCATCAGGGATGGTCAGACGGCGTGTGAAGATCAGCAATAAATCGCAATTTTCCAGCGCTTCCAGTCCAGGCAGGTCTGAATATTCATGCTTTTGATTCAATTCGCCGCCGGCTTGGAGAAGAGTGACCTCTACGTCTTCATAATTATTCTCCAGATACTCCTTATATTTTAGAAGAGAAATATCAGAAAAATACTCGTTTGAACCTGATATGAAGACAACCTTGAATGGTCCTTTCTCACCGCAGGCACTCATTAAGATGCTGCCAATTAGCATTGCTGATAAGAATAATGTATTTTTGATCATTTGACTCTCCTTTTATAATTAGGGATTACTCCAAAAACCTAATAACGATCCTATTTTGATATCAGACTTTCTCAGGTATATCAAACGGTTTTCGATAGGTTCGTTTTACCAGACTGTTCGCTTTATCATTACCCACTATTTTTCCCGTCATTACATTTAGGGGCAAGTTCCTCGCACAACACAGCATAGTGTCTTACACGATTCGCATAGCCATACCACCATCGATGGTTACGACTTCACCGGTAATAAATTCGTTCGTAGCTAATAAGGCAATCAATTGAGCAACATCTTCCGGCTTGCCTTCCCGGTGAAGCGGAATTCGGTTCTCAATATTATTTTTAACTTGTTCAGGAGTGAGATAATCTTGAAAAGGCGTTCGGATGATGCCGGGTGCCACAGCATTGACCCGGATGTTATCGTCTGCGAATTCACGAGCAAGATCACGGGTAAACTGAGGGATAGCACCCTTCACAACATCGTAGGCGATTGCCCCCTTACATCCACGCAAACCTCCCGCTGAAGATATAAGCACGATAGCACCTTCTCCGCGCTTCTGCATATGAGGCCCAGCAGCACGACAAAGATGAAAAACAGCGTGGACGTGTATATCAAAGGCCTTGTACCAAGCCTCTGGTGTGAGTTCAATAAGCCCCCCGGGAACTCGCCCACCGGCACAATGAATCAAAACATCAATGCCACCAAATACCTCAACAACCTCGTCGACAATGCGGCTGGCATCGTCGGGAATACTCAAATCGCCTTCTACGACGAAGCATTTTCTTTCAAATTTTTCAATTTTGGACGTTATGTCCTTTACTTTCTTTTCCTCACCAGCACCCTTACCCGCGATGGCTATATCCGCCCCAAGTCTTGCCAATTCGCTCGCGGTCGCCGCTCCGATACCACTGAGCCCACCTGTAATCAGAGCGATTTTACCTTTCAATTCCATCACCTACCTCCTCACATATATACATACTTCTTTTAATGCAGGAAACGGGTTGCACCAGCGGTGAATCCACCCTGCGTTCTTTTGGTGACTGCGGCCTCTTAGACATTCCATCCATTCCTTGACCAGGTGCATAACCACATTCCGGGTGGTTCTTGACCATCCTTACGCAGGACCATTTGATTTAATACCGTGCCTGCCCATATCGTCAGTTAAACTCTATGGTGATTTGCAAACATTGATGCGAATTCAACTAATTAATTCTATCAGAGCCAGAACTCCTGTATAGGCTATGATGCATGAGAAAATAAACGCAGCAGACATACCTATGTTAAGCAGTACTCCCGCCTTGTGTTTGCCCATATATTCCTCGCGATTGACGAGATAAATGATACCGCCAATGACCAGGGGCAACACAAACACATTAAGTACCTGGGTAACAATCTGGGCTAGGATAGGATTGGCGCCCAGAATGGGTATGATTAGTCCAACCAGGCAGGCTATAGCCGCTAGAATGCGAAAAAGTTTAGACCCTGTATCAAGTTCACCTGCTCGATAATCGGCAATGAGCAACGGGGCAACCATCAGAATAGGAAACACGGACGATAAACCGGCACTTATTGTACCGACCAAAAACAGTGCCACGGCATACCGGCCCGCGATCGGCTCCAGGGTGTACACCATATCCAGAACTTTGGTAATAACCAGACCCTGGTGAAACAACGCGCCGGTGGCTGTAACCATGATTGCACCACTAATGAGAAACATTATTATAGCTGAAACCAAAGCATCCCGGCTTTGTTCTTTGGTATTTACTGCTGTCCAACCTTTTCCCTTCATCAGCAGGGGGCGAACGATAAATGTCGGGGCCGCCATTGTGGTGCCAACAAAGGCGGCGGTCATTAATTTTGCTCCTTCAACATTTGGAATCCGTGGAATAAAACCCGCAACAATCTCTCCCGGCGCAGGCAATACAACAAACATTGAAATGATAAAAGAGATTCCCATTAGCGTAACAAAAAATACCAGGATTTTTTCGAAGAACGAGTAATTCCCAACTAAGAGTAGAGCGTACATAATTACAATGATCACGATGGCAATGCCCAAAACGGGCCAATAACTCTCAGCTGGCAGACCGGGGATAAAAAGCTGCAATCCTTCGTAAATCGCGTTGGCTGAAATCCCCAGGATGCCGGTGAGTGAATTCCACTGGCCCCAGATCACACCTATGATGATCAGAATAGCAAGTACCTTTCCAAATTTCAAACGGGTCCTGAAGCTATATATCGAGGTGCCACCTGTGATTATAGCGTAGCGACCATAAGCTTCCATCAGAATCCACGCGAACAAAGCACTTAGCGTTAATACCCATAAGAGCTGCATCCCAAATTGCGACCCCGCCTTGGCCATCGACGTGACGCTTCCTGTCCCGATGGTATATCCGATACAGAATATGCCTGGGCCCACCGTCAACATCGTAAGCCAAATGCGTTTGAGCAAAGATACCTTCATCTTCGTAGCAGCTCCATTTATTACTTATCCCACCGCCTGCTCTGGTTTAAAATGCCTTATGTATAGCAAATGTAATCTGCACCGGCTGAATATCCCTCCCGGGATCATTGAATATATTGAATACAGAAATAGGAGATTATCAGATGATGACCCTGACACCGCCACTATCTACCATAATCTCCTATTATATCTGATGGAAATCAGACTTTAATATCAAATAAAAACTACCCTAGAAGGAAGCTCCAATCGTGAATCTCATGACATTATCAAAATCTTCCATAAGCGAATAGGCAGCATCTACTTTCAGGCCTATCCCACCCAGGGAATAATTTATGCCCCCACCCAGACTTAAGCTTTCGACATCATAATTGAACTTATAGCCGGCTCGGAGGGCAACCATATTCAAGAACACAAATTCTGCGCCCAGGTGGATCCTTTCAGTATAATCGCGGGGATGAATCGCATCCATCGCTAGCAGTAAGGAGTTACTACCTCCCATACCCAGAATCTCAAAAGCATCCACCGCAACGCCCATCACAAACGTGAGCGGCAATTGAAAGGCTTCCTCCTGGTACTTGAACTGCGGTGAAAAATTCTTGATACTCATGCCCATTCTAAGACTACTGAATAATCCGGGGTAGAAGATAGTTCCTATCTCGTAAGCCAGACCCGTAACTTCGTTTTCAACCTCCTCAGTTTCTCCTGCTACGGCAGTGGGAATGGTGCTGCTGCCCAGGTGTTGGTAAGCATATCTCACCTGCCCGCCTACGGTGAACTTGTCGGTTAGCTGCCGGGCATACACAGCACCTACCGAAAGGGCGCCCACATCCAGATTCCCCGTCTCTTCATAGCCCGCTTCGACATCCGATACTACTGTGCCTATAATCGTACCGTAATCGGCGGAGACGAAATTGAGGCCTACAGTGCCCAGATTGCCCAGGCTATATGCCACTCCGCCGGCGCTATAAGAGATATCAGCTATCCACTGCGTCATGGTAGCAAAAGCATCAAAACCGGACGTGATGTTGGCTATACCCGCAGGATTATGGAACATGGCAGTAGCATCGTTGCCCACCATGACAAATGCGCTGCCCATACCTGCCGATCGGGCCGACATATCAGACTTCAGGAACTGAAGTCCCGTTTGAGCGGTTTTCTTTATAACGGCATGGGCTGGCGCTACTAAAACAAGCGAGAGCATTACGATAGCCACGTAACTAATTATTTTCTTCATTTGAACCACCATCCTTTTTTTACGAGGTTTTAACTAGAAATCCTCAGGTGATAGATATTGTCCTGCTTAGCGCACCACAACGAATTTTACGAAGGTGCTCTCACCTTCAGGAGTCTCTATGTAAGCGATATAAATCCCACTTACAATGATCTGGCCGGTCTCGGTCGCTGAGTGTTCCTCGGCCAGAACTCCCCACGACTCGTCACCGGAACCAAAGTGCTCAATGGTCTTAACTAGATCGCCACTCTCGGTATAGATTTTTATAGTGCATTCCAGGGGCAGGTTCAGGAACATGATCTTATCCTTCTCCAATTCGCCCGGGTACTGCAGAGTTCTAGCAGTAATATTGAACGGGTTTGGAACCACCCTAATGTCAGACAGAGTCGCTCCTGGTTCCCGGGTTAGATGTGCAGGACGAGTAGTCATATTTAGATATTGTCCGCTCTCAAGACTTTCGGCCACGCCTTTAACACCAACAGGATCACTAACTTCAGGATGTGTCCCATCATCAAATGCAGTGACATAGTAATAATATGCAACACCTCGTATCACACCAGTAGCATCAGTATCATCAAATTCATTGGTCAACGCATTTCCCGTACCTGCTCCACACTCAAATACGCGCTCCCACTTACCAACAACGACAGCACCCTCCTCACTATAATACGGCGACCCAGAAGCTCTATAAACCCTGTAGCCAGCGAAATCAGATACAGACTCGGACTCATTACCCCAGGTTATATTTATCTTATCAGGCAATGATTCTATCTCAACAGATGGAGACGGTGGTGGAATTGGCACATCATAATTATTTCTAACTGCCCATTGAGCAGCCCATGCATTTTGAAAAATTGAATCTTTGCCTGTAGCTACCCAGCAATCTTTAGCCCAATTATTTTCACTATTTTCATAATATTCCGGAAACATTTTAAATGGAGGAGGTAAATTATCAATGGGTACACCCTCATTCCATGTAAAGCCTGGTGGCGGTGTAGCTGTTCCATTTGCCCATGCCCTACCTACTTCCCAGCCTTTCTCAGGCGAAATAGATCCCACTACTGAAGCCCAAATTATTGTAATAGAATCTCCAGGTGCTAAAGTGTAAGGTCCACTGGCAGTAAAACTGTTGTTATGCCCACGCCCCCAGGGCTCGTCTGGAAATTTAAAGCCTATGTCCTCTAATCTTACTGCATGGTGTGTCCCTGGATATATATCGGGATCGTCCATGTACTGCCATTCTGGATAGTAGCCCACAAAGCCATTCTGCATTACTTGGTATACTAAAAGAACTTGCGCTGGATTTAGCATACTGGATGCGTTTTTAAAGGCTTGTACTTCAGAATTCCCTGTATCAGTCATCTGCGGTTGAGATGGGTCGTCTGTGTCATCAGACGGGGATGTATCAACATGAAGCATGGCCTCACCAGTATACTCCGGATTTACAAGAAATCCAACCGATTTAGATTCAATATTACCAAAGGAATCGTAAGTCGCCGCTGGAGCTCTCGAAGAATAAGCATACGTTATCCTCAACAAATCTCCGACATGTTCCCCATACGCACTGTGCCAGTTAGTCCCCCGCGGGCTGCCATGGTGCTTATTGGACCTATTCGTCCTTAGAAAGTAAAAATCGTTTAAGGTCTGAGTTGGAAGTTCAATCTCAGGATCAGAGTCAATATTTCCTGTATTTTTGAACGTCCAAATGTATATTATATAATCATCATGATTCGTTTGACTCCAGGCAAGCGCCCTGTGATGAATGGTAACTCCTATGGATGTATTAATCCATGCTTCGACCATTATATCTGCCGTTCCCGGTATCTTATCGGGGGCTACTTCATCGGATTCTTCGTCCATGGGAAATGCTTCACTCACCCTAAAGCCATCAACAGAAACAAGAGGAGGCTGGTATCTCCTATATCTACGAATGGTTATTCCCTCGCTATCTGGCACAGGCATTGTGCTAATTAACTCGTCACACACTTCAGTGCCATCAACGGTTACCTTGACAGCGTGAAGGTTGCCATTTTCATCCTTCCAGTCTCTGGCACCGATTGCCCATCCTCTACGATAAAACTGGTAATCAGTAAAACCATGATAGTAATTATACCCATTTGTAGAGATTACTGATTTACCTTCATCAGCAGAATCAATTACCCACATGTGATACTTTCCTACTCTTATATGCTTAGCAATAGCCGCATATGCTAAGTCACAAATAAGTAGGGAAAACATAAGGCATAAGAGCCCCATTAAATAAGTCCTTTTCATAATTATACTCCTTCCCTTTATTTAGTTTTTTCCTTGTTAAAAATCAAATTTTAGTCCAAAAAAGATGGTTCTCAAGCCAATATAGGTAAGGAATTTACGATTTGGCATATTTATATAAGGTTTATCATCGCTCTTAACATCTCCTGGTTTATCATCACCGGATATAAAGCCTGCCTCCTGATAATCTTGACCCTCATACATGGGCAGGTGCAGCGATTCATAATATCTCTTCTCATCTTCACCATCTACAAAACCTTCTTCAAAGAGGTATTTTTTATTGAATAGATTTTCGATATCTGCAAAGAGGGTAACGCTATATCTCCCAAATCTCACTAACTTGCTTAATCTTGCATCAAAATTATATCTACCCTCCCATTGCAAATTTTGTCTTAATTCATAAGTCTCCAATGGATCCCAGGTCACATACTCACCTGCCTTCCAACTAAAAAGCACACTCAAGTGAATATCGCCAAAAGGATTTATTCTACTTATAGTTGGTCCAAAATCGTTGGGACTCGCGATAAGAACATTAGCTCGGGCAAGTGGACGTGCAAGTGGCCTCTCCTGGTATGGATTCTGTAATCCATATAGTCTCGCATCCCATTCGTCCTCATAGTATACTTCTCGGCCAACATATCCCTCTGTGGTTACCATATAGTTATAATTAAGCCATCCAGTAATCCATCGTCCCCAACGCTTATCAATTCTCAGCTCAAAGCCTCTGATATCAGCATAGCTATTATTATCAACAGTCTGGTAATTAACGCTGCGATCACGATTTACATAACTTACCCAATTTGTTTGATCGCCCACATCCTTATAATAACCAGATAAATGGACCAGGAACAGGTCAGCGATATTGTACTCCAACCCTAATTCATAAGCCACGGTTTTTGGCAAATCTGCAGACGGATTGCCTATATGAGAAACCCCTAGTTGGGTCCCCGGTCGGTACCTAATTCGGTACATATCGTCGGATTTCGGCATCGAATAAAAATGACCATAATTAAAGTAGAGTTTGGCGTCGGCTGAGATTGGATGAGATACGCCTAAGCGTGGGCTAATTTTTAGCCTACCTGTTACAGGTTCTTTTGGTGTAACTTCAGTGAAATCATCTTTCTCCTTGATGTTAAAATATTGGCTATATCTATCCACCGTGTACCAGTCAGTATTAGGGTCATTGTAATCTAACCTCAAACCGAAATTAGCAACCATTCCCTCAAACTCAAGTTTGTCCTGCACATAAGCACCAATCCGGTACGGAGATTGCTCCCACTTCATTTTCCAACCATTATTCGGAGAATACAGTACTAGCTGCATATAGTCTGAATTAATGTCATCATAGTTAATCGTCAAACCGGCTTTTACCTGGTTATACTTATTGACTTGGCTTGTCAGATCAAATTTAACATTTAGCGTGTTCAGATCCGACCAATCCCGAGTATTAGCACCCGCGCCACTATAGTCCTGGTCATTTTCCGTTTCCAGTCTTCCGGATAAAAACCAAAATCCCCATGGTTCCTCATCAACCCAATGATTCCCAAACTGACGTATTTTGGTTGTATCTCGCCACCCGACTTCACTACCGGGAAAATCGCAAAAATTCTTTAGGCGAATATGACTAACTCTAACATTATAAAACGTACTGGGACTCAAAACATGATCAAAAGATATGCCCTGCATAGACCTATAGACATTAAATGGAAGCCGGACAGCTGGCCAGTACAGTTTTCTGGCATCATGGATGTTATAAAACACATCATCTCCGCTTTTAAGCCAGTAATTCATACCTCCACCACTGCCCTTTGCAGCTGAATTAATCTCTCCATACAATCCCTCGACCGTTATTTTCATAGATGGGGATATACGAGAGGTCAGCTTTAGAAAAAGATTTTCTTCCTTATAGTATTCCCTGGAAACCGGGAGGCCAAACATTTCCGCATTATTTCTATAAGAAGCGAAAAAACTCAAGTTGCCTAAATACTTACTGACTAAAGGCACCGGGCCACCAAGACCTACATCCACATTCCAGTCTGGCTTATGACCGTACTCCCACTGTTTCTGCCCAAGTTCCTCACTTCCTTCAGCTAAAGTCCGCCAAATAAATAAATTCCTGGCATCCTCTGCATCCATACCTTCGATCTTTTCAGCGACCGCATCCCATCCTATAAACGGATAGTATTGCTCTTGCATCTCCTCATCCCAGGTTCCGTTCATAGTACCTACATCTCTAACGCCAGGATCAAGATAGGGTCGCAAATAGAAATTATCTTTATCAAAATGGGATAGTCCGTCATGTTTTTGGCGGGCCGGGCTTATCCGAAAATCAATCGAACCATGATATTCAGACGCAGAACCTTCTTTGGTAACGACATTAATGAGTCCGGAACGAACGTTACCATACTCTGCATTGAAGCCTCCTTTGATGATGCTAAGTTCCTTTATCGAACTGAGATTAACCATCATCATAGGTGCATTAGCTCGGTTATCAACCACCATCAATCCATCCACCATAAACTGAGTCTGGTCTAATCCTCCACCTCGAATCATGTCACCTTCAATGCCGGCCTGCAAGTTGATGTACTGCCGTATATCGGTCATCATCGGCACTGATTCGATATCCGCGATACCGGCATAGACGGCACTGGCTGATTCATCCATTTTAATTATTTCTCTCTCGGCTGTAACCGTCACCTCCTCGCCGGCAATGACCGTTGAGGTCAGATTGAAATCGAGGCGAGTAGTGAGGTCCAGTCGGACGATGACCTCGGTCAGCGTCAAAGCCTGATAGCCGATCACCGTTGACTGTACCTCATAAGTTCCAGGCGTCACGTTGATGATGAAGTAGTCACCTTCAGCATCCGCCGCAGCTCCCAAGGTGGTTCCAACAATCATCACGTTGGCGCCGGCCAGGGGTTCGCCTGTCGCGGCATCAGTAACACGGCCGGCGATTTTGCCCGTTGTGCCCGCCAGAGCCATCGAAACGACGCAAGACAGGAAGATTGATGAAATAAACATTTTCCTGATCATCTTTTGCATGACACACCTCCTGATGTTATTAAAGCGTTTCTAATTATTAAGCCTGTCAATTGCCTGAATTGCCAAAGATACTCGTTATTTTCCTGATCACGACCGCCTTGATCAATTTTTACTCATCTTTTGAATTATCAGGTTGATAGCCTTATTATCAATTCGGTTTTCAGTGTTTTGGATATAGGAACAATAGTATCCTGACCATTTTCGATTTGATCTAATAGCAATTCCGCGGCGGTTTTTCCAATCTCGTACTGATTCTGCGCGACAGTTGTTAATGGGGGATCAACGACAGTGCTGATAATGTCATCACCAAAACCTACAAATGCTATATTATCAGGGATTTTTAAGCCATTTTCTTTAGCATGCATAATTGCGCCAACAGCGACATGATCATTAATAGCGAAGATAGCATCTGGCGGATCACTTAGTTGGAGTAATTTCTTCATACCGGCAATTCCACTTCCCCGGTCGAATTCACCATATACGACAAGATCTTCATCAAATGGCACACAGTACTTCTTAAGGGCGGATAAATAACCTTCTAATCGATTCCTGCAAATAGTCAAATGTTTGGGGCCGGCCAGATGAGCAATTCTTTTATAACCTTTCAAAATCAGATGTTCCACCGCCTTATAGGCACCACAATAATCATCAACAACTACCTTACTTACGTCGATATTATCACATACCCTATCAAAGAATACGATGGGGACGCCCTGGTGTAATAAACTCCCGAAGTGTTGAGTGTTTTTAGTATTTTGCGCGATCGAGACAAGCAATCCGGCGATGCGATTCGAGGCTAAGTTATAGGTATTTAACACTTCTCGTTCATAGTCTTCGCTGGACTGACAGACCATGATGGAGTAATCCGCCTTATATGTTACATCTTCGATACCACTTATTACTGTGGAAAAAAAGTCGTGACTAATTTTAGGTACAACAACCCCAATCGTTTTTGTTTTTTGATTCTTAAGACTTTGAGCAATGGAATTGGGATTATAATCTAACTCTTTTGCTAGGGCATTAACTTTTTCTTTTGTTTGGGGACTGACACCATAATGATCACGTAATGCACGTGAAACAGTAGCATGATGTAGATTGAGTTTTCGAGCGATATCTTTAATGGTTGTCTGATTATTTTTCATTTATAACGCTCAAAAGTCACGTTTGCTGCATATGTGTGCACTTGAAATAGAATTTTGCCTTTCACCTTAACCCACCTCTTGCACACGTGTGCGTTAAAAGCTAACCTCACAGAACACCGGTAATCTAATTAATGACAGCGGTAATCTAATTAACCAGCCCTCCTTCTGTCAAGATAAATCGACCTTAGAGGAGTTCCCCCGAAAATTAGACTCTTGAGTTTATAACCTTTTGATTTAGCGAGAGATATGGAGGCTGACAAGTGGAGAAGGCTTTTTTCCCGGCCTGAGCCGGAGGCTTCCCTTTGGGATAGGGCTCCTTTTGCTACCTCACCCCCTTTCCCCCTCTCCGTCGAACGGAGAGGGGGCATCCCGACCGCAGTGTCGGGAAGGGGGTGAGGTTAAAAGCGGCACAGAGCCTCACGATTAGCCGTTGGGAAAAGAAGGGTTGATTATTTCGGGGGAACTCCCCAAATCGACCTTACTGTCATCTATCTGTGACGCCCGCTGATCCAGGACCTGCCTGCCACGTCCTTCGTACACACCCACCCGCCTCGAATTATCCAGGGATTGGTGGCAGCGCACGCTCTTGTAATACCCCACGAACCGGAAAATCTCGGGCTGCAGCCATCACGGCCGGCAGCCGCGCGATCGTTTCACTACATTCTTAATGGACTGGTGGTACCGCTCGATCTTATCCTGGATCATTGGGTGATAGGGAGCATCCGGGGTCCTGGGGTATGGCGCTAAAGCTTATTTAAAAGTTTGGCGTACGCCGAAATTGAACCTCCTCCCGTAGTCAGGATATCCGACCACTGTTAAGAATTTTTTATCCGTGAGATTTGTGGCCTCCAGGTAAATTCTCGTATGATGTCTTTCACCGAAAGACCAACCGGCGGTAGCGTTCAGTACGAAAAAATTTCCAAGCTGTTGAGGACCACTCGTGCTTGCTACGAAGCGGGTGCTTTCGTATGACGATACATATTTCCAGAAAATGTTAAGGTCGAGTTTTGACTTCGATACGAAAATTCCACCGCCCATGTTAAACTGGGGAAGTTCCCGGTTGCGTTTCATTCCCCCTTCGGATTCCGCTTGCGAGTTCATCGCCATACCGTTGATGAAGAAACTTGCAGTATTATACAGCAGTGTAGACCGGACTTCAAACTCTACTCCGAGCTGGTACTGATCCCGGTTCAAATAGAGCTCCATGGTCCGATTATCCAGTGTTGTCACCGTTTGATCACTGAGAACGATAGCGTCTCGCTGTTGAACGAAGACGCCGACTACAGAGAGTTTACCAATTCCTTCAAGCGTTGGTCGAATGCCTATATCTAACTTGACCCGCCGCTCATTTTTCGGCTCCATCATGTTTACATCCAGCGTTCCAACTCTAGGCCGGATATATCCCGACGCGCAGTTGAAATGGAGGGAGAGGTGCTGCGAGGGATAGTATGCCGCACCAATACTGGTGTTGATTATAGACGGCTCCCACTCATCAATTACAGGAGTTACATTCCTGAATGCCCCTGAACTCCCATTTATATTGAATGCGCCGTATTCTTTTATATGATTCTGCGCCCAACGCAGCCCTGCATCCACTATCATGGAGCCAAATCGGTGCTCGTCTACGACAACTGCCGAGTAAGTCTCCAGATCAGAGCGCCTTCCAACGAAAAAACGTTTGCCATTAGGCGCAATCCAGTGATTATAAAGCCCACCCACCCGGAGCACATTTCTTCCCGAAAGAGATATTGACTGAATTACGTTCAGGCCCCATTCGTAGTCGTATTCATGACTGCTTGTATGGGGAGAGGTACCAGCATTTATAAAGTTGTGATCCCGGTCGGTATAGTGTAAAAGGAGTTCCGTCGAAGTTCTCTTGCTCGGACGGTAATGGGCTTTCAAGTTGATGAGGGTCGCCCGAAATGGATCGAACTTTTCGGAAGTATTTTGGAACTTTGAATCGGCTGGAGGCTCTGCTTTTCTAAGCTCTCTCATTCCATCAAGGTGGAAAATATTGGTTCTTATAGACAGGTTGGCCATAGGCTGCCAGTGTAGACTTCCACGAAAGTTCGCCATGGTTTCGCCGGCGTTCTTTTCATCTGGTCCGTTGGTATGTTCCTGCCCCAGACTAGCAGCGTAAGATACTTTTCCCTTCGCTGCACCATGAGACAAATGGAGACGATATGTGTTATAGGTACCATATTCGGTCTCGGCCGAAGTCTCCGGCTCCCTATATACCCTCGGGATGATATTGATAATTCCCACCAGACCCGAAAGACCTTTCAGAAGCGCCGCGCTGGAGCGGACAATCTCAATGTGTTCAATGTCGGGAGAGGAAAAAAAGTACGGAAGCTCGTGAAACTCACGCTGCCAGGCACCATCCACCGTATACTCTGGATAAGGGTATCTCTGTCCACGGACCGAAAAAAACTGCTTCACCTTTCGTCCGCGTGTTTCAACCAACGCACTGGGGACATATTCCATAGCATCAATAATATTCTTGGCACCCTGCTTCCTTATTTCGAGTTTACTTACAACGGTGGTTGAGAGCTCAAGTCCAGGTGACTCTAACATCGGCTCTTCAATCACGTTGCGTAAGCGTATAGCTCTCACCATTACCTCTTCACCCGCAATGGCCGAAGTCAGTAATGAGAAATCTGCCGTCGTAGTTCTTCCAGCAAACACCCTGACCTTCTCTTTTGTCTCCGGAGCATAGCCAACCATCGATGCCTTCAATGAATATGTCCCTGGTGGTACATCAGTAATCAGGAAATATCCCTCTTCATCAGTCGCAGCTCCCAATGTTGTTCTCTCTATTACCACATTTACAGAAGGCAGAGGTTCTTTCGATTCAGAATCAACTATGGTTCCCTGAATTTTGCCGGTCGACCCCGCAGTTATAGTATCTGAAGCCTTCACGTACATTCTGTTCCTTATATACGAATTTTCTGCACCCTCCGTTTCGGAGTTGTTTAAACGATGTTCCTGGGAAGCCGGTTTGTGAAACTCGATCCAGATACCATAGTTCACCCCTTCGCTGCCTAGTGGTTTTGGGATTCTAATCCGATAATCGTTAATCTCCAAGGCAAGCATAATCTCCTGTAACTCAGCAGCAGTCCTGGCGATGTTATATTGAGGCCCCTTGCCATTTTCACCCTGCCTGGACCGAATATTTTGAGCAATCTCCACGGGGAGGTTCTCCGAGAATCCCCGCCCAATAAAGGCATCACCGCCCGGCTTTAAAACACGATGGATCTCGGAGAACGCCAGCCGCTTGTTTTCCCAAAATTGGAACGAGCCCCGTGAGACGATGATTTCGGCATAATTATCTTCGAAAGGCAAAGCCTGAGCATCAGCGAATATGGCCCTGACACGGTGCTCCACACCGGCTTCCTGAGCGGCCTTTGAGAAAAATGGGAAAAAGTGGGGATTAATATCGGCATTTATCCACTGCACCCGCCTGGTTCTTTTACAAAGTTCTACTATCAGGTGGCCGGGACCGCTGCCCAGATCAATCCCAATCCCCTCTCTTTCAACAAGGTTGTATTCATTCACAATCTGTTCCGCCAACGGCCCGTAAGCCGGCTTAAGTACGGTGTCAGCAATGCTTATAAACCGTAAAGCTTCCTCACGGGTATGGCTGCCGGATTGCGCGGCGGCCAGACAGAGCTGTCCGGCAATACACCACCAAAGAAGGATTGCTGCAGCTTTGCTATAGCGCATTTGATCACATAGCATTTATTTATTTCAGCTTCAGGCGCATCCCCAATATTTTCAGATAGATTCCACCCTTCCAAAGACGGGTGGGTCTATCTCGACGGCGCAATCCCGGAACTAGAGCCTGGAGGCCAGGCTGATTGACGGCGGGCCTCCAGTGAGCCGCACGGACGTTATCCAGGCTTTCATTGAGAAGTGGAGCGAGAAGAGGCTCGATTTTGGCTCCATCTTGTAGTCCCCCTATTTCAGCAGAAGCATCTTGATGGAGTTGGCGTACTCCGGTGTGTTCATGGTATATTTATATTTTAGGGATGTCAAGTGATAGTTACTACCTCACGTCGGTGACATCATTCTGTTTTTCCTACCAGAGGAGGTTATCATCCTTCTTCATAGTAAACATATTCGTAGGTAGTTTTCATCCTGGGATACTCTTTCCATTGACCGGATTCGAATTGATAAAGATACCGAACATCTTCAATGATTTGATTTTCATCATCATATTTGTGAATAGTATTTTCGTAATAGAGTATATTATTTTCTGATCTATCAACTGAATACTCAAAATCATCCCTGTTGGAACTATTTGTGTTGGACGTTTTGTTCTCAGATACACTTTCATAATGATCAGTTGATTTTTCAATCTCATACCCACTGGAGTTATATTTGTAGGTAGTTACGGTTGTTATATCACTTCCGGATGATCTACTAATATCCTTAATCTTCTTCCCGTTGGAATCATAGCTAGTAGCAATCCTCACAACCACTTCATCAGCTTTATAATAACTTGACTTTACAATCTCATTACCAGAGGAATTAAACGTGGTCGTAGTCCACTCTCGTAATTCCCCTTTGGAGTCATATATCGATAACTCCACTCTATTCCCATTGGAATCATATTTAGGAACCCATCTAATTAATAATACTCCCTTAGGATCATATGATACATTTTCAATTTCTTTCCCATTCATATCATATTCATGGATTGTTCTCATATAATATTTCCCTCCTGAAACAAAGTATGATGACTCTACTACTCTCCCATCAGGATTGTAAAGATAAATATGTATATATGGGGGTTCGTCAAAATATGGGGGTTTCTCAAAATTAGAAGCTAAATAGCCTTTCTCAATTACAATCTTACCACCCTTCATCTGTACCAGATTATCGGTATATGCTTGCATCTGGAGACCAGCATTATTTTGAGAACATCCAAGACTGAATAGTAATAGTGATATTAGTAAGTATTTATTAATTATATATTTCTCCATTGGTTATCCCATTTGTGTATCAGTTCAAAGCATTTTGGACACTTGGGGCTAAAAACTAAGAGACACATTCTGCGTTTCCAAGGTTTAGCTGACGCCTTATTAGTACCATTTTCTGCTTAACCTTCTCCCGCTGATCTTGAGTCCAGAGCTTATTTTCTGCTTTCTAGTGACATCTCTACACTCCCATTCAACACCCAGCTCACATTATACCCCATCCGATCCAGCTCCGCCAGCACTCTCGTAGGAATATCACACCTTCCCAGCTCATAGAATGCGACTGCTTTTAGCATAGATGGAAATTCCTCGTTAAGGTATCGAAAAGGTGGGCGTTTCCCCATCAATCTCAAGGCAAGTAAAATTAGGCCCTTCTTCTGTCAGCGTCAGGAGAATTCTCGGCTTGCCGTTTTCATCTAACATCATTAGGCCGGGGATACCTTTGCTCACACTCAACTGTATTCGCCTTTTTCCATTTGCATCTCTCAAACCTAGATAGGATCCAAGAGGCGAAACATTCAGACTTAATTGTATTGTTTCATCTCCATCACCGAGTTGGAGGGTTGTCTGCTGGCCCATCTGTTCTCCTAGCCGAACTGTTTTTCTTCCATCTTTATTATAGAAAGAAAGGGCATAATCCGCAGTAGGTAGACCGCTGAGCTCAGCCCTTTTCTGTCCGTTCCCATCAAGGATAATAATAGCTCCTGCCTCTATTATCCGGCTTTCAGGACGGTCTATGCCAACTTGTTTTTCCAGTTCTTCAACCCTTGCTGTTAAAGACTCAAGGCTTTCGGTCTGTTGTGGATTTTGAGTCTTTTTCTTTGATTCTTTAGCCATATCTCCCCCTTTTTCGGGGCTTCCAATGACCCCATATTAAAAGAAGATTACATATACTGAAAGGCCAATTATTGCCACTTGATTCACTGTAGTGATAATGCCCCAAGCAATGGTTGCACTATCCTTCAATCCGTATATTCCCATGGATTCACGAACAGTCTTTTTAAATACAAAATCAATTATTAGTAATCCTAAGATGACATACCATAATATTGGTACTGGCCGCTGCCAGGCTAAAATAAGTGCTGCTATGCCAATCACAGATGCAATCAAACCTTGGAATGGAATCATTTGGCTATATCCTGCCTGGACAGCCCGAACCGCTCAGCAAACACTGTCTAAGTCTCTCCCAGGTGTTCCCTGATCTGACGGAGACGGGGGCCGATGTCTTTATTTTGATCCGTCAACTTATCGCAATAACTAATGTCCAAAGTCCCGACGTGATTTGTGGATATTGGACATGGGGCCTAGGCAGTGTGATCCTGAGTGTTCTTCGTCTTAACTCTCGCCTTTAATAACTCATCAATGTCTTTAATATGCGGTTCATTCAGCATACGATTCTCAGCGACCTTCCAGAAAAAAGGATGTTCTATAAATTTCTCTTTTAGCGCCTGATCCATATATTCTACATCCATGCGTATGTACATTATTTCTAAATCAAATCCTAATTCAAAACCCCAGTGTAATCTCCATTCTGTGTTTGCCGCGATAGGGTTATACCAAAATCCTTCTTTCAACTTGGAATCTATCACTTGATACTTTCTGTCATATAAGATGACTGATCCCCGGCCCTCAAATGCTGGATTATTTCCATAATTTCTAAGATTAATTGTCAGGCGAGAACCTTTCCCTGTCTCCTCAATACCCCCAGGTGTATCCGATGGTGCCATAAGAGCCCGCCTTGATGCCCTGCTTAGAGAAAAAGCCCTCGTTGCATAGGTAGCCGCCCATATCGCGCCACAGGCTATTAATCCCTGGATTATCAATGAAATCCATTGATAATTGAGTGACCAAAAGGATTGCGGTTGCTCAACAGGAATGAATACTGAATCTGGTACCATCTTCCTCTCCTTCAACTTATCCCCACTCCACCGGCTTTCTGATGCTGTTCAGCGTTCACGGCTTTCACTTCGTTTATTAGTTCTTCCGGCGTGATAACGCCCTTCTCCACCAGCAACCGGGTAACTGCCTAGACCTGTACCATGTTGGAATAAACCAGGTCTTCCAGTGAGACGGATTCACTTTCGGGGGATTTTGGCATGGATTCCTCCTTTAATGGGGTGTCCAAGGTTCCGGTGGTAAATAGCCAGCTTACCCACTAAAGGGGGTATACCCTGAAGCAGCAAACCGGAACCCTGGGCAAGCAGGCCCAGGATTCAGCACCTAACGGAACCATGAGCGATCCTCCAACAAGGGGCCTATAGATACGAATCCTGAGCATCGAAAGAGTACGACGACAGTGGAAAGAAGTCAAGGACAACCTGCATCCCTGCTAGACTCTAAAGATACAAGCGGGGCATTCTTTTCCTTGAACTCTTCCAACACCACCCAAGAGACCAGAGACTACCCGCTAGAATGCGGTTTTTGTCTCCCTCAGTGTCCTACAGGGGGTTCTAGCAAAAAACAGGGCCTAAGGTATCCCCCAGGTATGCCTAAACGGAGATGTGTCTGTACATGCTACTTTTTTGGGGTAGTGGCGGGAATCTCAAGAATAAAGAGTGCCCAGGATTCAGCACCTAATAGAACCATGCCCGATCTTCCAACAAGGGGCCTACAGATACGAACCCTGGGCAGTGAGAGAATACAACGGTAGCGGAAGAAAGTCAAGGACAACGTTCATCCCCGCCCGGCTCTAAAGACACCAGCGGGGCATTCTTTTCCTTGAACCTTCCCCACCCGTAGCGTAATGTGGGGACGGCATGAATCCTGAACAGCAATACCAACGGCGTTGTTTTAGGCTTCATTTTTTCCCAAAAGAATATGCCCAGGGGCCTGTCCTTCGAGACAGGGCACTTAAGGGAAGCGTTCCTAGAGTAGATTGATTCTGGCCGAAGAAGCTTTTCAGGCGCCTTGCCCCCAAAATCCCGGTGGAATAGTCCAATGGAATGACAACCAATGAAGAAACCTTACCTCACGGCATTATCGTCGATATTTACGCCGAGGTTCTCAAGGCTGGCGACCACCTCCT
>CAZULW010000004.1:0-87645 GCA_964621455.1 uncultured bacterium
CAAATTTACGTCCACAAATCAAAAACATCAACCTATAGTGTTAACACGCCCTAGAAGAAAAAATGCAGTTCCATAGCAAAAGCATTCTGGTTCAGAGGCAAATTCTGTGGAATGAAACGGTTAATATAGTAAAAAACTGATATCTGCACAAACTGCACGGGAAACATTTCCAGCCCCAGAGTGATCCGCTCCTGACCGTCACGCTTCAGCGGTATATCGAGATTGCGGTCGAACAGATCGTAGACAACTTTGAAGTTGTAGCCTCGAAATAGCAGAAAATCCAATTCGGCGAACAAGGCCTGCTGCCGGGTTGTTGCCCATGAGATGTGGTCAATTTCCGCGAGCAAAGTGATTCGACCTGCATGCAACCCTGCTAAAGCCCCGAACATGCGAGTGTCCGAGCCATCGATAGCATTCTGCCATGAGATTCCAATTCGAGCTTGACGACGCACCCAAGCGGCCAGCCCAGAAAATTGGATCATGGTAGCAGCCATATTCACCGAGAAGTTACCCGGTTCAAAACCCACTTCCAGGCCCAACTCCGGTCCCGAGTATGTAAAACCGGTCGCTTCACGAATAAAAGCATTATCGTCCCACAGCCTATAACCATAAGGAAGCAGTATCTTACCTGCCTTGATGTAGCCGTTCAGGGGTAGTCCATAGAGGAGGCCAAAGGTCTCCCGCGTGCCAGGTCCCGGGCTTACCATTTGATCGATGTATAAGGTGAGACGATCAGGAATAAGTCCGGCCTCAAGATATAAATTCCCCTCGGTGATATCGATAAATGATGTTTTCGGAGCACGGTTTCCTAAGGTATCCGCATATTCATAAATGACGGTATTTCGCAGGCGGAGGTTAGCACCGATAGAAATATTTGGCGAAAGACGCGGCGTGAAAGAGCCCAGCCTGGTTGGCTTGGAATAACGAGCATTGACAAATCGCTGTGAGTAGATGTTACCAAAGTCGGTTCGCTTGCCACCACCTGTGATATTTACATGGCATTGGCCACATTTGAATCCAGTTCGTACAGCGAAGTATGGCTCTGCATGGATCGGACCAAGGCTAAGTGCAAAGACGGTCAATAATGGGTAGATACCTGAAAAATGGAAAAACCTGGTCAACTCAGCAGGCTTTATCATTGGAGGGCGCCATCATTGATCCAGTCACAGATGGCCTGGATTTTCTCATCTGAAAGTGCTGGCAGATTCAGAGGCATCCGTTGGCCTTTAATCTCGGTTCTCCCTTCCTCCAGCTTCCATATGATGTAGCTGTTATCGGCTTCACCAGGCAAGACCCTCATCATCGAGGTAATTCCCTCACTTGGGATGTTTACCAGATTTTCGTAGGCTTTCCCGGCTTCAAGGTTGAGATTCTCTTGGGGCGTCGGTGAACGGTGGCACGTTACAGCACAGACTGCCGAAAAGATATTCGTCTGAATGCTTTCGAGCGTCGGGGCGAGGGGGATTGAGTCCGCCACATCTGAAGGATCTATCTGCTCACCGAATTCGTTCAGTCCGATGCCGTCCCCGGCACAAGCAGGCAGGGCAATGGCCCAGATTATCCCGGTGATGATAGGATTTCGCAGCCATTCACGAATTCTCTTTTTCATGGGGGCATAATAGTAATTTGCTATGGGGAAGTTCCAAATGTCCACGTCAGGAGGCTCTTCCGGCGAATCAACGATGCAACATAATAGGCCAGAGACCACTCGTTTTCCCGGGCAATCTCATTCTGTCGGGTTTCAGGAAGGGCTTTCAGCTCCACCCAGGTCGGCAAGTTCACGATGAAGTCGTTGACCTGCTCCTGTTTTTTTTCAGGTAGCGTGGATAAATCCACACCCTCCAGTTCATCCCGCGCCAGGAGGTAAATTCCCTCGGAGGCAGGCATAGGCGTACCTGAGATACCAGTCAGTAGAGTCCTCCGGATCTCGGAAGGTGTCGAACCGTTTTTATAATCTGAGCGGGTGATGTCTACCGGAACGATTTTCCGGCCTTTATAGTCGACCAGGGTCTTCGAAGCGGGCCCTTTTCCGCGCCCATCGAATCCATGGCAGGTCCAACATTCAAAAAGTAGATAAAGAGCCTCTCCGGATTTCAGGTCAACACCGCCTGACTCCATCGGGGGAGTTGGTGGTATAGGTACACCCGCTTTCCACTCCCGGTCCTGGGGAAGGAACGTTTTTAAGAAGGCGATCACATCATCAATTTGAGGTTCGGAAAGTACCTCCGTCCACCTGGGCATCCATGTTTGGGGTATGCCGCGATTGATGATCAGCTGCAGGTCTTCGTCCGTCGGCAAGGTACCGAAAGGGGTCGAACGAAACTTATACATTCCCTGCGTAAAATCCCGGGGGGGAGGATCAAGCGCTTGGGCTGCCTGCGCCCGGCCGTCGCCGCCGGCTCCATGGCAAGCGGCACAGTAGACACTATAGAGGTTTGCACCTCGGTTGAGGCTTTCCGGATCATCAATCTGTGCCAAGACCGGGTGACCGCTGGTGAAAGCAATCACCACGGCCACCAAGCCCCTCAGACCAATGAGGCGCCTCGCCCCCAGGGGAAAGGGGCGAGACATGGTCTCATTAATAAAAGCTGCGTTCACTGTATCGGTTCAAAGCCTGTTGGACATTTAGGGCTAAAAACTAAGAGACACATTCTGCGTTTCCAAGGTTTAAATCAGGCCTCATCTAAAGCGTGCCAGCGAAGTCTCAAACTCATCACCACTCGCTGCCGTAGGGTAAATTCCTGCCCCGTTTTCCTGCCTCTTTTTGTATTTCACTACGGGAGAGCAACAGACTGAGCGCAGATTGCTCATTTAGTGCACACTTGCCACCCGCCCCCGTCTAAATGCCGGTGTACTTCTAGCCGTAGGTCATGCGTTCGAGCCGCATCCGGGGTACGAAGAGCCTTCAACGGTCAGCCCTCAGCGATCAGCAGAGGGCTTTTACTTTATTTCAGCAGCACCAACTTAATCGACTTGCTGTATTCCGGTGTAGCCAGCCGGGCGATGTAGATTCCGGCGGGGAGGGAATGCCCGAATCTATCTCGACCATTCCAGTGGGCTTCGTGATTGCCCGGTTCCATGTAGTTGTCCACCAACCGGACCATCTCCCGGCCAAGTAGGTCGTAGACTGTCAGGCGCGTGGGCGTGGCCATAGGCAGGTCATAGTGGATAATAGTTTGGGGGTTAAAGGGATTGGGGTAGTTTTGTGAGAGCCTGTATTTTGTAGGGAAGTTTGAAGCAATATTGTCAACATCTACTGAGGTAATAACCAGTGTTGCCTCACCGGCTATAACTGGGGCAATACCATAGGTTCCGTCGCCCTCGGTGATGAAGGGAATACCATCTCCATCGCTATCGCCGCCTGTCTCACCTGTGGGCATCATCTCCGACTGCTGCATTCCACCGTTGACCACAGTATTGAAAAAATCCACATAAGTTTGAGATGTAGAAGCATCCCCGGCTGCCAAATATAACTCCCTGAGCATGCCGGCTACAGCCGCGACGTTATTCGGGGTGTAAGTAGCAGTAACTGCCCCTTTTTCGCTCAGAAAGGTTTTAGCAGTAGAGTTCCAAAAGTTACTTTTTAGGTAGGTGTATCCGGCTATGGCAGCCTCTTTATATGCAACATTATTTGTTACCTGATAGGCTGCCAACAAACCCCGAATGGTACCAGCCTGGGCTACGAGGGTTTTGGGGCTGATATCAGGACCTGTACCAAGGGTGTAACCGTTGTAAAAACCGCCGTTGGGGTCAGTCAAATTATTGACGATAAAGTCGGCCTGAGCGGTAATCAGTGAATCAGTATCTGCCCGCATCCCCATAATATCGTTGTCCCAGCACCTCTTTAGTGCAACGATAGTATATCCTGCCTTGAAAGTCGAGATGTGATCTCCCCTGGATGTTCCATCATGGGTGTCCACAAAAGTACCGTTGGTTGAGTCATAGTGCATTGCCTTCAGGTTCTTATGGACAATCATCGCCAGTCCCATGGATAGGTCAAAGGGTCCCGGGGTTCCTGCCGACGGGAAGGGATCGCCATCAAAGACATCATTGTATGTAGTATTTGTGTTCTGGGGATTGGACATCCAGTAGAACTCCATTGCTCCCCAGAGGATTGATGCTTGATCAAAGAGATTGCTGGTAGCGTCGAGAACAGAGTACGATGGTACGGGAGCTATCATAGCATAAGTTGAAGTTTCACTGACAGCAATAGCGTGGGGAAAATATTTCAAACCTGCAGCAGGGTCGTAGGTCATAGGGTCAACCATTCCCAGGGATTGAGTTGTTGGGTCATAAGCCAGGTTGACAACCAGGTTTTTCATCTTATTGGCCGATTCACCCATAAGAACCAATCCAGGAAACCCTTCTCCAGGAGATATGCCCAGAAGCGTACCCCGGGAGGCGCTTAAGAAATACTCCGCCCACAGCACCTGCTTGAGCAGAGTTTGACCCAGGGCAGCTGGTACCAATCTTTTGTCGGAGAGGGAACGATCCCAACGGATAGTGGCAAAATCCGTCGTGAAGTCAGGCATGCCATCGCCGTTGGCATCAGCGGTATTCACCGCCTGGGTATAGTGTGGGTCGCCAGAGGCAAACTCACCAAACTCGGGCCAGGCATTCATTGGAGCAGTTCCCCCGGTCAGTTCCTCGAAATGGCCGATGGTGGCCATCAACGTCTCCTCAACATTGGTATCATTTCCGTTCATGTCCGGCGGTGCTCCTGGTTCTGCTGCGTGGGCCTGGTTTATCGGACCCCACATCACGTGAATGCCGTTAGCTGAGCGGGCCATGACATAACCCAGATAATATCTGGAATACCAATAGTTATCTAGAGCTACCGCAGATGCAAAACCAGCGGAAGTGGGATTGAACCCGCTGCTCAGCATAAACTCATTGGCGGCAAACATGGCCTGATCGGTGTAAAAGGTTCTGTCAGTAACAGTGAGTTGGGCATTTACCATATTAACATACATTAGAACGACAGCAAATACCACCACTGTTAATGCTGTAATATTCCTTTTCATTTTCAGATCTCCTTATCAAAAAGTTGCTGATTTTACGGCTCGGCTTTGGGGAGGTGCTGAGCCACTTTTTTTCAATTCTCTCTTAATATTTTTTCTCACCTCCTTTCCCAATTTTTCTCTTCATACTGATTAAAAACTTGGAATGTAGTGATAAATACGAATTAAGAACTTTTTAAAATAAGTATAATCACTCCTAAAAAAAGTAAGCTACTTGACAAAAATGTATTTTTTAAAAAATATGAAAAAAACATCAAGGTGAGTGATATTACTGAAGTTACCCCGAAATATTCATGTATATTTTAGCGATAGTTGCCAAACAGCTGGTTTGGCCCTGCTACGAGCAGTCTTGTATATCTGATAAGTTGAATAAAAAGATGATTTAAGATAGACATTGAAAGGCGCCAAGGTAACGAACGCACTCGACTGCGTGGCGAGATGCACCCCTAAGAGACCCGCCTGAATGGCCGAATATTTGATTCCCTGTGCTGGATCGAGTGCATAGAGTGGTAGATGCTCCATTGCGATGCTGCCGTAAATCAACCAGGGCAGGTCGACATCAGCAACCTGGGTGCTATCGAGGAACCTGGTACTTGTGATAGTCGCGACACTCACAGCGGCGGAGAGGCTGCCCGCGGTGATGTCGGACATGCTGGGCTGCAGCTTCTCGTGCAGCGCGGTGATGGTAGGGTCCTCTTCACCGGGCACCACGCCCACCAGCAGGCCGGACTTGAGGTACACCTTGTCCTGCCCGCTAATCAGCGCCATGGACTGGATCTCCATCACGTTGGCCTCCAGGCGCTCGATCTCGGCCTTCAGCCTGTCCAGGTCCGCACGGGTGAACGCGGATGAGACCTGGGCTCGGGAAACGGCCCGGCGCACTTCGTCCACCAGTTCCTTGCGCTGTTCCTGCTCCGACTGCGGCAGCAGCAGATCCAGGATAGAATTGACCACGCCGACGGTGGGAGCTTCCTTCGCCGCTTCTGTCAGGGAATAGGCCTCTTCCAGCGAGGTGGCGGTGGCCGGAGGCGATGCCGCGTCCAGGCGGCTGGGGTCATGCGGAAGGCACCCACCCGACGCGTGAGGTTCCGCCGGTAGAACTCTCAGAAGATGAACTTGAGGAGCTCAAACGACCCATCATGCCCTGTCTGGCAATTGATCAGCGAGCGACTAATTTCAAAGAAGTGGAGCTTGGATTTACGAAGGAACAGGCCATTCAGGAGGCCAAACGCTGCTTGAGATGTGACCTGGAAAGCAAGTAAGGGTAATGGGGTACAACTTTGAACTACAAACCGTGAGCTTGATATGATTCAACTGAAGATCAACGATAACGTCATTAAGGTGGAAGAAGGTACAACCATCCTGAAAGCCGCTGAAGAAGCGGGTATCAGGATTCCCACGCTTTGTTATCACCCGCTCCTGGAACCCTATGCCGCCTGCCGTATCTGCAACGTAGAGGTGACCACCGGCGCCGGGACGGAACTGATGACCGCCTGCAACACCCAGGTGCAGAAGGGCATGGAGATCCAAACTGTGTCGGAAGCTGCGCAAAGTGCCCGGAGGATCAATCTCCAGCTGCTCATGGCGCAGGCCCCGGCGGCGGAAGTCGTCCAGGAGCTGGCCGCGGAGATGGGCATCGAAGAGACGCCCTTCTCCATCGAGAAACCGGATGAGAAATGTATCCTCTGCGGTCTCTGCGTCCGAACCTGTGAGGCCATCGCCGGTACCTCCGCTATAGGTTTCGCCAACCGTGGTATCGACCGCGAGGTCACGACACCGTTCCAGATTATGACCGACGTATGCATCGCCTGTGGGGCCTGCGCCTACTTCTGCCCCACCAGCGCCATTACTATGGAGGACATCCAGGGCCGCGAGGTGGTCCACGAGGAGATGATCCTGGGGCCCCCCCAAGGCCATCAGTATTCCCTTCATGCAGGCAATTCCCAGTGTGCCGACCATCGATACGGAGTCCTGTATCCATTTCAAGACCGACAACTGCGGCATCTGCCAGGAGGTCTGCGAGCCGGACGCGATCGATTACGAGCAGGAGGATGAGTACGAAGAGATTGAGGTGGGCAGCATCGTGCTGGCCACAGGCTTTCAGACCTTCGACGCCGCACGCGTCGCCCGCTACGGTTACGGCCGCCTGCCGAACGTCATTACCAGCCTGGAGTTCGAGCGTCTGAGCAATGCCTCAGGCCCTACGGGCGGGGATATCCAGATGCAGGACGGCATCAAGCCCGGGACGGTCGGCATCATCCACTGCGTCGGCTCGCGGGACGAAAATACCAACGCCTATTGCTCGCGGGTCTGCTGCATGTACTCGCTGAAGATCGCCCACCTGATCAGGGAAAAGACGGGCGCCGAGGTGTACAACTTCTACATTGACATGCGCACGCCGGGCAAGGGCTACGAGGAGTTTTACGACCGCCTGCTGGAGGAGGGCAACCACTTCATCCGGGGGCGGGTGGCGGAAGTGACCGACTGGGCCATGATCCCGGAGGAGGAAGGCAAGCTGGTGATCCGGGCCGAGGATACCCTCATTGGCGTGGTACGGCGGATTCCCGTGGATATGGTGATCCTGGCTGTGGGCCTGGAACCCATGCAGGACGCGGAAGATGTGCGCCGCCTGTTCAACATCAGCTGCGGTAGCGAGGGCTGGTTCCTGGAGCGGCACCCAAAGCTGGCGCCGGTGTCCACCTTCACCGACGGGGTTTTCCTGGCGGGTGCCTGCCAGGGGCCCAAGGACATCCCCGAAAGCGTGGCTCAGGCAGGGGCGGCGGCGGCCGAAGCCCTGGTCCTGGCCGACCGGGGCTACGTGGAGCTGGAACCAAACACCGCCTACGTCCTGGAGGATGACTGCTCCGGCTGCAAGACCTGCATCGCTCTCTGCCCCTTCTCGGCCATTAGTTTTGACGGAGAGAAGGAAGTGGCGGCAATGAACGAGGCCCTGTGTAAGGGGTGCGGCACCTGCGTAGCCGCCTGCCCATCCGGGTCAGTTCAACAACATCTATTTACCGACGAACAAATCTTTGCAGAAATCGAGGGAGTTTTGAGCTATGTCTGACGCCCAGTCTACCCACGGTGAGGTCGGCTTTGAGCCCCGTATTGTGGCGTTTTTCTGTAACTGGTGCACCTATACGGCGGCGGACCTCGCGGGCACCTCGCGCATGACCTACGCCTGCAATGTCCGGGTAGTGCGGCTCATGTGCTCGGGCCGGGTCGATCCCCAGTTCGTCCTGGCGGCCCTCCGGGAAGGGGCCGACGGCGTGCTGATCGGCGGCTGCCATCCAGGGGACTGCCATTACCAGGAAGGCAACTACAAGGCCCTCCGGCGCTATACCTTGCTGAAGCGCCTGCTGACTGCAATGGGAATCGAAGAGGAGCGCATCCGGCTGGAGTGGATCTCGGCCTCGGAGGGGGATAAGGTTCAGCGGGTAATGAACGAGTTGACCGAAGATATCCGCCGCCTGGGTCCCCTGCACCTGGCACCCTCACCAACGCCACCCAGAGTTGAAGAGACGGCTGCGGCCGAAATGGCAGGAGCGGCATCATGAGCAAGCCCAAAGTAGCATTTTACTGGTGCGCGTCGTGCGGCGGCTGCGAGGAAGCCGTGGTGGACCTGGCGGAAGGCATCCTGCCGGTAGTGGAAGCAGTGGATATCGTCTTCTGGCCCGTGGCGCTCGATTTCAAGCGCTCCGATGTGGAGGCCATGGCCGACGGCGAAATCACCGTGAGTTTCGTCAACGGCGCCATCCGGACTTCGGAGCAGGAGGAGATGGCCGAGCTCATGCGCCGCAAGTCGCAAATCCTCATCGCTTTCGGCAGCTGCGCCCAACTGGGCGGCATCCCCGGCCTGGCCAACTTCTATGAACAAAAGAGCATCATAGAACGGGTTTACCAGGAAGTCCCCTCGGTGGTCAATCCCGAGAAGACCCGGCCCCAGGAAGAAACTCCACTTGAAGACGGCACGTCCCTGATCCTGCCCGCCTTCAGCGAAACGGTTCGCACCCTCGATCAGACCGTGGACGTGGACTACTACCTGCCCGGGTGTCCCCCGCCGGTGAAGTTAATCGTGGAGGCGGTAACCGCCATCCTGGAAGGGAAGCTGCCCCCGAAGGGGACCGTCCTGGCTCCCGACAAGGCCCTGTGCGACGAATGCCCCCGCAAGGAGAGCAAGCCGGAGGAGTTCGCCATCAAGGAATTCAAGCGTCCCCACCAGATCATTATCGACCCCGAGGAATGCCTGCTGGCCCAGGGTCTGCTGTGTATGGGGCCGGCCACCCGCAGCGGGTGTGAAGCCGCCTGCATCAATGGCAATATGCCCTGCACCGGCTGCCTGGGACCCACCAGCCGGGTGAAGGATTACGGCGCGAAAGCCCTTTCGGCCATCGCCTCTTCACTGGATGCCGAAGACGAGGAGGTCATCGCCCGGCTCATGGACGCCATCGTGGACCCGGGAGGCACCTTTTACCGCTACAGTTTGCCGGCATCCCTGCTTCATCACCGCCGGCAGGCAGGAGGAGAAACGGAAGCATGAGCCAGAGAATAGTTATCGATCCCATTACCCGCCTGGAGGGCCACGGCAAGATCGACATCCTCCTGGATGACAAGGGGAACGTCGACCACGCCTACTTCCAGGTGCCCGAACTGCGGGGTTTCGAGAAGTTCGCCGAGGGGCGTCCGGCGGAGGACATGCCCCAGATCACTCCCCGCATCTGCGGTGTCTGCCCCACCGCCCACCACATGGCCAGCACCAAGACCCTGGACGACCTCTACCAGGTGGAGCCACCTATCGCGGCCAAGAAGGTTCGCGAGCTGCTCAACAGCACCTTTTTCGTGGAAGATCATGCCCTACACTTCTATTTCTTGGGAGGTCCCGACTTTGTGATGGGACCAACCGCCCCCAAGGCTGAACGGAACATCCTGGGCGTACTGGGCAAGGTGGGCCTGGAGACTGGCAAGGAGGTCATCGGGCTGCGCAAGGAGCTGCGGGACCTGATGACCCTGGCCATGGGCAAGGTGATACATCCCGTCTTCGGCCTCCCCGGCGGCATCTCCAAACCGCTCACCGAAGAGGACCAGCAGAAGTTCATCGCCGGGGCCGAACACGCAGTCAAATTCGGCCTCTTCAGCCTGCAGCTGTTCAATGACGTTGTGCTGAAAAACGAGGAATACGTCAACACGATTGTCTCCGATACTTATACCCACCGGACCTACTACATGGGCCTGGTGGACAAAAACAACAAAGTCAACTTTTACGACGGCAAGCTGCGGGTAGTGGACCCTGACGGCAAGGAATACGTCAAATTCCCGGCCCAGGATTATGTAAAGCATCTGGGCGAACACGTGGAGCCGTGGAGCTACATCAAGTTCCCCTTCCTTAAAGGTGTGGGGTGGAACGGCTTCAGCGAAGGTCCCGAAAGCGGTGTCTTCTGCGTGGCGCCCCTGGCCCGGCTGAACGCCGCCGACGGCATGGCCACACCCAAGGCCCAGGAAGCCTACGATCTGTTTTACAAAACGCTGGGCGGCAAGCCCGTGCACCATACCCTGGCCAACCACTGGGCCCGGCTCATCGAGCTGCTCTATGCCGCCGAGCGGATGGTGGAGCTGGCCAACGATCCCGACATCATCAACCCCGAGGTGCGCACCATCCCCACGGCAACCCCGAAGGAGGGTATCGGGGTGGTGGAAGCCCCCCGGGGCACACTCTTCCACCACTACCAGACCGATGAGCGGGGCGTCATCACCAAGGCCAACCTCATCGTGGCCACCCAGAACAACGCCGCCCGCATCGCCATGTCGGTGGACAAGGCCGCCCGGGGCGTCATCAAGGAGGGTAAGGTGGATAACGGCATCCTGAACCTGGTTGAGATGGCCTTCAGGGCCTACGATCCGTGCCACGGCTGCGCCACCCACGCCCTGCCCGGCCAGATGCCGCTGATTGTCAGTATCTACGACCGGCAGCATAACCTCCTGCAGGAAATCCGCCGCGACGGGTAAAGCAATGCGGCCCCTGGTCCTCGGGCTGGGCAACGAGCTGCTCGCGGATGATGCCGTCGGTATCCTGGCGGCGCGGGACCTTTCCGAGCGGGTCGGCGTACAGGCCGACGTTGTCGAGAGTTCCCTCTCCGGCCTGGCCCTGCTCGACCTGATGATCGGGTACCACCGGGCCACCATCATCGACGCCATCCATACCGGCCGTGCCCCACCCGGCACTATCACGCGCCTCAGCCGGGAAGACCTATCCCGGGTACTGGCCCCGACACCCCACTACGCCGGCCTGCCGGAGCTGTTCGCCCTGGCCGAGCGGCTGGAGCTCGAATTCCCGCAGGAGCTGGTCATCTTCGCCGTAGAGGTGGAAGATCCCCTCACTGTCGGCGGGCCGATGACCCCGGCGGTGCGGCGTGCCCTGCCGGGGCTCGTCGAGCAGGTGCAGGACCAGGTGGAGCAGTGGCTTAAAGAGCCGTCCTAGCGCGAGCCGCTCAGCCTGGCTGAAGTGTTATTATTACGCAAGACACGGCCAGGCATAATTAGCAGAGCAGTGGACTCTTAATACGTTGTGAAACGAGGAGAAAAATCCCCACTCGTGCAAGAAAGCGCAGCTTCCTTAGATTTTCCAAATAAGCTTGCTATTTTTAACAGCTTACGTAGCTTGCACTGGCAGTATTCCGACGAAGACTCCAGTGTTAATTGATAGATCGTTGCGCCGCTGAGGCACTGGTCATAGTCCCGCCTTAATGGTTCAAGCCCTTGTATTTGTGATACTCTCGACTTGATTACGAGTGCCTTGGGGCACTATTATGAAGGGAAAGAAAGGGGGATAGAAATGCTAAGAGAAGTTCACGAGCACGTGGTAGGTGAGCTCCAACAGAATGCGAGGACGGACACCGTATTCGTTGTGACTGCCGTTCTATTCAATCTCGTCGTACTGGGAATCAACTGGGGAGTAGCGTCAGTGTCGAATGGCGGTGTTCACCCACCACAAAACGACTGGATCTTGGGTGTTCTCATCTTTGCGACGTTGCTAATCAACTCATTTGCTGGTCGGGCATTACTTGCTGGTCGCGACACCCGCAGGAAGCTTCTCTCTGGCCTGGTCACAATGTACAAAGACAACGCCGTGGACAAGTACTACGACGCGAGTCTACTGGACGTGTACGGGACACGGTATAAGTTGTTCTTCGCCGTAATAGTCAGTCTGGCCTCCATGTCGATTGTGGTGCCCCTGCTTGTGAGGCTGTTGGGCTAGGTGACTCGGCCCGGAGAATGCTGATTCGCTGCACTTAAGATGAAGGTACCTGAGTGTGTAGTGGTTCAGAGCATAGTGGACCAAGATGGGCTGAATCTAAAGAGACACTAATACTCCGGCATCTACATCGCCCGGCTACGCTGCGCTACGCCGGACAGGCCCGGGCTGGTTACGCCGGATTATACCAACCCCATCAAGCTGGTGCTACTGAAGGGGGGAGGCTCTAACTCACCCCCAACCCCTCTCTTTTAAAAGAGAGGGCTTCATGAAATGACGGGGTGAGTTCTGGATATTAAAAGGCCCTGGCAACAACCGCGGGGTCTTTTGATTTCTGCCTCAGTGGATGGTAACTTTGCACGCCGCGCCACTAGCTCAAATTGGTAGAGCAGCGGACTCTTAATCCGTTGGTTGAAGGTTCGAGTCCTTCGTGGCGCACGACGGAGGGGGTGCGATTGCAAATCACTCCTACCGCTACCCGGACTCGGTAGCTCAGTCGGTAGAGCAGCGGACTTTTAATCCGTTGGTCGGGGGTTCGATTCCCCCCCGGGTCACGAGCTCTATCCCGCGGTTTCTACATTTCTATCCATCTTAAAACATAATCCGTCGGTCGGGGGTTCGCCCCCGACCTTTAGAGTCGGGGATTCAGTCCCGCCAACGGCGGGAATTCCCCCCCGGGTCGTAGCCCTGGCCTACGGCCAACCCTGGCCGTACCCGGCTCGGGGAGGCCGGGCGAGGCCGGGGCACTGGCAAAAAGCCCTGGTAAACACCGGGGCTTTTTAGTATCCAGATTCAAGGTCACATAGCTGGTGGCGGGAAGATTAAACCGAATCATCGTAGTCGGGTTGAATGGATTGGGATAATTCTTCCCTAATTGAAATTCTGTGGGATATGTAGATCCTTCAGGGACTCCCTACCGGGTTCTTCTGCCATACCCATTCGTCAATCACAGCCAGATTACGACCAGGCCGAGCATCAACCGTTTGTACGAGAGCGGTTTCTCCCTCAATAGTTATAAACGTGATGACGCCAAATGAAGTGGTATCAGGTGTAAAAGCCGTTTTATTCACAACCGGTTGTGGATCTTTCCAACTGGCACCACCACAACCATTGACAATATGAACCATCCCACTTTCATGATTTACGGTCCCATTTGGCAATAAGGGATGTGTCCGTACATACACATGGGCATGGCCATGAAAGATGAAGTCACCTCCACGCGAGTGAAATTTTTCCAACCAGGGCGCGCACTTGTCCAGGTAACTGCTTTTGTACGTAATGTCTTCATAACAGGGAGGATGCCAGAATCCAATCAGCCAGTCATCGGCTGGGATATTGGCCAGCTCCTGATCCAACCAGGTCTGCGTGGTTGTCGCGTCGGTAAAATAGCTATCACAAGCGATGATATGGACATTCTCATACTGAAATGAATAGAAATGTGTCGTGCTGTCCGCAGAGTTAATCGGTAACACGCCCGCTGTATACTTATCGTAGGTGGTCCGATTATCGTCATGATTGCTGGTGCACATGAAAAACTTGCCTGCTACGAATAGTGAGTCCATGCCCTTATAGCTGAGGGACCGCTGCCAATCCTCTTCACTGCCCCTACTGGTGAAATCACCAGTATGTATCAGAAAATCCCAATCTGTGATCTTATGCAGCAGAACATCGGCAATGTTCTCACAGGCATTGTCTCTATTTTCTCGTGAATCACCCCATAGAGCAATTTTAACTCTTTCTTGACCCCAAGAATTCAGAGGCAGGATCAAGATGAAAGTCACAAACTCCAGAAATGCAACGCTACGCATGGACAGGCCGATTTTTATCCTCACGATATTCTTCCTTACTCTAAGGTTACACGAAAAAGGTTGTTTTTCACTTCAGGGTAAAAATTAGAGACACATGGTGCGTTTCCAAGGTTTTATTTACACCCTAACTGAAGCGTCTTCATTTGATCCGCACCGACTGATTTAAGAATCATCCGGTACTGGGCACGCTTTAATACCTTCCTACTCCATTTCCCTCTCCCATTTCAGATTTCACGAAGGGAGAGCTCTGAACTAAACCCCGCATACTGCCCCGCTTTTAGCGGGACTATAGGCGGGATACAATCCATTGCTGTGCCGGCTTTAGCCGCTCCACCATTGGCAAAATCAAAGTATTCGCAACTAGCTTCAATATATTGCACACCTCACCATTTTCCCCGTCGTAGCCCAGCGTTCTTTTCCCGCAGGAATCCATTTGGATAATCCGTTGGTCGGGCAGCGTTTATCCCGCCAAAAGTCCCGCAACATGCGGGGCCAAAGGCGGGGTTCGACCAGCCGACGGGCTCAGGCTTCGTCGTGAGCTCAGCCGAACGGGCGGGCTTGTTGGTTAGTTTTTGTTAGTCTCTAGCCTCAAGTCCCTGGCCATAGGCAACTGACTACTGACTACTGACAACTATTTAGTTTACCCCGCCTAAGGCGGGGCGCACCACGCGAACGACAGTCCTTTGCCTCTGGCTTATATTCCGGCGCTATGATGATGCCGCTACCATATCGCCCCGTTTCTGCTCCCGTCTTAAATCCCGCTCCTAGTCCCGCTAACGGCGGGGCCGCTGGTTTTGGAGCGGCTATTTTTCAACAGGGAGATTCACGCCCTTGTCCGGCGCTCGTCCGGCGTAACGTCGTGTAGCCGGGTAGCGGGGCGTAGACGGATCTCGTCGGGTAAAAACTTGAAAATGGAGAATTTTGTACGGGTTTTGTCTAATTTTGCGCCGGTTCTTTCTGGACTAACAGATCGAGGGATCTCGAAAAAACAGCAGCAAGCTGTCATCGCGATCCCGACCGTTGCCGGAGAGCCTGCCCTGAGCCATGCCCTGAGCGTAGTCGAAGGGGTAGTCGAAGGGGAAGCCGAAGGGTGGCGATCTCATTCTGTGCCGTCACCCATAGTGCCCGCCAGAAAACTCTACACCACCCCAACAGTGCTCTCGTCGGGGGAAGCCTTGAAAAAAACGAATATTGTATGGATTTTGTTGAGTTTTAGGGTGTCTTCCCGGTCCCGGTCTGGAGACCGGTCCTACGGCTCGATCCTCAGAGAGACCGGGGACAGATCACCGACAGTAACGGTAAGTCGGCCGGGTTTGGTGATGCGGTTGTCCGACCACACCAGGCGCTTGACCTCACCTGGCGCCAGGGCCACGCGCCGGTATCCGGCAGGTTGACCGTCGATCATGACATATTTCCGATCCTTGATTACTCCTTCGCCGCTTATCGCCTTATGGATGATCGTCGCGCTGATCTCGAAAGGCTCACCGGCCTTTACCTGCCGCGGCACGTTGATATCGAGGTAGCGCAGGGCGGGGGTGACGTCGCGATTGCCCGCATCCAGGGTTAATTCCTGGGGGATCACATTCCACCCCTCCACCATCAAGTGGGGCTTGGTCCCTCCCAGGTGCAGGCGATCAAAAGTGACCGTCAAGTCCCGGCTTTCACCCGGCACAAGACTGATGGTGTTGGCGCTCCAGAACACCGGCAGCACTTCCTCGCCATGCAGCCCCTTGATGATCGAGGGATTCACGAAAAAGGCCAGGTCATCGGTAGGATTCTCCAGATGCACCCGTACAATCCCCTCCGCCCCCTTTTCTTCATAGGTGCCCGTCACAGCCAGGCGCACCGGTGGCAGGTCCATCAAGGCCCTGAAATCGGCCTCCTGGTCGCCTTTCGAAGAGAACCAGTATAAATTGCTGCTCACCAGATTCCCTTGGCTGTCTTCCAGTTCCAACTTGAGGAAATACACCGGCGTCGGGTTTTGAACCGGCGGTAGCGTGAAAGCTGGCTTGTTCCCGTCAGATCCGATGTCCATCGTCTCTGTCCGGGCATACAGCTCCCGCATATCATTGTCATAGAACCGGGCGGTGACCTTCAACTCCTCGAAGCTCTGGTACAGGCTGTTGATCACAAAAATGGAATTGTCATCGTAGCTGTATTGCACGTGCAGTGGCTCGCTTGCCTGCTGAACGCCGTAAAAAGCGCCGTTTGGCCGCAGGTAGTAGTCGTAGAGCTGATAGCACAGGGCCGGCCAGCCCGTATTCAGCCGGTAGATCAGGATGCCGCTGGCCTGGTATTTGTTCTTGGTGAAGGCTTCCATCATGGCCCGCATGGCCTCCTTCTGGAATACCTGGGACCTCATCGTATACTCCTCCAGGTCTCGCGGCTGGCCGTAGCGGGCATACAGAGCCCGTCGGCTCTGGGGAGACTGGCGCTCCCACAGCCGCAGGTCCCACGACGCGCTGATGGGCCACAGGTCTTCCTTGGGCATCATGCGCCGCATGCTTTCGATGGGCGGCAGCTGCTCGCCCCCCGGCCCCACTTCCGTGTTGAACTCCAGAAATTCATAGGGGCCCAGGTAACCTTTGCCGTACCACGTCGAGGGCGGCAGGTAGGCGTAGGTATCCGGATAGGGGTCGTGGGACAGCCCCGTAGTGCCCAGGACGGCGGTGCTGTCGGTGTAGGCATTGGACTGGCGGGGCCGGCTGGGGTCATAGGCGTCAAGCACGTCCACGTACATGCGCTCCACGTGTTCCGGCGGCGATTTGTCGCTGCCGATGAGCCAGTCCACGAAACTGGGGTGGTTCCGCTTGCGAAGCACCTGGTCGCGCAGACTCAGCTCGGCGATCTCGGCGGTGTGGTCGGTCCACAGGTCCCATCTTTCCCAGATCGAGCAGCAGTTGGTGCCGTCGAAGATCATGATGCCGTACTTGTCGCATAGATCGTAGAAGTAGTCCGTTCCCCAGAAGCCCTCCGTCCTGATGGCGTTCATGTTCATGTGGATGATGTACCGCGCTTCCGCTTCGTCTCTTTCCCGCGAGGGTTCCAACAGCATCCCGTCCGTATAGTTGGCCCCCTTCACGAAGATGTCCTTGCCGTTCACCTGGAAGGCCCGGGTCTGGATGTCGTGCTCAAAGGTGTTCAGCTGGGAAGTCACCTCCCGTATGCCGAACCGCACCGTGTCGATCTCCGACAGGTCGCCGTCATCCTCCCGCAATTCCAGGATGAGGTCATACAGGTGCTGGGGCCCCACCTGGGCGGGCCACCACAGCTGCGGGTCGGGGATGTCCAGCTCATGGAGCACCGGCCGGGTTTCACCGGGGGCCAGCGATACTTCCTCCGCATATTCGAAACTCACGCCCTCGCCGGATGATGTTCCCCCCTCGTGCAGGTTATCCACAGGTGAGATGCGCCCCGTCAGGGTGCCGGTCAGCGCTTTCTGGCTGGTGTTGCTAATCTCGGTGGAGATCGTCAGGTGCGCCACATCGGTGGCGGGTAGGTCCAGATCGCTCACCACATACGGATGGCGCATGTGGAGCGACCCCGTGCTGTAGATCTTCATGTCGTACCAGATGCCCATGTCCTTGTCAGGCGGTGTGCGGGTCCCCTGCATCCACCGAATCGAAGGGTCTGTCGGCACAGGTGGGGCAATCTCCAGGGCTAGGCTGTTGCGTTTGCCGGGCACAGCGGCATCGGTAATGTCCAGATCAAAGATGCGGTAGGCCCCCTCCACTTCGCTGCTGTCGGCGATCATCTGCCCGTTCAGCCAGACATTGGCCTGGTAGTTCACGCTGTGCAGCTTCAACCATATTTTCCTACCTTTATAACTGGCCGGCAGGTCAAACTCCGTCCGGTACCACCAGGGCACCCGAAAGGGACTGTCCTCCGGCATGGGCATGATATAGCTCGTCTCGTAGACAACTCCCGGAATCAAGAGTAGGTTTGTACCATAGTTGGGATCGGGATAAACGCCGTCGTTCACCAGGGCGGCCAGGACCGTCGTCGGGACGGTGGTCGGATGCCAGTCCTCTGAGGTAAATCCAACCCGTGAAATCTCGCCGCCACCTGTATGCACTTGGTCGGAGGACTGGATGGCCCAACCGTCCTTCAGGCTGAGCTGGGGCGGTTGCCGGTCGGCGCAACCGCCGGCCCCCAGCAAGATCAAGATCATGATACATAATTTGCGTGATAAGGCAGGAAACTGGAAAAGATTCATCACAAATCCCCTTCAAATGGAGTATTGTTGACAACAGTCTGAAGTTATGCACTCTGAAAAAACCTGCTAAGAAAATATCGGTCTCGGCAGCCACGGTATGATCACTCTCATCCGGAGAGCCCCACGGCTTCCTCTTCCTGGTAGCATACGGATTGCAGCATACGGAATTTGATTGTCGACCGTATGCAACTGTTTATATTATCCTTAATGGTGAAGACGCCCTAATTTGGGAGCAGGGGGTCGTCCCGACGCAAGGTCGGGATCGCCCCGATAACTCACCTAGCGACGGGGAAGCCATCTTTCGACGGGAGATTAAGGCTTTCCCGTTTTCCACTGCTCTCTCACTTCATCCGCAAACAACCGCAAAGAACCACATCAATTGCCGGATGCGGAACCGGATACGGGGTCAACCTATCATCAGGATTGCGGCGGCACAAGTGTCGAGCCACCTGGCGGAATCGAACCGCCGACCTGCCGATTACGAATAGTCTGCTCACCCGTCTATAAACTCTATTGCGTATCCGGCCCGTATCCGGAAATCCGGCGATTCCCACTGCTTTTCATGCCTGAAATTGCAGGCTGCTATCTGCACCTTGAACGTCCCGGATTGCCTGGGCAACCGGCTCCTGCTTTCCGTTTCCAAAGACCTGTTCAAGGTACTGCTCAGGGAATCTCATGTAGATTTCCGTTACCGTTACCGATGAATGGCCCAGGAGTCCCTTCACGTAGTAAATATCCCTTGTCCGGGCGTATTCCCGAAGTGCGAAAGTGTGTCTCAAGCTGTGTAAGGAACGACCGCCAGGGCTGATTCCGACATCTTTCACGGCCCTGGTGAAGGCATGGGAAATGAAGTCCGGGTGGTAGGGATGCTCAGTAGCAAGGCTGAAATCGGGAATCAAGTCGGGTGGTATCCTGACCAGCCGCTCCCGGCGGCCCTTCGTATCCCGAAGGTGCAGGTAATTGCCTTCGAGGGTGCAGCTGAACAGCTCACTCCGCCTTAAACCTGTCTCAGACAACACTCTGAAAACCGCCCTTAGCCTTGGATCGTTGACCTGGGCAAAGATGCTGTCCAGTTCATCCGGCGTGAAAAACTTGGGCAGCTCTTGATCTATCTTAACCAACGCAATCTTGCCCGGTATCCGTTCTATCCTTTCCGATTGTACCAGCCAGTTAAGGAAGGCACGAATAGCACGTAAATTGATATTAGCGGTTGTGGGATTTACGCGGGTGGTCAGGTATTCCCTGATTGCTGACAAGTGCTTTGGGGTAATGTCCCGCAGGTCAAGGTCGCCCCAGCACCTTTTCAGATTATCCAGGGCCAGCCGGTAGCCCCTGACCGTATTGGGACGGAGCCGGGTCTGGCAGTCTTTGAGAAAGTCGCTTGTGGCCTCTTGCAGCGTGGCGGCTGTCCGGCCCAGGTCATCGGCCAGACGTGCCTTGACCAGGAACTCCCGTTCCTCGACCTTCCGCTTGAAGACTTCAGCCTGTTTCCGATCCCCTGTTTTCGTGGGAATCAATTGCTCTTTGCCGCCCGGCAGGTAGACCCTCACGTAATACTTGCCCCGAAGTTTTCTTAGACCAGCCATGTCCTAGCCCTCCATGAATAAGGGATGCCGGAAGCCTGCAACTGAAACACTCTGTGCATGGTGAGCATGATAGGAGCAAGCCCCCGGCGAAATCGTCTTTGTGATATTGTGAATGTGCTCACCATGCTTCCGTACGTTACGCTACGGATTCCCCCGTATCAAGGATCTCTGATATTTCTATCCGTATATGGCATATACGCTTATGAGAAATATAAAACGCTCTAGGATGCTCTGTACGGGCATTCTCTGAAAAGCCGATAACTAGGTACCACTTTCAGGTTTTGCGCCGTACAGGTGCCGTACACACCTATACACGGTGATTTCTGGGGGTTGTAGCAGATCAGCATAGAATCCCCTGAGCCGTTTCCCGCTCCATGCGGATTTTTGCCATTTCGTAGTACTCCGGGGCCAGCTCAAATCCTACCCCCCGGCGGCCCAGCCGGTGGCAAGCCACTAGGGTAGACCCCGATCCGGTGAAGGGGTCCAGGATGGTATTACCGGGATTTGATAGCCCCCGAAGGATATGTTCAAGTAATGCTATCGGCTTCTGTGTAGGGTGGGGAGTTCGCTCGGATTTTTCCATGCACGGCTTGTTAGCAAAGTTGAGAACCGATCTTGGGAAGCGTTTACCCGATTCATTAATGAAGACTTCGGGAAGGTTTCCACCTTGACGGCGGGTAGGGTTGTCGTTTTGAGTTTTCCCTGCCGGTCGTTCATAAGGCTTTCCCTCTTGTCGGATGTCATCAATATTGAAGGTTATATCTTTTATCCTGATTCCCTTTACTTTGTAGACCAGGATCAGCTCAACGTCATTTGCCGGTCTGCTGCGGTTAGCAGGAATGGCCGAAGGCTTTTGCCAGAACCAGTTGAAGCGGAAGTCAAAGTACCGGGAAAAGCCAGACTCAATTTCAGTAGCCGTTAGGAAATCACTGAAGATTGCCACCTGACCATTTGGCTTAATCAAATTGGCAAATATCCATCCCAAGACATGAAAGTCCGGGCGCACGTCCCAAGGTTGGGCTGTAGTGAGAGCCCCGTAGGGCGGATCTGTTAAGATCAAGTCCACCGATTGATCCGGTATTTGCTGCCACTGCCTAAAGAAGTCCCCCATGTAAAGGGTCTGGTCTTGGAACGTGGTTTTCATAGCAGCTCTTTAACCAACCGCTTTTCTTCCAGTGAAAGCCGGTGTTTAACAGGATTCCGCCCGGCCACCAGGTAGGCGGTGAGGTGCTTTACATGGTATAGGCGCGGGGATCGCGGGGCCGTTGGGTCTTGCCGCTGGAACGGGAGCAGGCCAAGCCGGGTAAGTTCCTCCACCTTCCGGGGTGAGCAGCGGAGATACCGGGCGGCCTCCTGGGTGGTCATCCAGGGGGAGACGTGCCCACCGTCCAACCGCCGGGCAAGGTCAGTAAGCCGCGCCAGGATTAAGGCCATATCTGCCAGCGTATCACTCATGGCTGGCCAAAATCCAAAAGGGTGCCCCCCTGGAACATTGGGAAGTCTGGGAAGATTGGTGGATTTCAGGGCCAATGTTCCCAATGTTCCCAATCTTCCATAGGGTCTCTCTCATTTATTCACTCTTCCAAGTATAGAGTATCCGGGGCTTTCCGCCCCCTTGCTTACGCTCCTGGTGTTCGCTTGACACTTCCAGGAATCCTTTATCTTGCAAGGTGCAGATCACTTCATCCAGTTCCTTGCTACTGAGCCTGGTTTCACGGATCAAAGTCGTTCTATCCATAGTGCCACCAGCCACCTTTAAAGCTCGCTCTACCTTTTTCTCATTCAGCCGTTCACGCCCGTAGATTATTTCCTCTTCCAGCAAATAGTTCACCGATGGGAGGAACAGGTTTTCCACCAGCATTTGAGCACATTGCAGGGATTCATTGGAAAGGGTCAGGGTTGTTTGCCCTTCCGGGTTGTCTACTTCCAGGGATTCACATATCATAGCCAGCTTAAGGCAGCCCGGAACCACCCGCTCAATGTGGGGGCCGATCCGTTCACCATATTTGCCCCTGGCTTCAGTAACGATCTTCCTTTCCCAGCCGGTAAAGGTTTCGGCGGTGTCTGGTGGTATCACTACTTCCAAATCACCCGGACAGTCCAGCCAAGCTTTGATATGGCTGGCCTCTTTCTGGATGAAGTCCCGTTCCATTTCCGACCGTTGCAGGAATAGTTTTCGTTCCTTGGTAGGTGAGGAAATAGCTATCGGAAATATCCGCTGGAAAAAGCCCGTCTCTGTTTCACCCGCATGGAACACCCGCCGGAAATTTTCAAAGGTCGTTGCCCCCAGGATCGAAAAGGTAGGTTCCTCGATTATTTCCAGCTCGTGCTGCCGGGTTTGCCGGGCCATTCTTTCACAATCATAAGCCGATAGGAAAGCGTCAGCCTGGGCGGTATAGTCCCGGTTTAGTTTCTTGTGGAAGTCAGCAAATTCTCCGGCAACAATTACCCCGGAGATAGGATTCTGCTTTAACGCCATATAAAGCCCAGCGTCAGAGAAATCAGCAGGTAATAGGAGATTGTGAGCTGCAGGTTTTTCAGGTTCGGGAATCTCCGCCCGTTGGCCCTTATCTAAAGACTCCCACCTTAGAAGATCGGCCTTATATTCCCCCCATTCTGACTTCAATCCTTCATCAAATCGCTTTTGTATGACTCGAAACGGATGCCCTGCCAGGGTAAGGGCGGTACTCTTCCGTATTTCGCTACTACCAGCAAAAAGCACTATCCACACATTAGGCCGTAGCCGATTAGGGGCAAGCAGTTTATTCCCCACTACCCCGGCCCAATGCGTCAGGAAAGCCGTTATTAGAAACTCGTCAGGGGCATCTGTAGTAGGGGCCGCTTGGCTGAGAAACTCCCGCAAAGCCGGGGTGAGTCGTTCGGGATCAAGGCGGGGGGAGAATTGGGGGAAGTCCCTAGCCTGGGCTAGCGTCTCCGGCTGTGCAGGCTGATAAAGAGGCAATTCCTTTAGCATCTGTTCTTCAAATCCTTTCGCTGTTCCCCCATCCTGGAAAAAGTCTGTAATGTCGAACCCTTCCGGGCGATCCTCTGGCCAGTAAGAAATGCACACTTCCGTTTCTGGACATTGGGCCAGGATAGCATCGGCTATCTTTACTGATCCCGTTCTTCCCGCATCGTCGTTGTCCATGATGTCCACCGCCGCCTTAAACTTTGATAGTGGTCTTAGGTCTTGTGGAACGCTCTCCGCCCCATTTGTACCCGTTACCGCCTGGAAGCCCTGAGAAAGCAGGCTAACTACATCGGGTTCCCCTTCACACCAGATAACCAATTCAGGGTCATAGTCCTCTATCAAGTGTGCCGGGTAAAGTCGAGTCTGGCCGTGTCCAAGGACACTGTAGGGCGCTTGTTCACCCCGGCCCTTGCCGTGCTTGATGTTCATTACCCGCCCCTGGCTATCCCGGTGGACATAGATAAAGCGGCCAGTGTCAGAATCGTACCCTACACCAGCCTTTTTCACCGCTTCCCTGGTCCAGGGCAAGTCCTTAGTAAGTCGGTCGAAATTGTCTCGTAGATATGCGTACCAGGTCCGGGCTTTCTCGATCTCCGCTTCGGGTAGCGGCTTATCCTTTAGAGGCTGGCTTGTATGTGCAGTATCAGGGGGTGGAGAGCCGTTCCCACCCTTGTAATAGGGCTTGGGATCGAGGCCCAGCTTCAAAGCAAAGCCAGCAGCATCCCCTTTAAAGTCGCACCCAAAGCAACGACATAGACCACTATCCAAGTTCACTGAAAAGGACGGGTTTTTATCTTCGTGGAATGGACAATGGCCGCTGTATTGACCATTAGCACCGGACGGCTTCAGGTTGCGGACATGGGCCTGGAACAGCCCGGTAATACTCCCGGTCATCGGCTCAGCCTCCGGCGGACGGCTTTCCATAAGCAACGGACGAAGGTAATTGGCGGGGTTCGCCCCTGAATTAAATAGGCCACTTCCTGGCGTAGGCTCAGAGGCTGTTCACATTCCAGCCACTTCCGCTCATCGGGTAAAATCCGGCGGAATCGCCGGACAGGTTGATTTCTAACGAGCGCTTCGCTGTCTTTGTACTGAGTCTTGGAAAGACAATAGACCCACAGCCTGACAAATCCTGGCCGTTTAAAGAGGGGATTGCCCAATAGCCGACGGTCGAGAAAAATGTAGCCGTTACCCATTTCCCATCCCCATTTTACTGTCCAAATCAAGCCCCAATTGTGCCACCCTATCTTCGGCTTCTTCGACCGCTTCGAGGACATCGACCAGTTCCAGCGATCTCACGTTGAGCCGCAACAGTATTTTGTAGACAAATGTCAACATGGACTCAATATCAACGAAGCGCCAGAACTCTGCTTTCTTTTCAAACTCCTTGCTACCAGTCGGCCCGTACATAACAATCCAACCGTACAGGTCCTTGGTTACTACCAATCGCTTGCTACCAAAGGTCTTGTCCAGAATCCATTTATTCTTTTTCTGCATACCCGCCTCAAATTTTTATCTTGCAACAGGTTTGAGCACCCGTTAGGTGCGTTTTCCCTAGTTTCTCACCATTGTACGCCTTAAAGCGGGCAGTTCCAATTTGGTGCGCAATTTGGATACACCTCGCTTAGAGAGGAGGTGTATCCGCACTCTATTTCAAGGGGTCTGTTTTACTCGAATGGGGGGAAGTAGCTAGTGATCTGGTGAGAGTAGACGAGCTTCTTTGCCTTCTGATATTTCTTTTTGGCCGTGCTTACCGGCATCCCTAACTGGTCCGAAACCATCTTCCAGGTCGCCTGTGGCCCGACCTCGCGCTGCATCCTGTCTCTAACTACCATCACCATCAGGCTCTCAAGCACCTTTTCAAGTGACTGTCTAGACGTCCCGATGACCGCCGGCAGGAGGATCGTATTCCCAGCCTTTAGCATAACTTGAATCCGCCTGTCTTGAAGTTTTTTATTAGCGTTTACGATCTGCGGTTCAATCCCTCGAGTGAGATCGAATCTTAAAGTGAGGGTATTGGGGGGTGCTTCTGATTCAGGAATTTCAACGGGTAGATCGTCCGCTCTGGCTTGGAGCTCTAATCGAAATCCGTCTATCTCCCGGATGCGGTTTTGTTGAATACCGAATTTCTTCTCTGGCGCCTTCATAGAGGCAGTCACTTCAACCAACTTGACACGAACCCCAGTATTGCTATACAAGTCATTAAGAATTTTATCCACTTTCTGGGCAAAGTATGCTTTAGCCTTATCCTTGCTTCGCGGCACGATGCGTAAATCTTGGTTATAGGTTTTACACTGAGTCTCTATCTGCTCAAAAGCGGCGTTGTAGTGATTCCTGTAGAACTCGGTCTCACAGTAACTATCCAGGATATAAAATATTAAGATGTATTCAGGGATTGAAAAGAATCGGTCGCTTGGTTCAGTCAATTTAACTCCCTTCAGTTAGTCCCTTGAAATGAAAGGCGGGCGGCAAGCCGTTAAGGGAGACGGCCTGTCCCCCGGTTAATTAAGCCGGGGTCAGCCGCCGCCAGGATTAAGTTACTGCCCCCCTGCCGTATGTTTACAAGTCTATGCCTGTCATTTCGGTCGTATCTTTAGTGCTAGTACTTCCCGCGCTTGCGGAGGACGGAAGGCATTACTTTAGAATTTTGTAAGATGCAGTAGCCCAACTAAGGTAATGATCGCTATGTTCCCAATATGTACAACCTTCGCCTGAAGAGCCCGTTGATTCTCCGAGACTACAATTTGCTGCATCGTGGGCTACAGCAGCGCCTCCGTCTACATAGATATAGCACCAGACATATACAACGGGAAAATATTGGCTAAAAGGTTCTCCGTAACTCTGGGCCGTTATAAAAAGACTTGCCCCTTTTTTTACTTTAAATTTTAATCTCCATAAACTACCCCCAAAAGCCTCAGCCAACGTTTTATGCCTCTCATCATTGGCAAATTTTATGGACTGAGATTCTTCATTTTCATCTAAGTACCTGATTGATGTAGTGTCTCCAGCAGACTCAACTAAATATTCAACTTCATAGTATTTTATTTCAGGCTCAGTGCTTTGTTTTTCACATTGTACTAAAACAATAATGGCGAGAAGCCAGAATAATCGTTTCATTTTATGTTCTCCGCTATGCCCGCTTCCGGGCCGCATTCCCTGACTGGCTTTCTCCATAAAATACGCCCAGGGGGACATACGCTCCTGAACAAAGCGCCCTGTCTCGAAGAACAGGCCCCCGGGCATATTCTTTTAGGAAATAATAAAGCCGAAAGTAACGCCGCTGGTATTGCTGTTCAGGATTCATGCCGTCCGTATATTATGCTACGGGTGGGGGAATGTCAAGGGGCGTCAGAGCAGTCTGGACCATTGTTGAGTTTTACGAGGAGGGTTCTTCCCGGCTCCGTGGTACCGCATGATCATATCGGCACCTTTAAGTTTGATCTCGTCGTCTTTACTGATGTCAACGGTTTCCTTGATTGACCTAATTGCCCACTCAACGGTTGCGCCGGTTTCTTCTCCGACTTCATTGATATTCTGGTTTACGGCATCCATGATCCTCCTCTGTCTCAACAGCTTGTAGGCTTGATCCTTCGCCCATTTGAAGCTTTTCGTAGAGAAAGCCGTGAGATACGCTCCGACGGGATTATCAATGTCCGTCAGGTAATAGCAGACGAACAACCACTCCCTCCGGGTCAGTTCTTGCCTCTCCCGGAAATGCTCTTCCGCCGTTTTATCCCCGCCGAAGGAATAGATATTCTTCCTGAAATTGCTGTCCATCCTGGAACCAGGGCGACAGATGAATGACCCGCAGACAGTCCGTACATATTGACTCCCCCCCTTGCCATAGTTATCGGTGCGGTACATACTCTTTCGCTTAAGTATCTGAACAACTGTGCCATCGTCCGTTAGAACCCAATCCCCTTCCTGACCCTCACGCCAATTCTCAGTTATTGTTTCGTCAGGGTTATTCTCAGAAAACTCTTCCCACTCATACATGAAGTGCACAATGCCTTTGATCTCCCGGCTTCTCACCTATCCTCCTTCCCGTTGACTGCGCGTCACTATATATAGGCAATCGGGAGTAAACATACCCTGAAACATCTGGGGAAGGCCGGTAGTGGCCGAAAACTCAAAATTGCCCAAAAATGTGCGCGGCCTATATAACATAGACCCCCTACTCCCCTTCCGGCTCTTCGGTTTGCGGAATTACGTTGAGTTTTATCAAATGGATTCCAGGCGGGGACCTAAGCTGGTCCGTATCCGGTTCCGTATCCGGTTTCCGGTGCGGTTGTTTGCGTTTCTTTGCGGTAGTTTGGGGTAGTGGCTGGGCCGGGGATTCCCGCCGTTTCGTGTGGTTTCTCGTCGGAAAAGGCTTCGAGCCACCTGGCGGAATCGAACCGCCGACCTGCCGATTACGAATCGGCTGCTCTACCAGCTGAGCTAAGGTGGCGCTGGCCTGGGGCCGGCTAGGGTAGCAAAATTTAATGAAATTTCCCCGGCGATGGGGGTGAATAGGGCAGAAGTCTACCAGCTGCCTGCCAAACACTTTGATGACGGGTCGCCGTTTCGTGGCTAACTTCTTCCACCCAGTCCATCAACCCGGAGATTTAGCGATGAACTTCCTCAAATGTCGACTATCACTCTCGATGGCGCTACTTTTTCTTGCCGCCTGCTTCGCGCCCAAGATCGACCTCCAACCCGGCGACCGCATCATCTTCCTGGGGGACTCCATCACCAGGCAAGGCGACCAGCCCGGCGGGTATGTTACCATCGTCCGGGACACCCTCACCGCCCGGCACCCGGACCTGGGCCTGGAGATTATCGGCGCCGGCATCGGCGGCAACAAGGTGCCCGACCTCCAGGAGCGCCTGCATCGGGACGTGCTCTCAAAGCGGCCCGCCGTCGTTTTTATCTATGTCGGGATCAACGACGTGTGGCACTCCATCAAGCCCCAGGGGGGAACTCCCGTGAGCCGCTACGAAGCAGGACTGAGAAGTATCATTGGCAGGACCACCAGCAGTGGAGCCCGCGTAGTGCTATGCACACCCTCCGTCATCGGCGAGCGGCACGACGGCTCCAACCTCCTGGACACCATGCTGGACGAATACGCCGCCATCAGCCGCCGGGTGGCCCGTGAGCTGGATGTCCCCCTGGTAGACCTGCGGAAAGCCTTCCTCAAGCACCTGCGGGATTATAACGTAGAGAACCTGGAAAGCGGTATCCTAACCTATGACGGCGTGCATCTGAGCGATGAGGGCAACCGGCTGGTGGCGGAACAGGTGCTGAAGGCACTGGGGGAGAGAGGGATAAAGTGACGGCGCAATGAAACCGTCAGGTTGTAGCCTCGGAGCCTCTCCTTTCCCTTGCAGTTTACACCTTGGATGAGTTCCTTTCCCAAGCGCTTCCTCCTCTGATCCAGGTGAGAGCGCCGGTGTATCCATGCAGGAACTGAACACCATCGAACGGTTCCGATTTATTTACCGAGCCTGGCGTTACCGGTAGCTGATCGACCGGGATGAAATCGCCTTCCTGCTGGCTCACTTGAAGAAAGGGCAATGCGGAGTGGATGTCGGCGCCCATAAAGGTGCTTATGCCTATTGGATGTGCAAGGCCGTCGGCCGGGAAGGCCGGGTGTTTGCCTTCGAGCCCCAACGTGAACTGGCGGAATACCTATCGGTATTGGGCTTGCAGCAGGTTACGGTTGAGAACCTGGCGCTCTCCTCTAAAGCGGGGCCGGCCGTTTTGACGGTTCCCGGGGGAGGTGCCAGTCCGGGAGCAACGCTGGAACGGGATCTGCATCGAGGGCAAACCTGTACTGTACCTGTTACGACACTTGACGGTTATTTCGGCCAACGGCCCCACCTGCCGATCAACCTGATCAAGTGCGATGTGGAAGGCCACGAGCTGGCAGTCTTTAAAGGGGGGGAGAGAATTCTGAAGTCCTGGCGGCCGATCCTGATGTTCGAATGTGAACAGCGGCACCATTCCCATGACACCGTCCACGACGTTTTTGCCTATTTGGAGGGGCAAGGGTACGATGGTTTTTTCTATCTGAAAGGGAAATTACACCCTATAGGTGAGTTTAATGTGAGCCAACACCAAAGCCAGGCCGCCGGTTATTACATTAATAATTTCATTTTTCTTCCAGGTGAACCAGGGGACTTGTCCTTCTAAGACAAGGGGGCTAATCGGAGGATCAAGCACATCGTCATGTGGTGCCTGAAGGAAAAGGCCGGCGGGGCCGCGAAGGAAGAAAACGCCCGGGCCATGAAAGCGCGCCTGGAATCGCTCCCGGAAGTCATCCCGGAAATCCGGCGACTGGAGGTGGGGCTCAATGTCAAGGACTCGGAGCGGGCCGCCGACGTGGTGCTCTACTCCGAGTTTGACAGCCCTGAGGCCCTGGCCGCGTACAGCCGCCACCCCGCGCACCAGGAAGTGGTGACCTTCGTCCGGGAGATAGCCGCCGAGACGCGGGTGGTGGATTACGAGGTCTGAACTGCTGGCCTACCCTGCTCGACCATCTCCAGCACCAGCCCCCATCGAAGTCCCTGATCGCTCACCGTCAGTTTGTCCAGGCCGAACCGCTCCATGACGGCCTGTAGGATCATCCCCCCGGCGATGATCACCTCGGCCCGTCCGGGATGCAGACCGGGCAGCTTCAGCCGCTGGTTGCAGGGCAGGGCTGTGCAGCGGGCCAGGATTTGCCGCAGGGTCGCGGCGGTCAGGGTGGCACCGTGGACCCGGCTGTGGTCGTAGGTGTCCAGCTCCTGGTCCATGGCGACAAAAGTAGTGGTAGTGCCGCCCACGCCCACCAGGGCATCCGCTGATACGGGTAGACTGCCGCCCGCGAGTGCCTCGGCAATGTCCTGATCCGCCGCCGTCAGTTCCCCCGGGGCCGGGGGATCGTGGGAGAACCAGCGCTCGGTGAGGCGTACACTGCCCAGGGGCAGGCTCTCCACCGCCGCCAGTTGCCCATCCTCTTCGAAGATGATCTCGGTGCTGCCGCCACCTACATCCACGATGATACGACCGCCGCTGGGGGAAGGAAAGGCTTGCTGCACCGCGCGGAGGACCAGCTCCGCCTCCTCCCGGCCGCTGATCTGGATGAGGTCATACCCGGTTGCCTCCTGCAGGCGCCTATGGAGTTGATCCCGGTTGACCGCTTCCCGGAAAGCGCTGGTAGCCACGCACCGCACCCGGCGGCAGCGGTGTAACTCGATGACGCCCTGATACTCCCGGAAGACCGCCTCGGCGCGGGCCATGGCTTGCTCGGACAGGCGCCCGGTCCGATCCACGCCGGCCCCCAGGCGGACAACCCGCAGCTCCTGGGCCAGGGGGATCAGCCGGGAGCCGTCCCACCGGGCCACCAGCAGCAGGCAGGTGTTGGTGCCCAGGTCGATGGCAGCGTAGGCTGGGGACAATATAGATGAGGAGAGGCGCACGGCCCAAAGCACCGGAGGCACCGGGTTTCAGTCCAGGCCGAAACGGGCTCTGAGGGCTGGGTCGTCGCTTTCTATCAAGGCCAGCATTTCATCCGGGCTGAAAACGGGCAATTCGCTGGCGGAGAAATCCCGGGTATTGTGGGTGATGATGAAATGGGCCTTAACACCCAGGGCTGAATAATACTGAACTGCGTCCTCAAAATCGGAGAAATCCGATACCAGCGCCCGGCTTACCACCCGCTCATCAACCGGAGCGATGTTCAGGAGCGTATGCAGTTTCTCCAGACTGGACCTGGCGACTTCCCTTGAAGCTTCCCTTGACATGATATAAAACAGGACGGGAAAAGACGCCGCTGAAACATAGCCCTGGAAATGACCCGTCTCTATAAGCGAGAGCAGCCGGGCGGCGGGTACGGCGAAAGGAGAACGCTCCAGGAAAACGTCCAGGATCACATTGGTATCCAGCAGAAGGGCTTTCGTCATCTATATTTCTGATCCAGGCGCCGGCGATACTTCTCCACCAGTTCCTCAGCCGACTGGCTGGTGGCGATAATCCCCCGCAGCTCCTTCACCAGCGGAGTTAGCTCCCCTTCTTCCGATTGCTGTTCCTCCAGAGACTTGAAGTAGACCGCCACCAGCCGGGACAGGCTGGTTCCCCGAGTACCCGCATAGGTTTTAGCCCGCTGAATGAGGCTCTTCTCAAGCCGTAATGTCAGTTTAGTCTGCATGGATTCCTCTTTTTGACGTATATAATATAGTTATATATACGTCTAAAAGCAATGCTCGCCCTGAAGTAGTTATTCCTATAGCTAGTGTTAACCAGGATCGGGAAGGAGACCTTTCTGATTTCGCACATGCTTACGTAGCCCTTGCACCACTGCCGCTACGATCAGGAACCGCACCAGCGCATTGCTGATGGGAAAGGGTGTAATCGGCAGCAAGGCCCGACTAAGGGAATAGGTAACAGGATTGAAGAGCAGCCGGCCCAGTGCCCGCTTACAGCGGAAATAGCTTCCAGCCAGCGGCCAGGCGAAATCGGCGGCCAGGGCGGTGGCGATTTCCGGATGGCGGCTGACGATGAGGGGCAGGTTGTGGTAGCCGTAGTCACGCAGCAGGTTGAGATGGGGGCCCAGGGGCCGGTCTTCATGGTGGTAAGCCACCGGTTTATTACTATAGAAAATTCCTCCGGGGAATTTCCGGGCGATTTGGTAGGCGAAGATAGTTTCTTCACCGCCGTAGTGGGTGAAGGGTTCATGTCGGCCCCCTGCGGTCTCGATGGCAGCCCGACTGAAAGCCGTATTGCTGGATAACAGAAACTGGAACTCAACAGGTTTATCCAGCCCATACTGCCTGGCTCCCCGGTAGGGATATTCATAAAGGTAGCGGTTAAGTTTGGTTCTCGGCACCCAGTCGGCGGGCGCAATCCGGCCAATGATCGCCTCCCGACCAGTCTTAGCCAGCTCAGCCACGTGCTCATCCACATAGTCAGGAGCCACGACCATATCCCCATCCAGAAGAATCACCACTTCGCCGTTGGCATATTGTAATCCGTAATTCCGGGCACCACCCAAACCGATGTTCTCGGGGAGGCAATGGATGTGTATAAAAGGGGGCGGCACCTGGGCCAGCAGAAATTCGCGGGTGCCGTCGGTGGAGCCATCGTCAATGATGTGAACTTCCAGGCGATCCGGTGGGTAGTCCAGGCGGCAGAGGGACTTGAAGCAGACCGGATAATGGGGGCCTCCATTGTGAATGGGCGCCACTAGACTGGTTTTCGGAAGCTGCCTGGGGCCGCTCATTCCACAATCCCCAGCTGACGGTAACAATCGTATAGCTGGTCGCCCACCACCTCCAGGGCATGGTGGCTTTCGGCCCATCGGCGGGCGGCCCGGCCCCGTTCCAGGATCAACTCCGGGTTCCCCACCAGTTCTGTCAGCCTTTCCAGGAGGCTTTCCGGTGTTATATTAACAAAGGGGTGATCCGGCATGAAAGCCTGATACTCTTCATTCATACGGGTACAGCAAGTCAGCCCAAGAGCCATGGCCTCCACGGAATTCATCCCGTAGCCGGGAGCCACGTCGGCCACCTGATCGATGTAAATGTCCGCTTGAGATTTCAGGACTATGACCTCGTCGTGGGGCCGGTTTTCGATAAAAATAAAACGGATGCCGTGGGACGCTTCCAGGGAGCGGCAGGCGGCGATGATGGTTTCCGACCCCTTGGCGTACCTGCTGCGAGTAGCGTGGCAGATGGTGATGGGGTCATGCAGCCGCCCGGCGGGCTGGTATGCGGCCACGTCGTAGGGAAGGAACAGGTAGTGCAGGTTGGGGTGCCGGGGGAGCAGGTCGTATTCGCTGGTCAGGTTCAACCGGATGTGTTGGTCGATGACCGGGATGATCCCGCGATTTCGGAAATCTGTTCCATGATAGGTATTCAATATCGGTTTGCCCAGTTTGGCCACCCGGGTCACGAATCCGCCGTGGCGGTAAAACTCCAGGCCACCCTCCAGGTGATAAACGTCGTAGTCCAATAGACCATATTGCTTAATGGCTGGCTCCACCCAGAATTGCCAGAGCCAATCTCGGAGGCGGAAGAAGGCGCGTTCGGGCAAAGTTCTGGGCCGCCAGATCGGCGGGTTTCCCGGGACTTCAAACCAGTTTCCCTTGGCTCCCTTGGTGTAGGTATAAAGATTGTGGCGCAGCCAAGTTGCCCGGGGTTTGCGGGGGACTAGCGGCAGGTGGAGACAAATATCTTCGGCGTATGCGGAGGTGGAGAAGAAATACGTCACGTAGCGGCACTCATTCCCCCGCATGCGGTGGATCCGTTGCCATAGTTCCAGTTGCCCCACGGCGTTTTCCGCCGCGATATAGAGGATCTTCATCAGTGACTCTAATCAGGAATAGCCATTAAAGCTATGTCATTTTTATGCGCGGCAGTGTATTTTTACTCTGGAAAATACAATGAAGTTATACATCATTCCTTCCTGGTATCCTTCAAAATTGAATCCCATCGATGGTGCTTTTTTTGCCGACTGGGCCGGTGTTCTATCCAATACCGGATATGACATCGTGATCATCGCGAACATTTTGCATTCGTTCAGAAAGTTGTTCAAACATAACGAACTCCCTTCCAGGACAGACCGACCCGTAGTGGAAGCGGGATTACGGACGTACCGGCGAGAGGCCATCAATCCGTATCCCAAGTTGATCAGACGGAGCTTTCAATACTATAAGCAAAGCTTAATCGATCAATTCGAACTAGCCGTTCACCAGGAAGGTCCGCCGGATGTAGTCCTGTTCAATTCCTCTATATGGGCCGGAGCGGCTATGGCCGAACACCTTGTATCTCGGTCTATCCCCTTTCTCGTATCGGAACACATGAAAGCCTTTCTCCTCGAAGCTGGTTTCAGCGACTTCCAGAAAAGATGCGTACAGACAACCTATCGTTGCGCCCGCAAAATCGTCGCGGTCAGTTCAGCTCTGGAAAAGCAAATACTCAGAATCTTCCCTGATGCGCAAGGCAAAACTACAACCATCCATAATCCCGTCACGATACAAAATATCAGGCGGGTAGTGCCAGTGCAAAAAACTGAAGCGGATTTTATCTTCATTGCCGTTTGCCTTCTAAGGGCCGAAAAACGTATAGATATCCTGATCAATGCCTTTGCCCGGCTGGTAAAGCTGGGCGTACCCGCAAAGTTGAAATTGGCCGGTGACGGGCCGCTGAGGAGAAGCCTGGAGCGACTAACCCGGCGTTTGAACCTGGAGGATCGGATCGAGTTCCTGGGCTACCTGACGAGGGAACAGGTTGTCAGGGAGCTCATTGATAGCGATTGCCTGGTCCTTCCCAGTGAGGTGGAAACCTTCGGCTTGGTCCTGGTGGAAGCGATGGCCGCCGGTCTGCCCGTAATCGCCACTCGCTGCGGCGGTCCTCAAGACATCGTGACTGAGGAAACCGGCCTCCTGGTTCCGGTGAACGACGAAGCGGCTCTCTGCCGGGCCATGCAGGATATCATGGATAATTACCGTTACTACGAGCCTGAAAAAATCCGCCGGTATGTCGCAGATAAGTTCAGTGATAAGGCGTACGTGGCTGCCTTTGAGGCCATTTTTAGCGAGTTAGTTTCCTGCTCGCGGGATTCTGAAGTACCTGAATAAAACGGCCCTTTCCCGGGCGGTCAGGAATCCGGTGAGAACCAGTCCCAGGGGGAATAAAATCGTTAGCAGTACATCCCGAAGCATCGTGGCTTCGGCGACCCCAGTCAGCATGTAGATCCCGGCCATCAGCAGGAAGACCCGCAGCAGCCGGGCCCATTCGTAGGGGACCGGGTATATCTTCCGGTTAATCGCAAGAAACGCCAGTGCCATGATGAGGAATGACAGGCAGGTAGCCAGGGCGGCCCCCGGCACGCCGTACAGGGGAATCAGGACTACATTCAGAACGATATTGGCCAGCGCACCTATCCCGCGGGTGACGGCAACCCACCGGGAGCTTTCCAACTGGAACACACCCGGCAGCTGCAAGAGATAGGCGGCGTGGAACAGGTAGCCGAGCGCAATCCAGGGGACGATCTCGGTCCCCTCCCAGAAGTCAGGCCCATAAAAAGTGACAGGTCCCAAGTCCAGGCGGACCAGACGGGGAATCCACAGGCACATCAGCACCCAGATAAATCCCAGGACTGCCAACAGATAAGAAGATATCCTGGCAAATAGCCGTCGGGTCTCGTCCGTGTTTTCCTGCTTTAGAAAGAAGGGATGCCAGCTCATGTTAAAGCCCATGACGATCAGAAGCATGAGCATGCCGAGCTTATACCCCGCGCTGTAAATACCTACGGTCTCCACGTCGGTCATGATCCTCAGGATATAGCGGTCGGCCAACTCCATCAGCATGGCGAAAATACCGGAAAGCAGGAAGGGCAGCCCAAAGTGCATGAGTTGCCTCCAGGTATCCAGGGAGGCCCGCCGCAGCTCCAGGCGTCTCCAGATGATGGGAAAGGTCAGCACGAACAGGGAACCGGAGGTCATCAGGTTGCTGGCCAAGACCCCTTCGATCCCCATCCGGTACTTCAGGACCAGCAGGAGGTTGAGCCCCAGCGAACCGGCTACGTTGAGCAGACTGAACCCGGTATAGATCAGCGGCTTTTCCTCGGAGCGCAGCAGCAGCAGGGGCACGAACCAGAGCACGTCGAAAAAGAGAATGCCGGCTATATATACCATAAACCGGGGATGATCACCACCCAGTAGGAGGATCGACAGCGGCTGCCGGAGCATCAGCATGAGCGCAACGATAAATGCGGTAGTCACAAGAAATGAATAGTAGGCGGTGGAAAGATAGCAGGCACGATCTGTACCCTCCGTCTGGACATACCACTTCATGAGTGCGGCGTCCAGTCCGTACTTGAGCACTACGCCCATAAATCCCATAAAGGCATAGGCCAGCGAAATCACGCCGTAGTCATAGGTGGAAAAAACGTTGGTGTAGAGGGGCAGCAGCAGGAAAGACACCGAGCGGACCAGGATATGACCCGAGCCGTAGATCAGCGTCTGTAGGGATAAGGCCTTGATTCGCTGGAGCACGGTAGAGTTTACAGCCGGATATCCAGCGTATCGCGGAACATGCCGCTGGCGCCGAAGCTTTCCTTGAATCGGACCAGGCTGAAGTTGGGTTCCATATGGACGGTGAAAATGCCGAAGTCCAGATAGCAGAAGCCGCTCTCGATAGCCCGGCAGATCATCTCGTAGAACAGCAGGTTCACCGCCCGATATTGCTGGTAGGTTTCATCGTGGCTGCTATAGAAGGCGAGGGTTACGTCCGGGTTGGCAACGATGATGGTGATGCCGGCGATCATGCGGTCGCCCACATGAACTACGATAATCTCCGGTAATACGTCCTTCGGAGGCACCCGCTTCCCCCCAGTCTTTCCTTAAACCTTGCCAACGACCAATGAATATCTTCCTCTGCGGTGGTATCAGTGGAAACGCCATAATCCAAGTACCTGTACCCCTTTTGTCTGGCCCAATCAATGGCATGGGCCACCAGCGAAACGATGGGGTTGTATCGCCGGTACTCGCGAAGAAAGGCGCTGTAGAAGATTAGGGCACAGGTTTTGCTCGCGGGCAAAATCCATAGCCCGCCGATGGTTTGCCCATCAATCGCTGCCAGGAAAAGTTTCGCATCAAAGAGCGCGTCAATCTTTTTCATCTCATCAATGGTATGGACTGGGCGAGCGTCGTATTTCTCTTTATTTTTCACAAGGATGGGAAAGAACTCATCGAAGTCCTTGCTCTCCTTTACCACCAGTCCGTCCCGTTTGGCCCGATGGATATCGCTCCGCCGCCCCTTATCCAAGGATACAGCCCCCAGATCTATCACGGAAGAATACTGGATTTTGATTTGCTCGAACCCGTTATGCAGCAACGCGTACTCTTGAACCTCGTCATGTACACGATTATAAACCTGCATGGGCGGAGTCAGAACGATTTCCTTGATTTTTTTTTGCTCACAATATGTCGTAAGTGCCTGCACGATTGCATTTAAGTTTTCGATACTGCAATAAGGCTCAAGGACGAGCCCGCCATAACTGGCCCCGATGGGGCTTCGAAGAGTGCTCCCGTCCAGGCCACCGGGAAAGACCGCGATCAGCTCGTTGCCCTGATAAAAGAGCAGGTGGTTCCAGTTGAACTTCCGGGTGTGGTAGTGGAGGAACTTCTGTAAGTGGAACAGGGTGCCGTTGTTGGCCTGCCGGATAAAGCGGTCCCATTCCTCCTGGAAGGATGGCTCGTAGGGGTAAACGGTTATGGACATGTTATCAATGCGCGTAGGAATTTATCGGCGTGAAGGATAAAGTGGAAGGGAAGAGTGAGAGCGCACGAATGAGCCTGGCAGGAAACACCGCTACTTGCCATTGCGTGTTCCAGGCCCTATACTTCAATGATTATTGTTATAATCTGGACCCCTTTGCCTTATCAAACCAGCAGGGAGGATACCGAATGATCAACCTCAGACCATACTCAACGACCTTGCTATTCATTCTGACGCTGGCAACCGCAGCCGCTGCCTATGCCAGGCCCCAGGACAAACCCACCATCAAGCGCCGGCACGTAGCCGCCGCCGAGCGTATCATGGGCTTGTCATTCGACAAGGCTGAGCGGGACTCCCTGCTGGTCGATCTGCACGATTACCGGGGCAATTACCGGCAGCTGCGTGCACTAGAGATTTTGAATGCCTGCCCCCCGGCCCTGCTGTTCAATCCGGTCCCCACGGGCAAGGCATTCGACACCAGGATCTTACCCCCGGTTTTCGCCCCGGTGGATGAGGTAGATCTCCCCGGGAATCTGGATGACCTGGCGTATTACCCGGTAGCCCGACTGGCGGAGCTGATCCGCACGCGACGCATCACCTCCACCCGGCTGACTACCATGTACCTGGAGCGCCTCAGACGCTACGGCCCGCAACTGGAGTGCGTGGTCACCCTCACCGAAGAGCTGGCCCTGGAGCAGGCCCGGCGGGCGGACGAGGAAATTGCCGCGGGTAAATATCGCGGTCCCCTGCACGGCATTCCCTATGGCGCCAAGGACCTGCTGGCGGTGAAAGGCTACCCCACCACCTGGGGTGCTATGCCTTACAAAGACCAGGTTATTGACGAAGACGCCGCCGTCGTCCAGCGTCTGGAGGAGGCCGGAGCCGTGCTGGTGGTCAAGCTAACGCTGGGGGCGCTGGCCTGGGGAGACGTGTGGTTCGGGGGCAGTACCCGCAACCCGTGGAACCTGGAGCAGGGATCCAGCGGCTCTTCGGCGGGCTCCGCGGCGGCCACGGCGGCCGGACTGGTGCCCTTTGCCATCGGTTCGGAGACGTGGGGGTCCATCGTCTCGCCGTCCACCCGCTGCGGGGTGACGGGTCTCCGGCCCACCTTCGGTCGCGTGAGCCGGACCGGTGCCATGGCCCTCAGTTGGTCCATGGACAAGCTGGGCCCCCTGGGCCGCACCGTGGAGGACTGCGCCATCGTTTTTAACGCCATCCGCGGTCCTGACGGCCTCGATCAGACCGTGGTGGACCTACCCTTCAATTACAACTACCAGGTGGACCTGGGACGCCTGCGTATCGGCTACGTGAAGGGGGCTTTCGAGGAGGATCGCCCCGGCAAAGCCAACGACCAGGCCGTGCTGGAGGTGCTTCAGGAGCTAGGCGCCGAGTTGGTTCCCATCGAGCTGCCCGATTATCCCATCCAGGACCTGGCCTTCATCTTGAACGCCGAGGCCGCCGCGGCCTTTGATGAACTCACCCGCTCGGGAAAGGACGACCTCCTGGTGCGGCAGGTCAGGAAGGCCTGGCCCAACGTGTTCCGCGCTTCCCGCTTCATTCCGGCGGTAGAGTATATCCAGGCCAACCGCGCGAGGCAGCAGCTCATCCAGGAGATGGAGCGGATTCTGGCGGAGGTAGACCTGTACGTCTGCCCCTCGTTTGGCGGGGACAACCTGCTCCTTACCAACCTGACGGGCCACCCCTGCGTAGTGCTGCCCAACGGGTTCGACGAGCAGGGCTCGCCCACCAGCATCACCTTCACCGGCCACCTGTACGATGAAGCCACCCTCCTGGCCGCGGCCCGCGCCTACCAGAAGGCCACCGGCTGGCACTTGCGGCACCCGCCGGAGTTCAAGTAAAGCAAAAGAGGTTGTAACGCAGCATTTCCTTCTCGCTATCCACTCCTTTTTTTGGTGAACTTCCGGCCAATGAAAAAGCGACCCTGCATCGGGCGTACTGAAAATTGGATGCGGGCCTACGTATATACAAACCACCCCCCTTGATTTGGGTTTCGGTTTCGGGAATCTCGTTGAAAATCCAGGTTGAAACTCAGTCGCCAACAGGCGGTAAGTCACCATTGTACCACCGGGACACATAGGATTTCTCTTAGCATATAGTTTGATGTAGGGGCTAATTATTACGAATAAAAAAGTACGGAATGTCCTAATTTAAGGGAGTGCTCTTTATGCTTAACTTGTCTTACTGACGGTAGTAATATCTCATAGCATCACAATATAAGCCCACTTGTCACAAGTACATCGTAAAGCCAAACCATTAGTAGAATAAACGCTAAAAATGTGCGGTTCCGTTTATCTATGTCGCGCGCCTCTGCTTCTCGACGTGCATCACGCCTTATAGCCTCCTCTTGTGCCGCTGCTTGTCTCTCCTCTTGAGTGGCGGATTCTTCTTGAGCCGCAGACTGTCGCCGAAGTTCCTGTAATTGCCTGTATTGTTGACATTCTTCTGTTTTTATTTTGAGGTATTCCCATTGGCGCTCAGAAAGACTATCAGGGCCTATCCGCTCGGCTAATTGAAATATAGGGTCATTGCATGGATTTTTAGGCTGATCAATAATACCTTGCCCCCACAGCGGCAGTACCCCCATTAAAACTAGCATAAATAACCGTTTCATGATGCCCTCCTTCTCAGTGCCATGTACTTATCCGCACCGCCCGGTGCATTATATCTTTGCCGAAGCGCTTGCCATACATAAGCACCAATCAATTAATTGGATAGGAACACATGAACACTCGTTTTTATCTGCATCAACACCATTTTGGGCTACAGCAGAGCCTCCGTCTACAAATATAAATACCGAGACAGAAACAAGACGAACTCCAGAGAGGCCCTTCCCCCAGCTTTCCGCGAAAATCCATAGATCGCTTCCCTCTTTTGCTTTGAATTTAACTTCCCACACCTGAATGCGCGTATCGTGGGCAATCGTTACCGATTGATCTTTACCATTTTGGTCTCTATAAATTACTTGGGTAGTATCACCAGATGAAGAGACTGCATATCGAATGTCATGATATATTCCTTCGGGTTCAACGGGGTTATCATCACAGCCCCAACAACACAGAAGTCCGGCAAGGATTGTAGTAACCAATTTCCAATTCACTACTATCACCGCCTCCATAATTCCATGTACTCATCCGCACCGCCCGGCAGCCGACAAGTAATGGAGGATTTTTGTTTCGCTAGGCCCTCAAGCCCGCTTCCCTTAATATTAACATTATCTCTGCTTACCTTGGGTAGATAATTACTAAGATAACCCTATTGAAATTCTTATCCGTATCCGGTTGCGTATGCTACAATCCGTATACTACACCGGGGTTTATTTGCGGTTCTTTGCGGTAGTTTGCAGGTTAGGGTGGAATTGGCAATCTGGCACTGCAAAAGCAAATCCCCTACGAGAGAATCACTTCCCGACGGGGAAAATAAAGTCGGGGCGGTCAGATTTGAACTGACGACCCTCCCGACCGCAAGCATCGGGATGCGCTACCGGCCACCAGCTCCTGAAGCAGTGCTTCCAAATCAATCAGGAACTACCCGGAATGGGTTTATTACATGCTAACTGTACCCCAAAATCCTAACTTTAAGAGTGGTCTAAAAAATAGGAGCAGGTCAATGATGCAAAATAGCGACTTGGAATCTCGCCAAAAGGCTGCACAGGCGCACCTAGGTAAGGCGATGCTGGCTTATGTCGAAGATCATACAGTTGCAATCGTATTAAGCAGCGAAGGTCACCTTAAAGGGAATGGCACAGGCATTTGTATTTCGATAGGTGACAAGATCCTCGTTTTTACAGCAGGCCATATACTCTTCGAGGCTTCGCAAAAAAATCTGGAAATCGAAATAATTGGCAAGGGGAGCCCGAGCCCTGTTGTTACGGATGTAATCTCAACCAATTATTTGCTTGACGATGTGATAGATGCCGGCTACATCGAGATTAGTAAGGAGTCATTGGATGGACTTGGGAAAGAAGCCATAAAGATCTCGCAAATTAGGGGGGATCAAGCGTTTCTTGAGGACAAATTAGCGGTAGTTGCCGGTTTTTCTGCCGCTCTAAGACAATCCGAGCCGATACCTCGTTCCGATTACAACCGGATAAAATTGAGGATTCTTTCCTTGCAGACAGTAGTACTCGATCCAAAGGAGTGGAATGTCACTCTGCAAAATCTGGACAAGCCTCCTAATAGAGATGCTCACATTTTCCTGCAATATCCTGAATCCGGGGTCACAGATTTAACGGGCGAGATAATAGATGTGCCTGCCGCATTTGGCATAAGCGGGGGCGGGATTTGGGCACTCCATCAGAATAAACCAGGTCTGTGGTCTCCTGACTACACCAAGCTAATAGGTATTCAATATTTTTGGTATCCAAGTTTAAGATTGGCGAAGGCGATCCAGATACAGCATCTTCTCGCATTGGTCGGTAGCAGATTTCTTACTCCATCGTGCCATTTTTAGGGCGAATTTCGGGGCATGACGCACCAGCCGCGCATACTGGTTGTGGATGATGAGGCTGACGTCCGGGAGGTGGTCCAGCTAAATCTGAAACGCGAGGGATTCGATGTGTTGACCACAGCTGACGGTGATTCGGCTCTGGAGTTGCTCCACACGAAACAATTTGAAGCCGTAATCCTGGACGTCATGATGCCGGGCATGGACGGTCTGGCTCTCTGCCGGGAAATCCGCCAGGATGCTCGCCTGCGCTACCTGCCTATTCTTTTGCTCACGGCCCGTGACAGTGAGATGGATCAGATCATGGGGCTGGAAGTCGGTGCCGATGACTTTATCTCCAAGTCGGCCAGTCCCCGCTTGATCGCTACCCGCCTAAAGGCGCTGCTACGTCGGCACAGGCCGCCGGAAGAAAAGGAGCGCTTGATCACCTTCGGCTCGCTGACCCTGGACCCGCTACGCAAAGAGGTGCGCGGGCCGGAAGGATCAATTCCGCTCACCACTCGCGAGTACGCCCTGCTGCAACTTTTAGGTGAGAACACCACCAGGGTATTCACCCGCTACGATCTATTGGACTGCGTCTGGGGCGACGACGTAGTGGTCGCGGAGCGCACCGTGGATGTGCACATCAAGAACCTGAGACGCAAAATCGGGGCGGACGGCAAGCTCATCGAGACGGTGCGGGGCGTGGGGTATCGGGTCCGCCGGTCGAACTAGCACTAAGCAGCCATGAATATACGCAACCGGGTCCTCCTGATCTTCTTCATGCTCGTATGTTTAGGGGTAATGGTCATCAGCAGCTATTCAATCATCTCGGTACGGGACTACCTGCTGAGCACCTCCAAGGATGAACTTAATCTGCAGGCACGCTACTTGGCCGGGCTGCTGGTGAACCAACCTGACGAGGGGCAATTCTCAGTGATCATGGTAGATTACGCCCACTATACTAATCACCAAGTAGAGCTCCTTGATACGGATTTTCACGTGATCCTGACAGCGGGTGCCATCCGGGATACTACTGCTCCAACATTCTTGGGGATTGCAGCGTTGCCAGGATTTCCCACAGAATCACGGCAGTACGTGCGGATTACCGCCAGTGGGGCGGGGATTCAGACGACCCTGAACCGGGTGCGCTACCTGATATACGGTGGTATTCTCGGGGCGTTACTCTTTACAGTGCTAGTAAGTTGGGTTGTGGCGGATCGGGTCACGCTACCGATTCGAAAACTGGCCAGTGATTCCCGGCGGATCGCTGACGGCGAGATACTGGTCCTACCCCGGTCGGAGCGGAGAGACGAGATCGGCGATCTGACCCGAGCCGTGGCCGCCATGGCATCCCGGCTTCAGAGCGATATCCTTGACCTGAAGCGCCTGAATCAGGCCCAGGAGGATTTTATCGCCGCCCTCAGTCACGAGGTGCGCAACCCGATATTTTCCGCGCGGGGCTATCTGGAAATGGCTCTCGAAGAATGCGCGTCCGGTACCTGGAGCAAGGGGAAACAAAAGCAGCTGCTGGACTACCTGGGAAAAAGCCACCGCAACCTCCTGAGGATCCGTGACCTGTTTACCGACATGTTGCTGCTTGTCAGGCTTGAGTTCGATCAGGAACCGATGAATCTCTCGATCGTGTCACTAGGCCCATTGGTGAGCGAGCTGGAAGAGACCTTCCTGCCACAAGCCCAAGAACGGGGATTGGCCTTCACTATCCGTACGGAGCCGAACGCGGTGAGGGGGAATGCCGAGATTCTCAAGATTGTGCTGGCTAACCTGGTAGCCAACGCCATCAGGCATACTGAACAGGGAGAGGTTCTACTGGATATCACACTACGAGATAGCGATAAGGTCCATTTCATGGTCTCGGATACGGGTAAAGGTATCCCAGCACGGCATCTGGAGAGCATCTTCGAGAAATTTTACCGCATCGACAAGGCGCGTGACCGCGAGCAGGGTGGCACCGGACTGGGTCTGGCCCTGGTCAAGCAGTGTATGCGTACCATGCATACCGAGATCAAGGTGGAATCAGAAGTGGGGCACGGCAGCCGTTTCTGGTTCGAGTTACAGGCGGCATGAATCTTCTCCTGATCCCGGTTTCTTCGACATCCCGCTGACAAACCTCGTCTAAACTTCATCCGGCATTCACGTGGACTTCATAGTTCTAGGATAATTTCCGGGCCGGAGATGTTAAAAAGTCCCCCCATACTGTCTATCTGCTTGGCCTTGCTGTGGACGGGAATGCTCCTAGCGGCTCAAGACGAGGTGCCACCTCTCATCGGCCGGGTAGTGGACCTGGCTACAGGTCAACCGTTGATCGGCGTGAACGTGATGGTGATTGGAACCCATCGCGGCGATGCCACCGATATGGAAGGCCGCTTTACTATTGCCGGCCTGCCTCCCGGAAATATCACCCTGCTTACATCGGCCATTGGTTACGAGGATGTCAGGACCAGCGTACAGTTGCCGCGCAGGGATCCCCTGGATATTCGGCTAAGGGAGACCTTCTTCCAGATGGACGAAATCGTGGTGACCGGTACCCGGACGGAGAAGGTCTTCCGGGACGTCCCCATCGCCACCGAGGTCATCTCCAGGCAGGACATACTTGACTCCGGGGCGCGGAATATGGGCGAGCTCCTGGAGCAACGATCGGGTGTTACGGTTAATCCCGGCGTGGAAGGGGGCCAAACGGTGAACCTGCTGGGGATCGACAGCAAGTATATCCTTATCATGGTGGACGGCCAGCCCGTGACGGGGAAGTTCAACAACCGCATCTCGCTTGACCAGATTTCCACCACGATGGTGGACAAGGTTGAGATCATCAAAGGTCCCAGTTCTGCCATGTACGGCAGTGAGGCCATGGGCGGGGTGATCAATATTATCACCAACCGGCGGCTGTCAGCTGCGCCGCTGGCCGTCCGTAGCCGGTTCACCGGCAGCCGTGAGGGCTGGAATCCCTTCTACCTGGATCACGGGAAACGGGACTTGCGGCTCAATTTCGACCAGGATTGGAAGAACCTCCGGCTCCAGCTGGATGTGGACGGCCTCTGGGCCAACGTGGACAAGTCCATCAAGTACATCGATGTGGATCGGTACCAAAAGCTGGCTCTCAGGAGTGACCTGACGTGGCAGATCGCACCGGCGCATGTCCTGAGCTTTTGGCTGAACCGGTTTGGCACGACTGAGGAGAATCTGCTCCGATCCCAGGATCTCGTGACGGCCACCACCGAGGTTGAGCGCACGACCGTGCTGCTGGAGCACCGCTGGCAGGTGACGCCGGCGCTGCACCTGAAAACGGTGGGCCGCCAGGACCGGTACGGACGCCAGTTCTCCAGATTGGATGAAGGAACCACCACCACCCGTGAGTACGAGACTGAGGCGGAGGTCAACCTGGTCTACGAGACCACCACCGTAACGGTGAATGCCGGCGCGGAGCTCGGCCGGGACGACTATCGCAACGAGCGAGTGTCCGGCGGGAGCCATCGTCGCAGCCTGGTCGGAGTGTACCTGCAGGCGGAGTGGCAGCTGCCGCCTGACCTGACCCTCATCGCCGGTGGCCGGGGGGACGACAACGATGAGATCGATGATCCGATCTTCAGTCCCCGGCTGGCCGCCATGTACACTTTGGGGGAGCACTGGAAGCTCCGGACCTCCTGGGGAGAGGGCTTCCGCATGCCTTCCTTCATGGACCGCTACATGGACTGGTCGCACCTCCAGTATGGCTATGCCATCATCGGGAATCCAGACCTGATGCCCGAAACCTCAGAGGGGGTCAACTTGGGGCTGGAGTACTACCTTCCCGGTTTGTACCAGGTTACTGTGACTGTGTACCACAACCGGTTCGACGACATGATCGACGATTTCATGCTGGAGCCGGGCCTGTTCACCTACAAGAACGTCGGGCAGGTACACTTCAACGGTCTGGAGATCCAGGGACGGTGGAATGTGTCCCGCAGCTGGCTGGCCAGCTGGGGCTACAACTACGTGAACAACCGGATCGTCAAGAGCCAGGACCTCCCGGAAGGGGAGCCGGTGCCGAACACCCAGCCCCATATGGCCACGGTGCGGCTCAGTCATAAGCTCCCGGGAGGCCGGATATCCCAGGCGCTGAAGACCAAGTGGATCGCGCCCTATCAGGCCAGCTCCTTCGATCCGAAGGTGGGCGAGTATGTTCGGGAGGAACACGCGCCCCAGCCGGTCGTAGACTATGACGCCAGGCTGCGGCTGGTAGGCTGGCTCACCCTGGGTGTCGGCGTACAGAACGTGCTGGATTATCGGGACGACGAGTTTGGTCCCTTTATCGGACGCACCTTTTACCTTGAACTAGAAACAGAACTAAGAGGAGGATAATGCAGTGAGTAAGCGAATTGTGCCCCTTGCAATAATCATTCTGGGATTACTGGCGTGGGGCTGCGAGTCTCCGGAAGATGAGGACGCCGGAGGTATCGAGGTGACCACGGAGGATATAAACCAGGCAGGCCAGTTTTTCTCCTTCGAGACGGGAGGCTTCGTGGAGGACTATGATGTCCAGTTTGACTATTTGACGGTTCCTAACCAGGCCTTTGTAGTGAGGCTTAATGCCGTCGCCTCTGTCTGGGCCTATGTAGAGACCAGCGGCGATTTCGAGGGAGCGGTCAAACCGCAGGGGGGCTTCCAGTCTGATTCGACGGACAACCTGGTAATCGGAGACGGCTGGTATGCATACAATCCCATAACCCATACCATCGATACCAAGGGCTATATTTATTTTATCCGCGGCGCCGACTACATCTGGGTCAAGCTCCGGATTGACGGGGCCAGCCAGGGCACTTACACTATCACCTACGCTCTTGAACAGAGCGATGGTTCTTTTGGAACCGCCCAGACGGTTGATAATCTCTCCGCCACGGATGGGCCGGTTAGCTTCGATTTTTCCAAAGGGGCGGCTGTAACTGTAGCAAATTGGCATATGGGCCTGATGACTATCCCGGCTTTCGATCCCGGCACAGAGGCAACGTATTACATGCCGACGGTCCTGATCAACTACGGGAACGGTACCCAGGCCGGTGTCATTACCGATAAATCTTTCGATGAAGTGACCAGTGTTCCTACGGGTATCTCCTGGCTGGTGGAGACCGCGGACACTCGTCCGCTGGGCTATGGGGGCGATCACGAGGTGCTGGTCTACCACCCCGAGCCGCCGTATAATCATAAGGTGCTAGTGGAGCATCCTGAATATGTCTATATCGTGGAAACTGACAGCGATAACTACTACAAGCTTCGTTTCACTGATTACGATTCGGGAATAGTCCTTTTCGAGTACAAGGCGCTGTAGGATCTAGCATTTCTGTCGCGGGAGCAGGAGAAAGGCGATCCCGGAGATTGACGTGGGATCGCCTTTCCTTATGCTATCAACAAGGCCTGAAGACCGGAGTATTACCGGAGTTTCCTGTGCATCTGCGGACGGCTGGGGATAAATTCCCTCTTTGTCGTGAGGACACCAGGACGCTTGTGCCTGCATCACTGCGTGAATACAACCATAAGGAATTAGATAACAATGAGGCCACTGATTTACTATCTCCCGATCGTTACAACCATAATAGCGATTATCTTCGCCCGGTCGATCTACCGGCGTTACGTGCAGCGCGGCCGCACGGGCAACCACCTGTTGTGGTGGACCATCGGTGTGCTGACCTTTGGGATGGGGACCTTCGCCGAGGCCTACATCACCCTGCTGGGTTGGAACCCGGTGATCTTCAAGTTCTGGTACATCGTAGGTGCGCTTCTGGGGGGTGCACCGTTAGCCACAGGCACCGTGTGGTTTCTGCTGCGGCCCATGGCGGCCCGGCGGTGGACCATTGCACTGATCGCCGTGGTGACCGTCTCCGCCATCTTTGTGATTCTCAGCCCCATCGATACGGCGGTGGTGGATTCCCACCTGCCCAGCGGCCAGGCTTTCGGCTGGCAGTGGGTACGGGCCTTCAGCCCGTTCATCAACACTTATGCCGTGATATTCCTCATTGGCGGTGCTATTCTTTCCGCCTGGCGTTATTATCGGGCAGCCCGGTTGCGGGAAGGGGACGCCGCCAACCTGGCCCAGGACCGCTTCATCGGGAATACCCTTATCGCCATCGGCGCTATCCTCCCGGCTGTCGGAGGCGCATCCAGCCGGGCCGGGCATACCGAAATCCTTTACGTCCTGGAGCTGATCGGGATCATCCTGATCTGGCTGGGCTACCGGTTCAACGTCCGCAGGCAGCCCCTCGATGAGCCCCTGCCCGACCGGGACTAGCCGCGGCTCATGCCTTCCGATCCGCCACAGGTGATCCTCTACACCGACGGGGCTTGCTCGGGCAACCCCGGTCCCGGCGGCTGGGGAACCATCCTGCGGTACGAAGGGCGGGAGAAGGAACTCTCCGGCGGCGATAAGGACACTACCAACAACCGCATGGAACTGACGGCCGTTATCAAGGGGCTGGAGGCCCTCAAGCAGCCCTGCCTGGTCGAAGTTTATTCCGATTCGCGCTATATCGTGGACGCCATCAACAAGGGGTGGCTGGAAAATTGGATGGCCCATGGGTGGCGCCGGGGTCCAGGAGCGAAAAAGGGGCGCGGCGCACGGGTGCTCAACGTGGACCTGTGGCAGCGGCTGGTGGAGTTGCTCCAGGTACACCGGGCGGAGTTCCACTGGGTCCCGGGCCACATGGGCCACCCCGAGAACGAGCGCGCCGACCGATTGGCAGTTGCCAAGATTCCCAAATAGGCCTATCCCCAGCCGTATGCCGTCGGCTGAATGACTCCTTCTCCCTTACAGCGCCGCGTAGGCTAAATACACCGAGACCTTCATCTGGTCCTTTTCCATGACGATCTGCCGGCCACCAGCGGTCACAGTTCCGACCGCGATCCCACTGCCCGCTAATCCCTGGTGTTCTTGCGTGAGAAGCGGATACTGGCCTGATACAGCAGCTCCTGCTCCTCCTCGGACAGGGAGGCGTAGCCATCGGTGTTGATCTTATCCAGGATCCGGTCAACCTGCCAGCGCAGGTGTTCATCCTCCCGGCTTTCCGGGAATTCCTTCCGGACCTGGCGCTCCTGCTGGAGGTTGGCCACCCGCTGGCCGAGACGGTACCAGGTGGATTGCCACCCCGACTTGAGGTAGACCCAACCGATGACCATCCCGGACAGGTGGGTAAGGTGGCTGATGGTTGAGCCTCCGGGCTGGAAAGAGGCCAGGAAAGCCATGATCGCCAGGAAGCCCACAAAGTATTTTACCTTCACGGGAAACATGAAATAGAGATAGACCTCCCGGTTGGGGTAAGCCAGGCCGTATGCCAGGAGTAAGCCGTAAATGGCGCCACTGGCCCCGACGACCGGGATGGTGGAATTGAGATTGAACAGGGTTGTAACCAGGCCAGCGCCCACGCCGGTAATAAAGTAGTACCGGAGGAAAGCTGCTCCGCCCCATTCCCGTTCCAGTTCGGTGCCGAACATCCAGAGCACGAACATATTAAGCGCCACGTGCCAGAAGCCGGCATGAAGAAACATATAGGTGAAGGGCTGCCAGACCATGAGGCTGGACCACACCAGTCTGGGCACCAGTCCAAAAACGGGAAAGAGCATTCGTTCGGTGCCGGTAAGGGTTACCAGGATCCAAATGGCCAGATTGACGATGATCAGGCTTCTGATGATGGTAGGGCGGGGGCGCCCCCAGCTGAAAAGGTCGTAGCTTCCGGGACTTGTGTACTGATACCGCATGGATCTACGCCGGGGTGTGCCGGGTGAGAAAGTCCAGAATATCGGCCCAGACCTTCTCTTTCTCCGGGCCGTCGGGCAGGACGTGGCCGGAATGATCGTACGTAATTAACGTTTTGTCCTTGGAACTGATGGCATTGATCACCAGGTCAGCGTTCTCGAAGGGTACGGTGACATCGTCCCGGGAATGCATGATCAGCGTCGGAAGCGTGACCTTGGGCAGCTCCTTCCGGATATAACGGTTGAGTTTAAGCATGGCCTTCATTCCGTTCAGCGGGTAGCGGTTGTAGCCGTAGCAGGGCTCCTGGCGCACATTTTTTCCCACGGAAGTGCGTTCTTTGGCAATTGATGTAATGAAAGGAGCGGCCAGCGGCAGATACCAGCGCAGCCTGGGGTAGTTCAGAATCAGTGCGGGAGCCATTGCCACGACACCCGCCACCGGAAAGAGGGTGGACATGTGGAGGGCCAGGCCGGCTCCCATATTCAGCCCGATTACGAAGGCGGTGTCGCAGTTCAGGAAAAATTCGGCAAAGTGGAATTCCATCTCACGAAGCCAGTCATCGGCACATACCAGGTTGCACTCCTCGATGGTGGTGCCATGCCCGGCCAGCAGTTTGGCGGTCACCCGGAAACCATTGTCAGCAAGGAATTCAGCCAGCTCCTGGAGCTCGTAGGTAGAGCCGGTGAAGCCGTGGATGAGAAAACAGCCTACCGGTCCGTCCCCAAGATCGATCTCCCGTGTTGAAAACCGCCCACTGATCGCGTCGGTCATGCCGCCACCTGCCGCCAGAACTTTATGGACTTAAGATTGCTCATGCCGTCAACGTGGAAGTACAAGTGGTTCAGCAGGAAGTTTTCCACCTCTTTCTTGGTCTTGTCGTTGGGCCGTATCTCATCCAGCTTCGAAATATGGGTGCGGTCCAGGTTCCGGAGGTGTTCCAGGGATGGGCGCCCCAGCCGGATCCCCTCCTGGGTGCGGCACCGATCACAGAGGAGGCTGCCGTTGGACATGTCCAGGGAGGCCTTATTCATGGGTCGGCCGCATTGCCCGCACGATGAGAGCCGGGGACCAAAGCCCAGCTGCCTGGCCAGGTGGAGCTGATAAAAGTGGAGCACCACCGCCACGTCTCCCCCGGTTTGGTTCAGCTGGCGCAGGATCGCGGTAATCAGGCGGAAGAGAATGGGGTGAGGGTCGTAATCGTGTACGGCCCGGTCAAGCATTTCCACGGCTACCAGGGCGGCGGTGCTCCTGGCCAGGTCCGCGGTCAATCCGGCATACCGCTCCACGAATTCCGATTTAATCAAGGTCTGGATGTCACGTCCCTCTTTATGTTGATACCACACGGTAATGTGATTTGGCGGCTGCAAGAGCCCGGTCCCGAAGCTTCGGGACTTTGGCCGCCGGGCCCCCTTGGCAATAACCGTTACCCTGCCAAACTGCTCGGTAAAAAGGCGGACAATCAGCGAGGTGTCCGAATAATTGATGACCCGCAGTACCACGGCGTCTGACGATAATGGGGTTGGCATAGGCCGCTGCCGGTTCCTCTGCCGGATCGCGTCCCAATTAATCGCTATCAGGGACAGATGACACGTCGGGCGCAGACGTAGTATCAACAAGGGCGGCCATGCCACGGAAGCCTTCCTTATCGCGCCACACCACCTGGCCACCCACCACCGTCATCAATACCCTGGTGCTCAGTAGCGCCCGGGGGTCGCTGTTTACCGGGTTGATAGGCAGCACCGTTAAATCGGCGTCATATCCCGGTAGAATTTTACCCCGGGTAGAATCTTCGAAGGCGGCATAGGCGGCCCAGGTGGTCATGGCCTTGAGGACTTCCAGGCCCCCCATTCTTTCATCGGCGTACCACCCCCCTGCGGGCCAGCCGCTGGTATCCTGCCGGGTGCGGGCGGCATAGATTTGCAGCAGGGGTTCTTCCCGCTCTACGGGGCAGTCGGAGCCGCCGGGGATGATGGCCCCGGAGTTCAGCAGCTGCCGCCAGGCATAGGCGCCCCGCACGCGCTCAGGCCCCAGACGATCCTCCGCCCAATACATGTCACTGGTGGCGTGGCTGGGCTGCATGGCGGGGATAACTCCCAGGCGGGCAAACCGGCGGATATCTCTGCGGGCGATGACCTGGGCGTGCTCGATGCGGGGCCGGAGGTTCCTGCCATCATACTGAGCCATGGCCCGCTCGTAGATATCCAGCACCAGGCGGTTGGCCCGGTCGCCGATGGCATGGGTGCACGGCTGGAAACCGGCCTGGAGCGTGAGCGCCACCAACGCCTCCAGTTCCCGGGGTGGTGTAACGAGGAGACCCCGGTTGCCGGGGTCATCGCTGTAGGGGGAGAGCAGCGCCGCCCCCCGGCTGCCAAGGGCGCCGTCGGCGTAGAACTTGACCGCCCGCACCGTCATGCGGCCGCCGTAGTTCAAGACCGGCCCAGCGCTGAAATACTGCTCCAGGAGAGCCTCATCGCCACCATCCAGCATTCCGTAGTAGCGCAAGGTGAACAGGCCCTCATCCACCAGTTCCCATAGGACTTCCAGGGTGGTGCCCTCAACGCCCGGATCGTGGATTTCCGTCAGGCCCACCTGGTTACAGCGCCGAACAGCGGCTAAAAGCCACCGGCGGATATCTTCGCTGCTCGGCTCCGGCAGTATCCGGCTGACCAGCGCCGCGGCCTTATCTATGAACACCCCCGTAGGGCTGCCACTTTCATCTCGGACAATGAATCCACCATCAGGGTCGGGTGTCCTGGAGGTGATCCTCGCCAGGGCCATGGCCCGGCTGTTGACCCAGATGGCATGGCCGTCCACCCGTGTCAGGACAACCGGGTGGTTCGGCGCGGCTTTGTCCAGTAGTGCGCGGGTGGGAAACTTTCGTACCTCCCAGTCGTTCTGGTCCCAGCCCCGGCCCCTGATCCAGGTACCGGAGAGCAAATCCCGGGCTTTGGCCGCCACCATCCCGGCGATTTCCCCAGTGGAGGTGGTCCCCATCAGCTGCAGCTCCTCGAGCGATCGACCGAAGCCGAGGAGATGGAAATGGCTGTCCGTCAGGCCCGGCACCACTACCGCCCCCTTCAGGTCGACTCGCTTCGTCCTCCAGTTGGCCAGGGGCAGGATCTCATCATCCCAGCCCACGGCCAGGATGCGGCCGTCCACGATTGCCAGGGCTTCGGCAGGGGCGAGGTACTTGTCCATTGTCAGAATAGTCCCGCCGGTAAGGATCATGTCGGCTCCAGAGCGCGGCGTGCAAGCCAGAATAGCCAGGAGACCGAACCAAACGTACCGAAAACCTGAGAATGGCATAGGTTGCAGGTTAGTCATCGGGGGCCGGGTCAGTCAAGTTCCATCAAGCGGTGCCGCCTGCTTGGACCGAGCCCGGGCCCCTTCCCCACCAGGAAGAGCCACTAACGCTTTCGCGAATAAATCCTTGCGCACCTTTCCAATCGAACGTAATCTTCCCGCTGGCTCGGAGCCTTGTATCTTCATTTTGTCCGCTTTGTCGCACATGCAACATCACGCTTCCCGCTTCATTCCCGTTGACAAGAGAAGTCATAGGTAACGATCAACATGAGATGCTCCATGGTTGGGGGGGTGTTCTACACGTATGGTTCGGGACACCTGTATTTCCGTGGAGCCCTGGTATCAATCAGATGAATCTCGGTGGGGGGAAAGATACACACCAATCTCCTGCTGAGATCCTTTAAGGAGAGCAACAGATCATGGCTAAGACGATTTACGTCGGCAACCTAGCCTTCAGCACTACCGAATCGGAGGTCCGTACGCTGTTTGAGGAGTTTGGCACCGTGCACGAAGTCAAAATGATCACTGATCTAGGCACCGGGAGGTTCCGGGGTTTCGGTTTCGTCGAGATGGATGATGAGGAGGCCGATGCCGCCATCAGCAAGCTGGATGGATTGGATTTCAGTGGCCGCACGCTGCGCGTTAATGAGGCGCGGGAACGTCCGGCTGACCGCGCGTAGCGGCGAGGGCAGGTCTGCACAGGGCTCATGCGACACGGCCCCACCTGATAATTCATTCACATAGACGGATAGACCGGGTGTTGTTCCCGGGCGGTCACAGGGATGATCCAAGCCAGTATCACCCAGACGCCAACCACCTACCTGCCGGAAAACCTCGATTCTGAAATAGTACAACTGTCAACATTCCCCGACATCCGGGTGTATTGCCTGCATGGGCCGGTAAAGGCCCCGACCGTCCGGGCAAATCGCTCTCAGGCGCCGCCGCCCGGCGTTGACTCAGCTATGCCGTGATGGCAGTAGGAAACAGGGCCGGCAAGACTTCCCCCGCCGGTTCCCGGTGCGACACGTGGTACAGGGAAGACATCTCGGTCGCTTCCGGGTTTATCTCGATGCAGTGGGCCCCCTGATCCCGGGCCAGTTGGGGGAAACCCGCCGCTGGCCACACTACGGCCGACGTACCGACGGCGATCAGCAGGTCACACCCGCCGATAACTTCCGTGGCCCGGTTGATCACCTCCGGGTCAAGGCAATCCCCGAACCAGACGATATCAGGCCGGAGCCAGGCACCACACCGGCAGCGAACCGGGCTCTCATCCCCGGGCCCGAGGTGGTAAATGGTACCCTCCTGCGGGCAGCGCAGGCGCCACAAACTCCCGTGCAGCTCAATAACCCTCCTAGAGCCGGCCCGCTGGTGCAGCCCGTCGATATTCTGAGTGATTACGGCCACGTTGGGGTGGGAGTCTTCCAGGGCGGCAACCGTGCGGTGACCCTGGTGGGGCCGGCAGTCCGCCAGCCCTTGGCGGCGAAGGGCGTGAAATTCGAGCACCTTTTCCGGGTCCCGGCGGTAAGCCTCTTCGCAGGCCACCTCCTCCCAGTTGTACTTCGCCCAGATGCCTCCCCTGCCCCGGTAGGTTGGCACGCCGCTTTCAGCGGACATACCGGCTCCCGTGAAAAAGACAATCGCCCGGTAATCGGCCGGCGATAAAGGCTGGATGTCCATGCCGGTCTAAGGCGACGGAGCTGGCGGCCCTGCTTCGGCCTGCCGGCCCAGGACCACTTCCATCGCCCTGCTCAGCTCCGCTGTATTGAAAGGCTTCAGCAGAACAGCCTTGAAGCCGTATTCCTGGTAGTTGGCCATGATGGGATCGGTGGAATAGCCGCAGGGGCACCCCCGCGTTGCCAATCTGCCATTCGACCCTGAAAGCGCTGAAACCACTGTCACCTGCCTACCCGACTGAACTTAACACCTGGGGCGACCACATCCGAAAGCGAAGATTGGACCTGGAGCTGTTTCAGAGGGAGGTGGCAGAGAAACTGGGGGCGAGCAAGACAACTGTTTTCAGTTGGGAGCGTGGACAAAGGAAGCCTTCACTTCGCTTTATTCCGCGAATCATCAAGTTCCTGGGTTACGTTCCCTCTTCTAATGCCTGACGGATCTGTTACTGAGAAGGTGCCGGGATACATACGCGTCTGACCCCGCCTTAGGCGGGGAAAGGTTTGGGACGCAGGGTGATGACTCGCGAGGACGAAAAAGCTTGATAGTAGCATATCGGAGTGGTATAATACTTTCTGCAAGTGTTGCCCCTGTCATCAACGGAAGGTTCAGTCTGGCAGACAGTGACGGCAGATTATCGAAGTCCGATTGATGGGCTTTGATCCCGTTTATACAGCCTGTATAAGACCGAAACAGAAGACACGGAGAAAGCGGATAAGGTCTTGATATGATAGGCGTTATACAAATACGTGGCACAACGCCGGAACGTTTTATATAGCGGGAAACAGGCTACCTTTGCAGGATTATGCAGGCTGTATAATCATAGTTAGAGCCACATAGATTCAAACAAGAGGCACTCTTATATGAAACTGAAACAAATCGAAGACGAGGCTCTTCATCTACCTGAAGATGAGCGGGCGGAATTGGCTCAGAAACTGTTGCTCACCCTCGAAGTACCGTCCGAAGGCGAGCTCGCCGAAGATTGGTTGGTGGAGGCGCAACGTCGAGCGCGAGAACTGGATGAAGGTATCGTCCAACCAGTTTCGGCAGACGAAGTCAGACGTAAATCTCAGGCTCTTTTGCGGTGAGCTACGTATTCCACCCAGCCGCAGAAGCCGAGCATCTTGAGTCTGTTGCTTACTTCGAGTCGAAAAGGCCCGGGCTCGGCGCTTCGTATCTGGCGGAGTTTGAAAAGATTCTGGGGCAGGTGTGTGAGTCGCCCCAACGGTATCCGATTGAAAGGAAACCCGATGTACGGCGCATTCGAATGAAGCGATTCCCGTACACAGTGCTTTATCGTGAAGTCTCGGGCACTGTTCAAGTATTGGCGGTTGCTCATCATCGGAGGCGCCCACAATATTGGCTGGGAAGGCTCTAACAAGCGGTTGCACCCGATCCGCCTTTGGCGGGGACAGGTTTGGGACGCAGCGTGATGACTAGCGAGGACGAAAAAACTTGATAGTAGCATATCGGGGTGGTAAAATATTTGGTAATTTAAAAGAGGTTCTATCATGAATATCGCAAAAACTGAGCTTATGACAGCGGGTAACATTGCTAAGGAGTTAGGCGTTTCAGACACCAAAGTTAAGAAGGTTATCAAAGAACTGGAAATCAAACCCCAAACCAAAAAGGGGGTCTGCAACTACTACTCCCGAGATGTACTCGCTAAAATAAAAGCGGCTCTGAAATAAATTAGTACAGGTTTCAAATATTAGGTCGAAGGCGGTGAATCATAATCAAGGTCAGCGATCATAGGCTGGCTAAGTGCTCATTGCCTAACATTGCATGCAGCGGACAAAGGGCTGTTTTTTTAATGAGTTAGTTTAGTGCTATCTCACAGGTCTTTTTGGAACCAGAAAGTTCTGTGCTCTTAAACCCTTTGCCGCTGATGCTCTCGTTAGCATTTAGATAAAATGAGGTGAGAAATGAAGCGTAGAATAATAGTTATTGTGATAATTACAATTTTTATTTTTATACCCACCTCTATGTTCTCTCAAGGTAATAAAATAACTATTATTAAAATAGTGGGAGATAAGTTTGCAATAAATCAAGGTATAAATCATGGCATTCGGATTAATACATATTATTTCATAATTCAGCAAATAAATCTATTGGTCGTGCTAGAGTTATTAAAGTTCTTGAAAATATGAGTGCATTACAAATAATTAATTTAAATTCTAAAGCCAATATACATATTGGTGATGAATTGGTTCTCGATACAACATTAGATTCTGAAGCCAGAGATTTATTAATGAAATCAGAACCAAGGGTATTTTCTCCAAACCAATATAAAAATATAAATCCATATTCCACTCATAAAAAGATAAGTGGTTATGGTCTTTTTATTTCTTGGGCATTAACTGCCCTTAGTAGCAGCGCAATGGGTGATGAAATGTTTGCGACTACAGTAATACCTGTAGTTGGCCCATTTGTAACAATACAAAGAATTGAAAGCGACCCATATGGGGGGGAATATTTACCTGGTGGAAAAGAATTACTAACTGTTTCTGGTATAGTTCAGTCTACATTTGCTATTTATTATATTTATTCTTTGATTAGTTATTCTAATTGGTCGGATCAATCTCGTTTTTCGATTACTCCAACAATTAATTACAATGGTATTTCAATTTGCTATAATTTTTAAAAGAAGTAAAATGAAAGGGTAATTTCAATGAAATCAAAAAATGAGTGTCCATTTTGTAGAGAATTTGTAATAAAAATTGTTAAATCTACTCCACCTGCAATGAAGGGGTTACAAGCTGAGTGTGATAATTGTGGAGCTCGAGGTCCGATATATGAATCAGAAGAAGAAGCACTATTAGGGTGGGATCTTGGCATAGTGGGAGTTGACGGGAGACTAAGAAGATGCTAACAATTTTTTGAACTTGAGCTGCCCACCCTTCCCATACTCACCTCGGCGCAGCCAAGTTAAAAAAACGTTAGCCTGGCTCCAAACGGCAAACATTTATCAAACGTGAAGTTTCAGGTCTCAATCTTTTATGGCTATCCATACTTGTCTTGCGCCAAGCAAGCGGTTTTGTTTCCTCGCTTCGCTCAGCGGCCGGTTAGCTCAATCGTTAGGCAGAGGAACAAGAAATGCCAAGGAAGGTTAAAGATCTCATAAGGGACTTGCAGAAAGCAGGCTTTGTCGACAGAGGGGGCAAAGGCAGCCATAGGAACTTCGTGCATCCAAACGTCACAAAGCCAGTCACCATTTCGGGAAACGAGGTTGATGACGCAAAGCACTACCAGGAGAAGGCCGTGCGTCTCGCCATAGAGGAGGCCAAGAAATGACTGAAGGAGCGAAGTATGTGAAGCTCGTCGAGTGGTCCGAGCAGGACGGATGCTTCATCGGTAGTTGTCCGGAGCTTTTCTACGGCGGCTGTCATGGAGACGAGTCGCAAGCGGTGTTTGAGGAACTATGCCAGATTGTTGAGGAAACAGTAGAGCTCTACAAGCAGGATGGTAAACCATTGCCCGCCCCACTATCTGGTAAAGAGTTCGTAAACACAATGCAGAAGATTGCATAACAACTGGATGAAGACGGACGTGAAATCGCTGCGCGCTTTCACGCCACTTATCCAGAACGTTAGCCTGGCTCCAAACGGCAACCATTTCTCAAACGTGATGTTTCAGGCCTCAATCTTCTATGGCTATCCATACTTGTCTTGCGCCAAGCAAGCGGTTTTATAACTGCCAAAAAAAAACAACCTCTCCTTCCCATCTGCATGGGAAAGGGAAGGTCATGGTATGATTGGTCCAGGGACGGGGTTACCGCTCGTCCAGCGGTACGAAGGGGCGCTGGGTCTCTCCCACGTAGACCTGCCGCGGGCGGTAGATGCGGCCCTTCGGGTCGGCCCGCATCTCCTTCCACTGGGTGATCCAGCCCGCCATACGGCCGAGGGCGAACATAACCGTGAACATGTTGGTGGGGATGCCCATGGCCCGGTAGATGATCCCGCTGTAGAAGTCCACGTTGGGGTAGAGACCGCGCTGCAGGAAGTATTCGTCCTCGGTGGCGATTTTCTCCAGGTTCTTGGCGATTTCCAGGAGCGGGTCTTCGATGCCGAGCCCCTTGAGCACCTTGGCAGCGACGGCCTTCAGGATCGTTGCCCGGGGGTCGAAGTTCTTATACACCCGGTGGCCGAAGCCCATCAGCCGGAAACCGGACGACTTGTCCTTGGCCATGTCGGTGTATTTCTTGAAGTTCATGTTGTCCTCGCGGATCATTTTCAGCATCTCGATCACAGCCTGGTTGGCGCCACCATGCAGCGGACCCCAGAGAGCGCCGACACCGGCAGACATGGATGCATACAAATTGGCCTGGCTGCTGCCCACCATGCGCACGGTGGAGGTGCTGCAGTTCTGCTCGTGGTCCGCGTGGAGGATGAAGAGCAGGTTGAGGGCTTCGTTCAATATCTCGGGCACCTCGTAGGCCTTTGGCGGTTCGGCGAACATCATGTGGAGGAAGTCCTGCGTATAGCTCAGGTCGCTCCTCGGATCGACGTAGGGCTGGCCGACGGAGTGCTTGTAAGCATTGGCAGCTAAGGCCGCCTGCTTGGCCAGCAACCTGACGACGTTCAGGTTGACCTCCTCCTCCTCCTTGGCTTCAGGGTAGAAGGTTGAAAGCGCAGAGATCGTCGATGAAAACACCGCCATGGGATGAGCGGTGGTGGGGAAGGCATCAAAGAACGGTTTCATGCCTTCAGGGAGCTCTCTGTTGCTGGTTAGCTGGTTTGTGAACTCTTCGAGCTCCTGCTTGTTGGGCAGGTGCCCGTAGACCAGCAGGTGAATGACCTCGATGAAAGAAGCGCTTTTGGCGATCTCCTCGATGGGATAGCCGCGGTACCGCAGGATTCCCTTTTCGCCATTGATGAAGGTGATGGTACTGAGACAGGAGCCCGTGTTGCCGTAGCCGGAGTCGGCGGTAATGGCGCTGGTAGTGGCTCTTAATTTGGAGATGTCAACGCCGACCTCATTTTCGGTGCCGACGATGACAGGCAGTTCGTACTCTTTGCCATCGAGAATCAATTTGGCTGGATCCATGGATAACCTCCGAAACTTAGTTAGGTGAGAGGTGATGAAACGGTTGTGCTTGCAGTGCCAAAGACCGGTTCGCAGGGTATGCGAATCGGGCTGTTTAAATTACGACAACTGAGTCCTAAATACCTACTATTTCCACGCCCTTTAGCGAGGGAAACACTAAATCAGTCAGCTTGGGTGTACGCGGCCTCACCAGCAGTTCCAGTCAGCGGGCAAATGTTCATCCACCACCACACCGCCACCTTCTCCAGGCGGAAAGAATTTCATTATCTTTCAGTTATAAAAGTCAATGAGGACGTTCTGCCGGGCGAAACTCTGCAAGTCATGACAGACGTGGAGGGTGTGCACCTGGTGAGCCATTCTTTTCCAATGCTGGAGAATGGGACATTCGACCTTGGGATCACAGGAGTCGGCGCCCTGACTGACGGGGCACTCATCCGGTGGTCCATCAACGGCGCAGACGATCTCGCTCAACATGACGCCCGCGGGTTCGCGCACCAGGGAGACGCCCCCGTGGGAACCCCGGCTGGTCGAGAGCAGGCGTCGTTTATGCATCGCCTGAACGACCTTGACGACGGCATGCCTGGAGATACCTGTATCGGCGGACAACTGATCGAGTTTCAGGGGTTTGTATCGGGGGTTGCGAGCCAGATAACCCATCACCTGTATGGCGTGAACTGCATTCCTTGAAAACATAATAATAAGATAATTTACTCTTAATATTATTTTACCCCGCTTTTACCGATTTGTCAACACTCTTTCGTGGTAAATTTCCTGAGGCTCTAACGTAGCTGACCGAAAACCGATAACCTGCTTTTCTCCTTCGCAATGATTTGCCTTTTTCAATTCGAGTGGCGGCCAGGGATACCAGCAGGGGGGAACATTGCGGGAAAAAAAGTCTTTACTTATCAGAATAGTTGCCTACATTCAGCAATAACGCCCGCCCAGGGCGTTGCGCATGGCAGCAAGGCGGCTGGATAACGGGAAAAATCAATAAGGTTTCTGCATCCATCATGACCAAACATTGCAGCACTATCGGGATGGCTGGCCTGGTGGCTCTGGTACTGCTTGCCTGTCTGCCTGGACCCGCCACAGCCCAGCAGTACTATCCCCCGGAGGATACAACCTACTACGAGGAAGAGTATTTCGACGAATACTACGAGGGGGAGTTTTACGAGGAAGGCTACGAAGGGGAGTTCTTCGAAGAGGGCTTCTTCAAGGAAGAAGGCTATTTTGGCGAGGAGGAATTCTATTACGAGGAAGAAGGCGAATACCTTGAAGGAGATGAGTTCTACTTCGACGAGGAGGGTTTTGACGAAACCTTCGAGGAGGAATTCCTGGAGGATCTGGAGCCGGAAGAAGGGGTAGGGGAACTGGACCTGGCCGACGATCAGGCCGGGGAAGTGGAGCTTCAGGAGATCGAGCGGCCGAAAATCAAAGAGCCCCGCGTTATCCGGGGCTACACGGCGAAGGTATCCGTGGCCTCCCCCTGGCTGGTGGGGCTCGGCTTTGACGCCTTCTGGTACTCGTACATTGACGCTCGTCTCTCCCTGGACTTGCCCCGGAAAAAGGGCGCCGGGCGGCTGGCCCCCGCCTATACCCTGGAAGTGGCCACCTTCAGTTTCGTAAATGATCATCCCCGGGGCGGCCAGTTTCGCGGGGTAGCCCTGCAGGCCCTGATGCGCATCCCGGTCAGGCCCCTGGAGATATCGGCCGGGGGCGGCATGTACGCCTCGGGCAGCGACGTCAGGGGCGGTATGCTCTTCGGGGCGAGCTATACCATTCCCTTCATCCGCTTTATCGCTATCACGCTCGAGTCCCGACTCACCTATATCCAGAACGCCACCGCCACCGGCTCCGCCTACTGGCTGGACGTGGGCGGCAGCATCGGCTATCCCTTCTAGGAGCGGCCGGGAGCTCCTCAGCGTGCCGTGCCTGATTATTTTATGAATATGTGCGCCGGATCACAGCCAGCACTTGATGCGGGTCACTTCCGCTTCATCCACTTGATGCCCATCACTTTTCCACATCATCTCAAGTATTAGTTTAAATTCCGAAAATGGATGTGATTATATTTATACGGATAATGCATAGTTAAATGGACAGATCAGGCAGACAGAAGGTGCGTTTTTATTGGCTGGTTGTCAGCAGCCTCATTTTAGCCACGGCTTCAATCGGCTATGCAGCTGCGCTTACAGTCAATTTTACCGGCACGGGAAGTAACGTGGTAGCGGGCTACTGGAATATAGGTATGACCGGCGGAAACATCACATCATCGGGATATTCCGTCGCTGATGATCAAACCGCCTATATGGATGTGAAATTCGACGGGTTCATTCAACCAGGCTTTCAAAAGACTGCCACCATCGCTGGCAGTGCCGCTAATTTCAGCGTCACCAGCACCGAAATCCAGAATCTTAGTCTTTTTGCTCAAGGCAAAAGCATAACCTTCTTTGTATCCGCCGGGGCCGGGACAGATGAGGGAACATCTGCGGCGAGTGTTGTTGACCAGAATGCACCGAGTGTCTTTAATGTCAACTCCTCCACCAGCGACGCCGTCACCAAGATGATCGGCAACGTGATCGACGTCGAGGTAACCTTTTACGAGACGGTAACGGTGACGGTGGGCACGCCCCAGATCGAGCTGGAAACCGGCACCTCTGACGCCCTGGTGGACAATTCCGGCGGGTCAGGTACGGCCACCCTGACCTTCCAATACACGGTAGCCAGCGGGCACACCAGCGGCGATCTGCGCTATACATCCAGTGGTGCCCTAAGCCTCAACGGAGCCGTGATCAAGGATGCGGCGGGAAATTCGGCTAGTACATCACTGCCGGCCCCGGGCACGACCAATTCGTTGGGGGCTAACAAAAATTTTGTGGTGGATGGCATCAGACCTTACGTCTCAAGCGTTACCTCCGCTACATCGGATGGTGCTTACAAGGCCGACGACGTAATATTCGTCATCGTGAATTTCACTGAGGCGGTAACCGTCGCTGGTACACCCCAGATATATCTGGAGACGGGGGCCAGCGATACATACGTGAACTATACCAGCGGCTCGCTCACATCCAGCCTCACCTTCAATTATACCGTCCTGGCGGGCCATACCGCCAGCGACCTGGACTATATGAACACCTCGGCACTATCGGCGGGAACCAGCATAAAGGATGCAGCAGGGAACGACGCCACCCTGACCCTCGCCGCTCCAAGCCAGGCCGGGTCGCTGGGGGCCAATAAGGATATCGTTATCGACACAACCGATCCTACCGTGCTCTCGGTAACCTCTACTCAACCTGACGGATATTTCAATGAAGGGGACGTAATCCCCGTTACTATCACCTTCACCGAAGACGTTGATGTCACCGGCACACCGACGCTTTCCTTGAACAGCGGCGGTACAGCCAGCTATGCGAGTGGATCAGGAACCACCGTACTGACATTCAACTACTCCGTCGGGGCCGGGGAGAACAACCTCGATCTGGACTACGTCAATACTGCCTCCCTGTCGCTCAATGGCGGGACCATCCAGGACGCCGCCACCAACGCCGCCGTCCTGACCCTGCCGGTCGTGGGGTCGGCAAATTCACTGGGCGGCAGCAAAGCCCTGGTTGTCGACACCGATCCGCCTGCGGTGAGCGGCGTCAGCTCCGCTACCGCCAACGGCACCAAGAAAATAGGCGACCTGATCGCGATTACGATCACCTTCGATGAAGCGGTTACAGTCACCGGCACGCCGCAGCTTACCCTTGAAACCGGGGCCAGCGACGAAGTTGTTGACTACACCAGTGGCTCCACTACAACGGTATTGACGTTCAACTATACCGTAGCCGAGGGGAATACCAGCAACGACCTGGACTATGTTGCTACCTCATCACTGGCGGGAACCATCAGGGACGCCGCCGGGAATGACGCCACCCTTACCCTGCCCGCTCTGGGGGGGGCGGGCTCGCTGAAGGCGAACAAGGACTTTGTTATTGATGGCGTGAGGCCTACCGTTTCCGCTGTAACCTCCAGCGCGGCGAATGGCTCGTACAATGCACTTGATGTGATTCCCGTTACTGTTACTTTCTCCGAGGACGTAACGGTATCCGGTGTGCCTCAAATCACCCTGGCGGTCCCCGGCGGCTACGCTGTGGACTACTCCGGCGGTTCAGGCAGCGATATTCTCACGTTTAACTATACCGTCCAGGCCGGCCACATCAGCAGCGACCTGGAATATTTCAGCACCTCCGCCCTGTCCGCAGGCACCTCCATCAAGGACGCCGCCGGCAACGACGTCACCCTGACACTGCCCGGCCTCGGCGCCGCCAGCTCTCTGGCAGGCAGCAAGGACCTGATCGTTGATACGACGCTGCCGACCGTCACTGATGTAACCTCCTCAGTGGCCAACGATGCCTACAAGGCGGGCGCGACCATACCCATTACGGTGACCTTCAGTGAAGCGGTTACGAAAGGCGCTGCGGACCCAGCACTTAAGCTGGAAACCGGAACAACGGACCGGAATGCCACCTACACCGGCGGTACGGGCACGACGGTGCTGAGTTTTGAGTATGTGGTTCAAGCCGGGGATGAGAGTGCTGACCTGGACTACTGGGATACCGCCGCCCTTTCTGCCGGCACTTCCATCCGGGACGCCGCCGGCAACGACGCCACCCTGACCCTGGCCGCGCTTGACCCCACCGGTTTCCTGGGGGATAATAAGGATATTATCATCGACACCCAGGTGCCTACCGTAACGAACGTGACTTCCTCCCTGGCTAACGGATCCTATAAGGCCGGGGTGACCGTCCCGATAACCGTGACGTTCAGCGAGTCAGTATACGTCACGGGTACACCCGAACTGGCCCTTGATGTAGGCACCAGCGCGACCTTTGCGAGCGGCGACGGCTCCAATACATTAACATTTAATTATACCGTCTCACCAGGAGAAACCAGCTCTGATCTGGCCTATACCACCATAAACGCACTTACCGTTGTCGCTGCCAGCATTAAGGATCTGGCCGGTAACGACGCCGACCTGGACCTCGAAAATCCTGGTGATCCCGGCTCCCTTAAAAATAACAAGGCGCTGGTAATAGACACTACACCGCCGACGGTTTCTTCGGTGAGCTCCACCGCCGCGGACATTTATTATGTGGAGACTGACCTGATACCCATTACCATTACCTTTTCGGAAGCAGTCTACGTAGCCCTTGCCACTCCTACGCTGACCCTGGAGACGGGGGCCTCCGATGCTGTGGTGGATTATACAGCTGGCTCCGGCACCGACGCACTCTCCTTTCCCTACACGGTGGCCTCCGGTCATGAAAGCGATAACCTGGACTATACCGGTACCACCGCCCTGGAACTGAACTCGGCCACCATCACGGACGCCGCCGGCAACGATGCCACCCTGACCCTGGCGGCGCCCGACGCCATCGGTTCGCTGGGATTAAGCAGGAACCGGGACGTGGACGCCATCATACCCACGGTCACGGCGGTCACTTCCAACAAGGCGGACGGGGTCTATAAAGCCGGGGTGGAGATTCCCGTCAGTGTGGTCTTCAGCGAGGCGATGGTGGTGGGTGGCGTACCTACATTGACGCTGAATGTGGACGGTGGCTATGTCGTAGACTACACCAGCGTCTCTGGCGATACGCTGGTATTTAAGTATACGGTACTGGCCTTGCAGAACCAGGTCGAGCTGGACTATGTTGATGCCAACTCGCTACTTACCGGGGGCGGCTCAATAAGGGATGTTGCCGGCAACGACGCCGTCCTGACCCTGGCGTCACCAGGATCGGCTAACTCTCTGGGAGGCAGCAAGAACATCGACGTCGATACCACGCCGCCCACTGTCTCCAACGTGACCTCCACAACATCCAACGCCGCCTATAAGGCAGGGCAGAGTATCGACGTACGGGTAACATTCAGCGAGGTGGTTATCGATGCCGGCAGTCCCCATGTCGTCCTGGAAACGGGCACCGATGACTGGAACGCCACGTATGTCATCGGAAAGGGGACGAACACTCTAGTCTTCATCTATACCGTGGTGGCTGGTGATAGCAGTAATGATCTTGACTACGTCAATACTGGTTCCCTGGTGGCAGGTATTTCCCTTGAGGACAGTGCCGGGAACCCGGTGAGTGCCAACCCTCTGGCCGCGCCCGGCGCAGCCGGTTCGCTGGGGGCCAATAAGGCCATTATTATCGATACCCGGGCGCCCACCGTGCTGAACGTGACTTCCTCTAAAACGGATGGGTATTACAAGGCCGCAGAGCCCATTCCCGTTTCGGTGGAATTCAGCGAAGTGGTGACCGTAACGGGGACGCCCACGTTAACGCTGGAGACCGGCACCAGCGATGCCGTGGTGGACTATACCAGTGGTTCGGGCAGCACTACCTTAACCTTCGATTACACGGTTCAGGCGGGCCATAACAGCAGCGATCTGGATTACATCGTTCTTAACCCGTTGTCTCCGAACGGAGGAACGATCCTTGATGCGGCGAGCAACGATGCCGACCTGACGACGATCCCCGTACCCGGTACTGCCGGATCGCTTGGAGCCAATAAGGATATTTTGATTGACACAACGCCGCCCACGGTATCGTCAGTGAGCTCTACCGCCGCTAACGGTGATTACGTGGCGGGCGACACAATATCCATTACTGTTACCTTAAGCGAAACCGTCTATAAAGCGGGCGCCGGTACGCCGACCTTTACCCTTGAAACCGGCAGTACCGACGCGGTGCTGGACTATGTGAGCGGGTCCGGCACCGACACACTCACCTTTACCTATATAGTGGCTCTGGGGCATGAAAGCGATAACCTTGACTATGTCGACGAGAATGCATTGCAGTTGAATCTGGCTACCATCAGAGATACGACCGGGAACGACGCCGATCTGGCCCTTCCCTCGCCCGGTGCCAGCGGATCCCTGGGATTTGGCAAGGACCGGAATATCGATGCTGTTATACCAACAGTCACCGCTGTTACTTCCACCAAGGCGGATGGAGTGTACAAGGCCGGGGCGATGATTCCCATCAGCGTGGTCTTCAGCGAGGCGGTGGCGGTAACCGGCACTCCCACCTTGTCCCTGGACGTAAGTGGTGGGTATGTTGTGGACTACGCCAGCGGCTCTGGCACCGATACTCTGGTATTTGAGTACCTCATCCTGGACGGGCACAACCAAGTCAACTTGGGTTATCAGTCTACCACCGCCCTGAACCTGAACGGCGGTTCTATCCAGGATGCGGCTACCAACCCGGCCGATACAACGCTGCCGACACCCACCGGCGCGGGATCTCTGAGCGGCACTAAGGACCTGATCATCGACACGGCAGTGCCAACCGTTTCCCAGGTAACTTCCTCGACGGTCAGCGGCCGGTACGGTGTGGGGGACACGCTGGCGATAAGCATTGTCTTCAGTGAAGCCGTTACGGTCACCGGGGGTCCGCCCAGGTTGACCCTGGAAACGGATGTCAATGATACGGAGGCCAGCTATACCAGTGGTTCCGGCAGCAATACGCTTATCTTCAACTATATTGTTCAGGCTGGTGACAGCAGCGACGATCTGGGGTACGTGGACACAACTTCATTGAGCTTCAACGGAGCGGTTATCGCCGATGCGGGAAGCAATGTTGCCAGGATTATCCTTCCAGTACCGGGTGGTGCGGGATCTCTGGCGGCTAACAAGGACTTTGTGATAGACACCCATGCGCCCTCGGTGATGTCGGTGTCCTCCACAACCACCGACGGCTGGTATAAGGCTGGTGTTGTCATCCCTATCGTGGTAGCCTTCAGTGAGAGGGTGACGGTGTCGGGGACACCTACTTTGACCCTGGATGTGGTTGACGGGTACGTCGTGAACTATACCAGTGGTTCAGGCAACGCTGCCCTTGTTTTCAACTACACGGTGCGGGACAGTGACGACTGCGCTGACCTGGATTATCAAAGCAGCGCTTCCCTGAGCCTTAACGGTGGGGTGATCAATGACTTGGGCAGAAACGACGCCGATCTATCTCTCCCGCCGCCGGGGGCCGACAGTTCTCTGGGCGGGACCAAGAATCTCGTTCTTGATACTCAAGCCCCGTCGGCTCTGGCGGCGGTTGTCTATGATGGTCCCGGTGCGGATATCGATTCCAGTCGCTCCACTGACACCCTTGCAGTGCATTACGGGGTATTTGCCGAGGCCGTCTCGGGCATAAGCCGGCATGAATATGCCCTCGGCTCCACGCCGGGGGGCACTGACGTGGTTGACTGGACCGCTAACGGCACCGACACGCTGGCGACGGTCCGCGATCTTGACCTGGTCTATAGGTACACCTACTACTTCAGCGTCCGGGCCACAGACGGGGCCGGCAACGTGTCTGATTCGGTGGTTAGCGATGGGGTTATCATCGTCGACAAACCGCGGCTGACGGTGAACCTGGTACAGAACAGCGTCATTTCCGAGTATGTCCAGATTTTCGTCAACGATACCCTGGCCATGGCCGACAGTATCCGCATTGTTATGGACAGCCTGCGGGTGAGCGTAACCGAGATTGATACGTTTGCCTACGTAGGTACCCACAAACTCGTGGGGAGCGGTCCCCACGGCCTGGAGGTAACCGGCTTCAGCGGGTGGGGGGATACCACCCGCACTTCCAGCCTTGCCATGACCCTCGCCAAGCAAGGTCAGCCATGGGTGGCCGCCAGCGTTGATCAGCGGTTCAAGACGTCTGGTTCTCCCGGCTCTGTCAGCGGGGACCGGTACCTGCTGGTGGTCGATTCCACGCTCATGGGGCTATCGGCTGTTCGTGGCAGAGCCTACCGGTTGGGGGACGGGCAATTCTCCTTTAATCAGCCGGTGCGGGTGAGCATGCGTTCCGGGATGAATAAGAATGGTCGTGAAGAGGCGCAGGCCATCTATATCCTCCGATCAAACGGCCGCTGGGAGGAATTGCCCTCGGTTGATGAGGGTGAACTGGTGACTACCTGGGCGAACAGTACGGGGACTTTCCGCCTGGGCCGCCGGACGATCATCGTGCCCCAGACCACCAGCCTGCACCAGAACTACCCGAACCCTTTTAATCCTACTACCAGGATCGTCTTTGACCTGGGCTTCCAGGAAGGCCCACTTCAGCACGCCAGGGTAGTGATCTACAATCTACTGGGCCAGGAGGTACTGACCCTCTATAATGGAGAGGCGCCTGCCGGACGATATGAGCTCACCTGGCAGGGTGTGGATGCCCGGGGGATCACCGTTGCCAGCGGCGTATACTTCGTGCGTCTGAGCACCGATTCGGGGCGGCAGATGACCAGAAAAATGCTGCTGGTGAGGTAGAATAATGAAACGGAAGCTGAGCATAGCTATGGGCCTTCTGGTGAGCTTGCTGGCGCTCATCATGGGTGGATGCCGTGACCGTATTGAGCCGGATACACCGGACTATGTGGAGTACGGCTGGGAGCTGATGGCCGATTCTCTCTACCGTGCGGCTATCGTCCAGTTCGAAGCGGGGACGGACCTGGAGACCTCGTATGCCGATGGCTGGAACGGGCTGGGCTGGGCCTTTGCCAGGCTGGGCGCCGCGGACACCAGCGCCGAGCGCTTCACAACAGCCGCGACCAAATCGGATACCACTATTGTTGGGACGGAGATCCTGGCGGGGCGATCCTTCGCCCGTCTGGCGTTGGGGCAGTTTTCCCTGGCCGTGGGCGATGCCAAGGGGGCTCTAGCTCTCACCCCCGACTGGGTTTTCAGGCGCGACCCTGCTGCCCTTACCTACCAACATCTCTACCTTACGGCGGCCACCGGTTTTTACGGCCTGGGCGAGTTCGACTCCTGCCTCGTCTGGGTGCGTAAGCTGGATAATACCTTTTCCACGGATACTGCCACCCTGTCAGGTAGGTCACGTATGGCGGCCAAACTGGAGGCCCTCAAAGGCGGACTCTAGCAGGAAGGACCGGCGACTGCTCATCCCACACCACTGTCTACGCTCCATTTATCCATACCTTCGTCCAGGCTTTTTCCCGGACGGTTTCACCAGTCTCTTCCTGTAGATTCTCGTTGCTGCCAAGAATGGTTTTTCCCGGCTGGCAAGGGCCGGATATTCCGGGAGCCAATAAGAAAACCTTGGACACTGCCGGTGAGCGGGCGATAGCTTAGCACCACTATGTCCAGCACGATGGTCATCACTCCCGCAGCCAGCCCCGATGGCGCCATGTACTTCGGGAAGAACAGCAATCGGGAGCCCGGTGAGTGCCAGCTGGTCGTCGCACTACCGGCCGTGGAACACGACACCAACACCCTGCTTAAGTGCACCTACCTGACCATCGCCCAGGTGCCCCGACGCTGCGGCATTATGCTCAGCAAGCCGTGGTGGTCCTGGGGCGGTGAGATGGGGGCCAACGATCAAGGGGTGGTTATTGGCAGCGAGGCGGTTTTCACCCGTGACCATGAATCCGAACCCGGTCTCATTGGTATGGACCTGGTACGCCTGGGCCTCGAACGGGGCACTACGGCGGAGGATGCCTTGAACGTGATCACCTCCCTGCTTCAGACTCACGGTCAGGGCGGGGCCTGCCGGTTTGGGGACCCCTCTTTCAGTTATGACAACGGTTTCATCATCGCCGATGCCAACGAGGCCTGGATACTGGAGACTGCCGGTCGCCACTGGGCGGCCAAAAGGATCAAGGGCAAGGCCGCTCTGTCGTCCGAGCTGACGCTTACCACCGACTTCGACCGCAGCTCCTACGCCCTCCCCCAGTACGCCCGATTGAAAGGATGGGTGAGGAAGGAGGAAGATATTCACTTCGCGGCCACCTTCGGGCACAGGTCATATCGCCCCTCTTTTAGAAGGACCCGCCAGCGCCGGAAGATCTTCCTGGAAGGCCTGTCCCGCCTGGACCACGATTACCCTCTCCTTGGCATGATGCAGCTCCTGCGCAGGCGGAAGGGAACCCACCCCCGGAGCGGTTCAAGGAGCGACGTAGCTCTCCATGCGAGCGGGTCATCCCGCCCGATCCAGACCACCGGCTCCATGGTGGCCAGTGTATCGAGGCGGCGGCGGGATTTCTTCTTTACCGGTACCTCCGCTCCCGATCTCTCCATATTCAAACCGGTCCATTTCGATCTGCCATTGGAAGATGACCTCCAGGGGGAGGACCTCTCGCATTACCACAGCGGAAGTCTCTGGTGGCGGCACGAGAAATTGCACCGGGCCATGCTTCTCGCTCCCCGCCTGGACGGCGATTTTATTAAGGAGCGTGATGAAGTGGAACGGAGCATGGTATCGGAGCTTATGGCTCAGAAAGGGCGCCAGCTGGCCCAGACCCGTAGCCGGTTGCGGGATAACCTGCTGAAATGGGAGAAGACCTGGATAGAGAAGGCTGCATCAAAGAGGGGATCGATCCTGTCAATAGGTTCTTTCTCCCGGTACTGGAAGCGGCGAAACCGCCTGGATGGCGTAAAACTCTAATTTCTCCATCCGGGGGAATACAGGGCCAGGATGGGAGTTGTCTAAGGAGTACCAACCGGATGATGAATAACTTAAGTTTAGGCCCGTTTCTGATTTATTCATGACAGGGAGGATGTTAAATGGCCGTTCAAGATGTTGCGCCTGATACGATTGCCCATAATGGTGACGAGGAGGCCGGGTTTCAGGATTACAAGGTAGCCGATATCACTCTGGCCGACTTCGGTCGGAAAGAGATCGAGCTGGCCGAGGAGGAAATGCCCGGACTCATGGCCTTGCGGGAGAAATACGGCTCCGAAAAGCCCCTTCAGGAGGCCCGTATTTCCGGCTGCATCCACATGACGGTCCAGACCGCCGTCCTCATCGAGACCCTGGTGGAGCTGGGGGCGCAGGTGCGGTGGTCGTCGTGCAATATATTTTCCACCCAGGATCACGCCGCCGCCGCCATCGCCGCCCGGGGAATTCCCGTCTTTGCCTGGAAAGGGGAGACCGAGGAGGAATACTGGTGGTGCATCGAGCAGACCCTCAAATTCCCCGGTGGCCAGGGGCCACAGCTACTCATAGATGACGGGGGCGATCTCACCATTGTCGTGCTGGAACAGCACCCGGAACTGATCCCGGACATCAAAGGCCTCTCCGAAGAGACCACTACGGGCGTGCACCGGCTGGCCCAGCTGGACCGGGAAGGCAAGCTTCCATTCCCGGCCATAAACGTGAACGACTCGGTAACCAAGTCCAAGTTCGACAACAAGTACGGCTGCCGGGAGAGCCTGGCGGACGGCATCAAGCGGGGTACCGACATCATGCTGGCCGGCAAGACCGTGGTCATCGCCGGCTACGGCGACGTGGGCAAAGGCAGCGCCCAGTCCATGAAGGGCTACGGGGCCAAGGTGATCGTTACCGAGATCGACCCCATCTGCGCCCTGCAGGCAGCCATGGAGGGCTATGAGGTCATCACCCTGGATGAGGCCTGCGAAAGGGGGGACATATTCGTCACCGCCACGGGCAACAAGCACGTTATCATCGGTGAGCACATGGCCCGCATGAAAAACAACGCCATTGTCTGCAACATCGGCCACTTTGACATCGAGATCGACGTGGCATACCTGGAGAACACTCCCGGCATCACCGAGGAGAACATCAAGCCGCAGGTGGACAAGTTCACTTTCCCTGACGGGCACTCGATCATCCTGCTCAGCCGGGGCCGCCTGGTGAACCTGGGCAACGCCACCGGACACGCCTCCTTCGTCATGTCCACTTCCTTCACCAACCAGATCCTGGCCCAGATGGCCCTCTGGCAGGGCGGCATGGAGCAGAAGGTCCACGTGCTGCCCAAGCTCCTGGATGAGGAGGTGGCACGGCTGCACCTGGATAAGCTGGGGGCCAAGATCACGAGGCTGACCCCCGAGCAGGCCGATTACCTGGGGATCGATCCTGATGGCCCCTTCAAGCCGGAGGAGTATCGGTACTAGGTGGGGCCCCTTGCTACCTCACTACCCTTCCCTTCGATCCGCCGGTTAATAACTCACCCCTCTCACTCCGTGAGGCCCCTCTCTTACAAAGAGAGGGGTTACTGAAGGCGGGGGGTGAGGTGGCAAGAGGGCAGGCAAGAAATTCAACAAAACCCCGACAAAATTCCGCATTTTAAGGGTACCCCCCGACGAGAGGCGCGAATCTCCCTGTTGAAAAATAATCCGCTCCAAAACCAGTGCCGGGAGTGCATACGGGGCGATATAGCATTATCATCATAACGACGGAATATAAGCCAGCAGCGGCGATTTATCGTTCGCCGGGTGCGCGAAAATCAGCGGTCAGTCGTCAGTTGTCAGCGGTCAGCGGTCAGCCGACCGTTACAAGGAAATTGGTGGGTCGTGGTTGTGTATTTTCTGATCTTGTGTTTTAACATCTTTGGGGAAGAATTTTGGTGGCGCGGATACATTTTGCCTAGTCAAGAGATTCGTCACGGGAAGTGGACGTGGTTGATACACGGAGTTTTGTGGAACCTGTTTCACGTGTTTTGGAAGTGGAATTTGATAGCATTGATACTGCCGACCTTGAGCTTGTCTTTTGTGGCATACAAGTTGAAGAATACAACTCCTGGTATCGTTGCACATTGGGTTCAGAATGGACTGGGCTTGATAATGATTTTGCTGGGGGTATTGGGAGTAGCAGGGTAGGGTATTCGCAAAGACACGGCATAACAAGCGCATGCACCCGACCGCGAAGCCCGTAAGCTCTGGCCCGTCGGACATGCACAAGTGGCGGGCGCCGGGCTGTAGCGCGCCTTTATTTCACCTTGCATCTCCTGCTCACAATGAATACATTATAATACAATCCAATACATCGAGGGTCATGTATGAGCAAAGCCATTTCCATAAGAATGCCCGACGAGCTGGCTGCAAAACTCGCTGAAATCGCCCAGGAAACGGAGCGGTCCAAGTCTTTCCATGTGCAAAAGGCTTTGGAAGCCTATCTGGCCGAAGTCGCCGACCTGCAGGTCGCACTGGATCGGTTGCATGATACTTCCGATCCGGTGGTCACCGGGGATGATATGAGGAAGGCGCTTGAGCTATAAGCTGGCCTTCAAGAAGTCCGTAGCGCGCGACCTCAAGAAGCTCGGACCGGATGAGGCTGACCGGATCCTAAAGAAGATCGAAGCAGAGCTGCCCGAAAAGGCCAATCGTTTCCCTTCATTAACGGGAAAATTCACCGGATTAAGAAGATTCAGGGTCGGAGACTATCGCGTAATTTATACTATCATCGAAGATACCGCGCTTATCCTGCGCATCAGTCATCGGCGGGAATCCTATAGATGAGGGCAACGCCCGCCAGCCACGGCTGGCAATTGCCTTGAAAGCTGTGATATGGGGTCTTACATTGACTCGGCTAAGCTACGATACTACCTTCTGTCTACTTCCCACCCAATGGGCCGGTTCAAGGCGCGTTTCTTCGAGTCTTTGGGCTATTTGGCCGACAATTGGGAGCGATTGGAAGCTGATATCCGCGACCTCATTGATGCAGCCGAAGCACGGCCCAGCGAGAAGACCGAATACGGAGCGAAGTTTGAAGTTCAAGGTACGATTACCGGTCCCAATGGCCGGTCAGCCGAGGTGTTGACGGTATGGATCATTTTGACCGGGGAAGACGTACCCCGTTTTATAACCGCCTACTCAGGATAGCAAGCGATGAAATTCAAAATTCTTGACACGGTTGTTTTAGCAAGAGATCTGCCCGCTCACAGTTTGAAAAAGGGCGATCTTGGGGCAGTTGTGGAGCTGTACGAGCCTGACGGCTTAGAAGTGGAGTTCGTGACGGCATCCGGGAGAACCGAGGCGCTCGCGACCCTACATGTCGGGGATGTCCGTTCCGTTGGTGATACCGACCTGATATCGGTCCGGTCTCTCACGACCGCATAGAAGTTTAGTTCGGCGGCATCACTGCACAACCAGACGCTCATCTGGGTCTTTGCGATACTGCCTACACCATTGGTAGCGGTGAGCCATCAGCGATCAGCCCAGAGCAACCGCCAAGACGCCAAGCTGAGAGCGCGAATCCATCCGTCAGGATGCCGGACAGGTAAATGAATTCGCTGAATCGAAACAAGACCCCTAAAGGGGCCTATACGAAGCCTACAGCCCCGCCGGGCTCCCCGTGGCGGGTACGCCCAGGGTTGGCGGGGGTTTCTTTGATTCAGCGATGGGATTTATCCCTTCGCATTCTTCACCTGATTATCCGGGGGAACTCCCGCTGGCAATTCCCTTGAAGATTGTGAGAGGATGGCTTACATTGCCTGGGCAACAACTTAAAAGAGTCGCTACGCAGTATAGCGGGGCGAGGTTCGTCAGGGGCAAGCGTCGATATGCTGCGAAAATGCTGTATAATAATATTAGCACTATAGGGAAATCACTATGAAGCACATAAAACTGAAAAAAATTGGCCTCAAGAATCACCCTCAATTCAATGAACGATGGTTGCACGACGTTATTGGAGAAGATCCCTCAATTCTCGGAATTGGGGATGTAGTAATTAAGGACAAAGAGAGAGTCCATGCCGGTGCCGGGCGCCTTGATCTTCTTTTTCAGGACGCCGATGGGTATGGGCGATATGAAGTTGAGATACAACTCGGAGCTACAAACGAATCTCATATTGTTAGGACTATTGAGTATTGGGATATCGAACGACGCCGTTACCCACAGTACGACCATACAGCGGTTATTGTCGCAGAGGATATAACCAGCCGTTTTCTGAACGTCATTGGTCTTTTTAATGGATTCATTCCGATCATGGCGCTGCAGGTGTCCGCCATCGAAACCCCCGAGGGAGTAGGTCTGCACTTCACGAAAGTCCTTGACACCATCCGCCTCGGGTTCCTTGATGAGGATGAGGAAACCGCTGAGCTAACAGATCGAAACTATTGGGAATCAATTCGGGGAACAGCCAAAACGGTAAAACTCGCGGACAGGATATTGGATCTCGCGAGGGAATTCGCCCCGTCCGCCGAACAGAGTTACAACAAGTATTACATCGGGTTTTGGGTCGAAGGTAAAGCCTGCAATTTCGCAATATGTCGTCCCCAGAAAAATGCCCTCCGGCTTGAGATAAGACTCCCACAAGAAGAGGAATACGATGGAATAATATCCGAGTCTGGCCTAGAGGTGCTGGATTATGATAAGAGGTGGGGTAACTATAGGTTCCGGCTAAGCGAAGAAGATATAGAAAAGCACAGTGACACAATTAAAGACCTAATGTTGAAGGCTTACAACCTAAGAAAGTAGTGTTAACAAGCGCTTGCAGCCGACATCCAAGAAGGCAACGTCTACGACGTGGACTATGAGGACTATCACTGATGAAGATGCACAACCCGCCCCATCCCGGTGAATTTATCCGGGAGGTCTACCTGGAGCCATTCAGTATCAGCACCCGCCATGTCGCTGAGAAGCTGAAGGTTTCGCCTTCGACCTTTAATCGTCTGATTAACGGTGCAAGTAACGTCAGCCCTGAAATGGCCCTGAGGTTGTCGAAGACCCTGGGACGCTCGGCCGAGATCTGGTTGGCCATGCAGGACAACTATGACCTGTGGCGTGCAAGGAATCAGATTGACTTGAAGGCCGTAGAGAAACTGGATATTTCGGCTGCCTGACACGTCGTTTGATCGGAGGCTTTGGAGATGATTAAGAAAGTTGTCGCCAGGCGTAGCCTGAGCAAAGCATCATCTACAAAGGAAGACCTGGCTTATTGGCTGAAAAAAAGCCCTGAGGAACGAGTTTCAACCGTAGATTATCTCAGAACGCAATACCATGGAAGTTCAATCCGACTTCAGAGATCTGCTCGCGTTATTCAACGCACTAGAAGTTGAGTACCTGATCGTGGGGGCCTATGCGCTGGCCTTTCATGGGGCTCCACGCTACACCGGTGATATGGACATTCTGGTCAAACCGGACGCCTCGAATGCTAAACGAATTTGGGCAGCTCTAAAAGATTTTGGCTTCGGTTCGGTTGGCTTGAAACCGGAGGATTTTGAGAGCCCGGATAAGGCCATACAGCTGGGCGTCCCACCAGTTCGGGTAGACCTGCTTACGTCTATTACCGGGATTTCATGGGAGGAGGCTTTCTCAGGTAGGGTTAAAGGCAAGTACGGAGAGGTTCCGGTTAATTATATTGGCCGCGAACAGTTCATACTGAATAAACGGGATTTAGGAAGGAAAAAGGATCTTGCTGATCTTGAGGCCCTGGGAGAAGAGTGAGGCTTCAGTAAAAGCCATCGCTGAACCAATCCTTGGACCGGATGCCGCCAGGGCGAGAGAGTCATCTGACGGAGTATTGCGAAGCGATTCATGTACACCGTTAACCTGGCGCTACCGGCCGAAGGGTCAGCCTTGTATGTGAATTTGCCTTATTGAAGAGGACTTCCTTATAAGAATTTTTAAGAGAAAACCCCTGAAGGGGTTGTTATTTTATTTTGCAACTCTAATCCCACGGTTGAAACCGTGGGCTAAACTCTATCATAACAACCATATAGCCCACAACTTCAGTTGTGGGATTTAAGGTCTGGATCGACACCAGGAACCATTTCAATGGTTTACCCACCACCCGTCATCGCCGAATTCCAGTCCATCATTTCGGGGAAAAGTCTTGGGCGTTATGGAACATCGCCAACACCACCAAATCATACTAAATTCCCTCTGACCGTCTGGCAGGGCGCGAACGGATTACAGCGCTGCCGTCAGGGAAGGATCAAAGCAGAATGGAAGACACACTCGGGATCGTTGAGGGCTTATACCCGCGGCTCGTAGAGGCCGTGCAGCAGGCACGCAAGCAGCTGGGCCGGCCCCTGGCGCTGGCGGAGAAAATCCTGTTCGCTCATCTTTATGACCAGCCGGCCGCAGAGCCGCCCCAAAGGGGGGAGTCCTACGTCAATCTCCAGCCGGACCGGGTGGCCCTCCAGGACGCCACCGCCCAGATGGCCCTGCTGCAGTTCATGCGCAGCGGGCGCAGCGCCACGGCCGTGCCCACCACCGTTCACTGCGACCACCTCATCCGGGCCCAGGCAGGTGCTGACAGTGATCTGTCCAACGCCCTTACCGAAAACGAGGAGGTGTATGCCTTCCTCAAGAGCGTGTCCCAAAGGTACGGCCTCGGGTTCTGGAAGCCGGGGGCCGGGATCATTCACCAGGTGGTCCTGGAGAACTACGCCTTCCCGGGCGGTATGATGATCGGCACCGATTCGCACACCCCCAACGCCGGCGGGCTGGGGACGCTGGCCATCGGGGTCGGTGGCGCCGACGCGGTGGACGTCATGGCGGGGATGCCCTGGGAGCTGAAGTGGCCCGGGCTCATCGGGGTGCATCTTACCGGCAGCTTAGGCGGCTGGACGGCACCCAAGGACGTGATCCTGAAGCTGGCCGGGATGCTGACCGTGAAGGGCGGTACCGGCAAGGTCGTGGAATACTTCGGCCCCGGCGCGCGTTCAATCAGCGCCACCGGCAAGGGCACCATCACCAACATGGGCGCCGAGATAGGGGCCACCACCTCCGTTTTTCCCTACGACGAGCGCATGTCCGCCTATCTGCGCGCCACCGGGCGGGCCGAGGTGGCCGACCTGGCTGACCGGCATCGCGAGTACCTGCAGGCGGACCCCGAAGCGGAGCATCACCCGGAAGAGGTCTACGATGAGATTATCGAGATTGATCTTTCGGCCCTGGAGCCCCACATCGTGGGCCCCTTTACCCCCGACCTGGCCCGGCCCATCTCACAGATGGCCAGGGCGGTGAAAGACAACGACTATCCCGACGAGATCAAGGTGGGGCTCATCGGCAGCTGCACCAATTCGTCCTACGAGGATATCAGCCGGGCCGCCCACGTGGCAAACCAGGCCCTGGCCCACGGCCTCAAGGCCCGCACCGACTTTTTCATTACTCCGGGTTCGGAACAGATTCGCGCCACCATCGAGCGAGACGGGCAGTTGGAGGCCCTTACCGCCATCGGCGGCACCGTGCTGGCCAACGCCTGCGGCCCCTGTATCGGGCAGTGGAATCGCACGGATACCCAGACGGGCGAGAAGAACACCATTGTTACCTCCTTCAATCGCAATTTCGCCCGGCGCAATGACGGCAACCCCGACACCCTGGCCTTCATCGCCAGCCCCGAGCTCGTCACGGCCCTGGCGCTGGCGGGCCGGCTCTCGTTCAATCCGCTGACCGATCCTTTACCTGATGGTAGCAGCATGGTACTACTGGCGCCCCCTGTTGGAGACGAATTGCCAGCTGATGGCTTTGATCCCGGCGCATCCGGCTATGAACCGCCGACGGAGGACAGCGGCAAGATTCAGATCGCTATCAAGCCTGACAGCGAGCGCCTGCAGCTGCTGGAGCCGTTTCCCGCCTGGGAAGGATCGGATCTGGAGGATTTGCGAATGCTGGCCAAGGCTAAGGGGAAGTGCACCACCGACCACATTTCTCCCGCCGGCCCCTGGCTGCGGTTCCGGGGTCACCTGGATAACATCAGCAATAACCTCTTCTCCGGCTTGACTAATGCCTACACCGGGGAAACGGGCACGGGGCGGAACCTGGTTACGGGTGAGGATGGTGCCAGGCTCAGCGACATCGCCCGATTCTACAGGTCTCAGGGCCTTGGCTGGGTGGTCATCGGCGAGGAGAACTACGGCGAGGGCTCCAGCCGGGAGCACGCCGCCATGGAACCCCGGCACCTGGGGGCCCGGGCGATTATCGTTAAAGGTTTTGCCCGCATTCACGAGACCAACCTCAAAAAGCAGGGTGTCCTGCCCCTTACCCTCGCGGACCCTGCCGACTATGATAAAGTCCGGGTTGACGACCGTGTCTCCCTCACCGGCCTGACGGAGCTGGCTCCCGGATCCACGATAATGATGGTGCTGCACCACAGTGATGGTACCCAGGAAACGGTGCCCCTGCAGCACACCCTCAATGAGGCTCAGATCGGGTGGTTCAAGGCCGGTTCGGCGCTGAACGTGATCGCAGCGCAAGGGAAAGATCAGGAGTAGGGGACCGGTTCTCACACGCCGGTGAGATGGCCCGGCTTCCCACGCTGATGGGCGCTCGCCGGTCCTGATCCGGAACCTTGGCGCCGGATGGACGCCCAGGCAGTGGAGGGAGGGCGGCCAATTCTTCTATAGGACGTAGAAAAGGAGAGGAGAAGATGAAAGGTATCATCCTGGCTGGCGGAGCTGGCACGCGCCTGTATCCCTTGTCCACCGCGGTGTGCAAGCAACTGCTCCCGGTACATGACAAGCCTATGATCTATTATCCCCTCTCTACCCTGCTGTTGGCTGGTCTTCGGGATATTTTGATTATTTCCACTCCCGCCGACCTGCCCCGCTTCGAGCAGATTTTAGGGGATGGTTCCCGCCTTGGGGTGCGCTTCATCTATACGGAGCAGCCCCGCCCGGAGGGTATCGCCCAGGCCTTCATCATCGCTGAGTCTTTCCTGGCCGGCGACCCGGCATGCTTGATTTTGGGCGATAATATATTTCACGGTACGGGGTATTTGGAGCAGCTGCGAAAAGCAGTCTCCCTGAAGCGGGGGGCCATAATATTCGCCTACCCGGTTCATGATCCCCGGCGCTATGGCATTGTAACGTTTGACGCGCAGGGACGGGCCCTGAGTATCGAGGAAAAACCCCCGCAGCCCCGGTCCAACTATGCTGTACCGGGACTCTATTTTTACGATCAACGGGTGGTGGAATTTGTCAGGGGTCTGAAACCCTCGGCCCGCGGCGAGCTGGAAATCACGGATATTAACAGAATCTACCTGGAGCTGGGCGAGCTCCAGGTTCTACGATTCAGTCGCGGCATCGCCTGGCTGGATATGGGGACACACAAGAGTCTTCTGGAAGCGAGCAATTTTATCGAAGCGGTTGAATCGCGCCAGGGATTGAAAATCGGCTGCATAGAAGAGGTAGCGTTTCACATGGGCTACATTGATGCGGCCCAGTTAGAACGGACTATTAAGGAAACCCCGGCGAGCCAGTACCGGGATTATCTCCAGCGGATCCTGCTGGAAGCCCGCCAGACTTCATAGCCGGCTATGGCGGGAGCAGAACCCCTATTTTGATGTCAGAAAAAAAGGACGAATTATCGCCCTTTTTTTCACTTTCGGACAAGCCCTATAGCGTCAATTCCAGAAGATCCTGGGCGCTGTTCCAGGATGGCGTTACCGAAACCTTTGTGCCCAGCTTGATGCTATAGTGTTCCATCAGCGGCTTGGCATTGACACGGTAAGTTGACTTGTTCTTTCCCACAGCATGGAGCTTAAAGGCCGCTTTGGTCTTGTATTTTTTGGGCTGCAGCCCGATTTTCTTAGCGGACGGGTCATAGTAAAGCTCTATATGAGTCGCCCCTTTCAGAAACTGCTCGTAGGCTGCAGAATTAAGGGAAATTTGACCGCCTTTCAGCACTTTTGCTTCAGGTGGTTTTGGAGCTGCTCTGAGCTTCTTCTCTTGTACGAACTTCTCGAACGGCATGATCTTTTTTTCCTCGATTTAGTTATTGGGAACGTTATGCAATGTTAAATAGAAATTAGAGAAAATGCAATGCCCAAGTGCCATTAAATGCCAACCCAATAAAATTACTAATAGAGGCTTAAACCGGTTACGAAATCAGGTGATATTTAAGGTCTATCTGACGCCTGGGCCATTTGCAACAGCAGCATTCGGCGGGGATTCTCAGAGCGATTTTATAATATTACTCTACTTGAAATGGGAGTTACAGGTTGTTCATATGCTGCTCAAGGGCTTGTGATAACGCCATCGGAACCGGGGATGGATAAGGAGATCAATTTTCCTGAAATAGCACTTTGTCCAGGCTGGCTACGATCCCCTTCATTCATACGGGAAGGGATATAAATCCCTTGTGGCCGTGCACTACGGCCCCGTCATGTCTATCCGCCGCGCTATCCCCGCCGAAGCTCCCTGGTATTGATGGGCAGCCTACGGATCCGTTTGCCGGTGGCCGCGTAAATGGCATTCACCAGCGCCGGTGGGGTTGGAGGCACCGGCGGCTCGCCCACCCCTGTAGGGGGTTCGATGCTGGGAACGATATAGGCTTCCACTACCGGCATCTCCCGCATGGTCAGCAGCTTGTAATTGTGGAAGTTGCTCTGCTGCACCCGCCCGTTCTTGAGGGTGATGGCCCCATGCAGGGCAGCGGTTAGTGCCAGAGTGATGCCGCCTTCTACCTGGGACCTCACGCCGTCGGGATTGATTACCGTGCCGCAGTCGACAGCGCACACCATCTTGTGAATCTTGATCCCGCCCCGCCGGTCTACGGAGACTTCCGCCACCACGGCCGCGTAGCTGCGGAAGGAGAAGTGCACGGCCAGACCCTGGTGCCGGCCCCTGGGCAGACGCTTGCCCCAGCCGGCTTTTTCCGCCGCCAGGTCCAATACCCCCAGGTGGCGGGGATGATCCTGCAGCAGCTCCCGGCGGAACTCGTAGGGGTCTTTACCCGCCGCCTCGGCCAGCTCATCTATGAAGCACTCGTTGACAAAGGCAGTCTGGGTGTTGGCCACCGACCGCCAGGGACCTATGGGAACGGGGATGTCGGACATTACGTAGTCCACGCGGATATTGGGGATGGCATAGGGCAGATTTACCGCACCGCCGGTGATAGTCCCCACGGAATCGCCGGGGCCGGAGACACGGTGACTCCACGCCACGGGACGATCCTCCCGGTCCAGACCGCCCTGTACCGCGTGGTAGGTAGTCGGACGGAAAAAGCCGTGCTGGATGTCATCGTCCCGGGTCCAGAGCACCTTCACCGGCACGTCGAGGTCCTTGGCAACTTCCACCGCGTCCTTTACGAAGTCGTTCCGGTGACCCCGTCCGAAGCCACCGCCCAACAGCAGTATGTGAACCTTGACAGCCTCGGCGGGCAATCCGGTGACTTCCATAGCGGCTTTCTGGGCGCCGGTCGGGCTCTGAGTGGACGTCCAGATTTCGCACGCGCCATCCCGCACCTGGGCAGTGCAGCTCATAGGTTGCATGGTGGCGTGATCCAGGTAAGGCACCTCGTAGGCCGCCGTGAGCTTCTTCGCTGCCCCATCCAGAGCCGCCTGGGCCTCACCGTCATCGCGCAGGGCCGTGCCCGAACCCTGAGCCGCTTCTTTCAGCGTTCTGGAGATATCATCACTGCTCAGGTTGGCGTTGGGGCCCTCGTCCCAGGTGACCTTTAAGGCCTTGCGACCCTGCAGCGCCGCCCAGGTGTCATCGGCCACTACTGCTATGCCGCTGGAAATCTGGGTCACGCGGCGGACCCCCGGGACAGCCCGGGCACCCGAATCATCGTAGCCGGCGACCTGGCCGCCAAATACCGGACAGCGGGCCACCACGGCGGTCAGCATTCCGGGGAGCTTGAAGTCGTAGCCATAGATGGCGCTACCGTCCACCATGGACGCGGCGCTCAGGCTTTTCATTGCTTTCCCTATGATCTTGAAGTCCTTGGGGTCTTTCAGCGGGACTTCCTCGGGCACCGGCAGCCCGGCTGCCGTTTCCACCAGCTCCCCGTAGGTCAGTTTCCGGTTGGTGGGTGCGTGGATGACCGCGCCGTTGACCGCGCGGCAGCTGCTCCGGTCAACATTCCAGGTCTGGGCGGCGGCCGTAATGAGCATTTCCCTGGCCGTGGCGCCCGCCCGGCGGAGCTTATCGTAGGTGGTGCGGACACTGGCGCTGCCGCCGGTGCTCTGACCGCCGTATACCGGGTCAAGGTCGCCCTGCTTGACCTGTACCTTGGACCAGTCCGCTTCCAGTTCCTCCGCCACGATCATGGGGAGGGCCGTCCAGATTTTCTGCCCCATTTCACAGCGGTGCATGGTAACGGTCACCGCACCCGAGGGATCAATAATCACCCAAACATTGGGTTTGAGGGAATCGGGTGCCTGGGCTGCCGCCAGTTTGTCCAATAAGGGGAGGTGAAAAGCAAGGGCCAGGCCGGTCCCTGCCGCGGTTGAAACCTTTAGAAACTCGCCTCGGCTGATGGTTGTCTTCGCTGTCATCTCACACCTCCTGAGCTGCACGGTGAATGGCCCGCCGGATTCGCTGGTAGGTGCCGCACCGACAGAGGGCGCGGGACATGGTGGTGTCAATGTCCCTGTCGGAGGGCCTGCGTTTCTTCGCCAGGAGGGCCGCAGCAACCATAATCTGGCCCGGCGTGCAATACCCGCACTGGGACACTTCTTCCTCGATCCAGGCCCGCTGCAGCGGGTGACTGAGGTCGGTGGATAGACCCTCGATGGTGGTTACCTCGCGGCCGGCCACGGCTGAGACCGGCGTAGCACACGAGCGGATGGGTTCACCATCCAGGTGGACCGTACAGGTCCCACACAGGGACATGCCGCAGCTGTACTTGGTGCCTGTCAGACCGAGGGTATCCCTGATAACCCAGAGCAACCTCGTATCCGGGTCCAGCTCCAGTGACTTTCGCTGGCCGTTAATGCTGAAACTTATTTTGTCCATTTCAGCCTCTCCATTTGTTTGGATTAGTGCTTTTCCTCGTTCAGGATAATTAACTGTGTGATTCGCATTACCACCTTTTTCAATCAGGACTCATGGTCCCCTTTCAGATCCTCAAGGCTTTCCTTCCCGCTCCTGACGGCCTCTTCCGCCTTTTCCCTGGCGGCTTCGATTCCTTTCTGGGCTTCCTCCCGCAGCTTCTCAGACTTTTCGGCGAGGTGCTCCTTTCCCGCGCTGACGGCCTCTTCCACTTTTTCTCTGGCGGTCTCGATACCTTTCTGGGCCTCCTCCCGCAGCTTTTCGGATTTTTCCGCCACGCTCTCTTTGCCCGAGCTGAAAGCCGCTTTTGCCTTTTCCACCGCCGTGTTCAGTTTGTCTCTTAAACCCATGTTGATTTCCTCCCGATTATCTTAAGGGGTCGTATTGATATTCAAGTATTCAATTCGTCCAGCATGCCGGAAATCTTCAACCGGAAACTAATAAATACATTCCTGTTTGCCAAGGGCAAAGCCGCATCAGGACTTCCCCCGAAAATTCATTGCTTGAGTTCTTAACCTGTTGACTTATAGAGAGATATGGAGACTGACAAGTGGAGAAGGCTGTTTTATTTGTGTCCAGAATGATAGAAACCGTTGAAACGGTTTTCATTATGCCGGTATATGGCTAGCCCACGACTTAAGTCGTGGGTTATTAGGATGTTACAACGCATTAATAACCGCTTCAGCGGTTTAAACTGCGGAGACATGATTAAAAGCATCTCGTTCTCTACTATCAAAATAGACCCCCTTATAAGAATTCATGAATTTCACCTGATTATTTCGGGGAAGTCCTGTCCCGCAGCACTTGACTTTTTCTCGAAGGATGGTTATTATACCTAATGTAATGTGATGGCCGACCAGCTCACAACCGTGAGCAAACAGCGCTTAGGTAATCGAGCAGGAAGATTGACAAACGCCGACATGCGAAAGGTGGAGCACGTGGTGAAAGTGCAGCTCGGTTTGCCAGACACCTTCCAGCAGACCTGACTCTTTCGTTGCGGTTATTGTGCTATTAACGACTCATTACACGGCTACCCGTCCCTGATCGCCCATGCCTCTCTCCCGACGCGCTTTCAAAGACCTCCGGGACCTCAGACTGAAGAAACATCGCCGGGCGCAGGGGCGCTTCCTTATCGAGGGCGCGCGGCTGGTATCGGAAGCCCTTCGCTCCCCGGCAGAGGTGGAGCAGGTCCTGGTGACAGCCCGTTTTGCCCGGTCTGACGGCTGGGCCGCCACCGAAGCCGACGCGCGGTCACGGGAACTGATGGTGGATACACTTTCGGAGACCTGGGCCCGGCAGCTGGCCGACACCCGACATCCCCAGGGGATTTTCGCGGTGGTCAGGTCGCCCTCTGAGCCTGCCCCGCCATCGGCGGGGTTTCAGCCGCCCCTCCTCATCCTGGACGATATCGCCGACCCGGGCAATCTGGGCACCCTCCTGCGCACCGCCGACTGGTTCGGCGTCCCTACGGTGTGGGTAAGCAAAGAGAGCGCCGATATCTACAACCCCAAGGTGCTCCGGGGCGGCATGGGGGCCCATTTTCATATCGCAAACCTATGGCAGGGGGACCTCACAGCTCCTGCTCAACAAATTCCCGCGGAGGGTATCACGCTCTTCGGGGCAGCCCTGGATGGCAGGCCTATGGATCAGGTCAAGCCGTCGGGTGAAGATTGGGCCCTGGTCGTCGGCAGCGAGGCCCGCGGCCTGAGCCCTTTCTGGCGGGCGCGCCTGGATGAAGCGGTCACCGTCCCCGGTCCGGGCTCGCCCGTTGGGCTACGCCCAGAGGGTAAGGCCGAAAGCCTCAACGCGGCGGTGGCGGGGGGGATCATCCTGCATTACTTTCTGCATCCCAGCGGCCCCGCTGCGGACCAGGATGACCCAGCCGTAACCGACTGTCCCTGAAGTTAGGCCAGCCTGGAGGTGTACCATAAGCCACTGCCTCCCTGAAACAACGGCTCACATCCCTCGATGCCTTCCGGAGACTGACCATCGCCGGCATGATCCTGGTGAACAACCCCGGCAACTGGTCCCACATCTATCGGCCCCTGCTCCCCGCCCGGTGGCACGGCTGGACCCCCACCGACTGTATCTTTCCCTTCTTCCTGTTCATCATGGGGGTGGCACGGCCCTCTCCTTCAAGCGGCGGGAGGAAGCCGGAGCGACCAGAGCGGCGTTCCGGGCCAAGGCCCTGCGGTGGGCTGTTCCTGGCTGCCGGATTATCTCGCCTCCCTGGTTTTTGCCCTGGCGAACGTGGCCTTCTGGCTGCCGGTAGCATGGGGGATGTACCGGCGGCGGTAGCTCATCAAGATATAGGGGTATGCCGGGAGTTGTGTTTCGACCAATACGTCTAATTGTTCTTTTAGTGTTGAGTTTCACCTGACGGGTAATCTAATTTTCTCCCGGAGAATCATTTCATGATCACAACCTTGGATTGGAGGAGTTATCGTATGCGAAAGCGACAAGCTGCGTGGCGGTGGCTAGTATTGGCGGTCATCGCTATGACACTGTTTTCATCCTGTAGTTTCCTGATGAAGGCCCGCGTCCTTTCCGTGAACGTAAAAGTGGTTGACGAGAATGACGCGCCTATTAATGGTGCCTTGGTGGAGGTCACCGATGGCCAGAAGGCGACCACCGGCGACGATGGTCTGGCCACATTGAAGTTCGCCGGATTGGGTATCCACATGATCACAGTAATGGCACAGGACCGGGCGCCCGCCACCCTGTCGGTGACCATGCCGTTGGACATAGGCAAGACCCTCACCGCTCGCTTAGGGATGCCGGTTGACATGAGCGTCTCGATCAACGTCAATATTGCGGGCACCTTTGCCGGTATGATGATGGCAAATGTCTACCCGGTGCTTTTCCAGTCTCTATTCACCGCCTACGGCTACAACCTGGAGCTGGTGCCCTATGAGGCGAGCGAATGGACCGATTGGAATTTCCGCAGTGAAGGTGATGATGAGCCCTCGGTTATGAAAAAGGCTTTCCTGACCAAGCTGGACAACCAACAGGAATGGTGGCAGATGCAGCTCTATGGTGAGGAAAAGAACGGGACCATGATTATGGAAGTCCTCTTCAGCGAGGGGCGGCAGTCTCTCCGGCGTATGCGGCAGAAGACCGGCGATGAGGCTCCCCAGGAAGTGCCCGTTGCCGAAGGGTGGTACACCCCGCCCCTGAACCTGACACCCGAATCCATTGAGGGGGCGGTGAAGGAGAAGGGGATGGAAGTGACCGTTCCCGCCGGCTCCTTCAAGGCCGACCTGCTGGAGTTTGCCGCCATGGGCACCGGCACCATACGTCTGTGGCGGTCCGGGGGCGTTCCTGGCGGCGTGGTCCGCACTCAGCTGGTAGACCCAAGCGGCGAGACCGTCTGGACCAGCGAGCTTAAAGACAAAGGCAAAGGGGCCGCATCGGAGTTGAATTCCTACTAGGGTTTCTAAGCCCGGGTATTAGCAGAGAGCCGGAGCTTGCCCGGCGGTCTGACGGGTCGGTGCTTCCAACAGGGAGCACCGGCTTTTTACTACCAACGAGGGATGAATTCAATTACTTTCGGCTTAACAAGCACACTGAGGACAAGGAATGAAACTCAAGGTTGTCCTGGGACCCAGTGACGAAGGGGGCTATACGGTGTACGTTCCGTCCCTGCCCGGCTGTATCAGCGAGGGGGATACCCGGGAAGAGGCGTTAGAGAATATTCAGGAATCTATCGCGCTGTATTTGGAGCCGGTGGAGGATGAGGTTTAAACCGCCAAGCCCGCCCTGAGCCGGGCCGAACCCCGCCGCCCCGCTTCCTGCGGGACTGGTCCCGCCTAGTGGCGGGGATGGCGGGGGATGGGACGCCAAGGACGCCAAGAGATGAGGGAGCGAAGAGATGAACCGCTGAGGCCT
>CAZULW010000005.1:0-78507 GCA_964621455.1 uncultured bacterium
TGAAAAGATGGGCAGGATTAAAAAAGAAAGGTGTGTACAGGTCAGATCAACCATCTTGTAAATCCCGAAATCCTGTGAATCCTGATTCTGACAGCAAGGGAATCCATGCTTAAGAACTACCTGACCATCGCGTTACGCAATTTCTTGCGGCATAAGACTTACGGTCTCATCAGTAGCGGGAGCTTGCCCCGCGCTTTCAGTCCCGTCCTAAATCCCGTCGCAGGCGGGGCCGCTGGTTTTGGGACGGAAATATTTTTAGACAGGGAGATTTTCGCCCCTGTCCGGCGCCTTCCGTCCCGCCAACGGCGGGGTAGTATGAACGTAGACGGGTCTCGTCGGGCAAAAACTTTAAAATGCGGAATTTTGGTGGGGTTTTGTCTAATTTTGCACCGGTCCTTGTTTCCCCTTTTGCTCCATGCGGTTACCTCTCTTTTCCTGCCGACCGTCACTTTCTCCCCTCTTTGTCTTTTCTCTTCCCTGCTACTGCCACTGCCACTGTCACTAGCCCCCGGTCCCGCACCGTCGCCCATCCCTGGCCGTACCCGGCCCACGGGGAGGCCGTACCAGCCGGAAAACTGGACACCACCTCAACAGTGCTCTCGTCGGGGGAAGCCTTGAAAAAAACGAATTCTGTATGGGTTTTGTCTAATTTCAGGGGTCCGGTAGGCTTTGCTCTGGCAGCAATCCATTATCTTCGATTTTGCATTTTGCATTTTGCATTTCATCAAGCCCCGCTTCTCCCATTCCCCCTATCCCTTCACAACCGTCAACGGTACCATCCTGGCCACCTTCCGGCTGATGTTCAGCTCATGCATGACTTCGATCACCTCGTCAATGTCCTTATAGGCTTCGGGGGCCTCCTCGGCGATGGACCGCCAGCCGCCGGCGCGGACCGCGATGCCTTTCGATTCGAGCCGCTTCTGGACCTCCTCGCCGCGGATGGTTCTCAGTGCGGCCTTACGGCTCATTACCCTGCCGGCGCCATGAGCGCAGCTGCCGAAGGTCAGCTCCTCCGACTCCCGCGTTCCAACCAACAGATAGGAGGCGGTACCCATACTGCCGGGGATGATGACCGGCTGACCGACGTCCCGGTAGGCAGCGGGGATTTCACTCCTCCCGGCTCCGAAGCTGCGGGTGGCGCCTTTGCGATGGACGCAGACCATCCTCTTCTGGCCGTCAATGACGTACTCTTCGAACTTGGCGATGTTATGGCACACGTCGTAGATCGTGTCCACCGTGACGTTGGGGAAGAGGTACTGCATTTCTTCCCGGGTCCAATGAGTGATGACCTGGCGGTTGGCAAACGCGAAATTCATGGCAGCGGCCATGGCGGCAAAGTAGTCCTTCCCGAGCTGACTCTTGATAGGAGCATAGATCAGTTCCCGGTCGGGAAGGTGTTCGATGCCGTATTTCCGCTCCATCATCTTGATATAATCGGAGGCCACCTGGTGTCCAAAGCCGCGTGATCCGCAGTGAATCATAATCATGATCTGGCCCTCGGTTAGCCCCAAGGCTTGGGCGACTCCATCATCATAGATTTCACTGATGACTTGCACCTCCAGGAAATGGTTCCCCGCCCCCAGGGTTCCGAGCTGCCCGATACCTCGCTCCTTGGCCCTTTGTGAGACTTTGCCGACATCGGCGCCCCGCATGCACCCCTCCTCTTCCAGGTGCAGATAGTCCTCCCGGCTGCCGTACCCCTTGCCGACGATGTATGGCGCACCGCCTTCGAGGACGTTATCCAGCTCCCGTCGGGTCAGTTTGAGTTTGCTGCCGCGGCCGACGCCGGAAGGGATCTTGCGGTAAAGCGCTTCGACGACTTCTTTCTGCCTGGCCATAATATCCGGCTTAGCCAGGTCTGTCTTTAAAAGCCGGACCCCACAGTTGATATCGTAGCCGACGCCGCCGGGGGAGATGATACCTTCATCCATATCAAAGGCGGCAACGCCACCGATGGGGAAGCCATAGCCCTGATGCGCATCGCTCAATACGATCGACGACTTCAGGATGCCCGGCAGGTAGGCGACGTTTTGCACCTGCTCGAGGGTCTTGTCCTTCCTGATGGCCTCCAGCAATTTCTCCGAAGCGAAAACCGTTCCGGGGACGTTCATATCCCCTTCCCTGGGTATTTCGTATATGTACTTCGAGACTCGCTGGAGTCTTATGTCAGACATCTAGAACCACCTGCACTACCCAAGCATTATTCTCCTGCCTGACGAACATATCGCTGTAAGTGACAGCCTTGATCCCCAGATAAATCTCGTAATCCCCCGCACGATCTCCAACCGCTTCCGCCTCCAGTTTCAATCCCCGGTTGTCTATCTCAACGGCCTCAACTCTTGCGAGCAGGAAATTCCTGCTGTCGAACAGAACCAGGAACTCCTCCAGGAAGTTGTAGAGCAGACTTTCCAGATCCCGGCCTTCCACATGCACCCGTATGCTGCTTCTTGAACTGACTTTCTCCTGGCACATCAAGCTGGCCATGGCGAGTGCAGCATTCGTAAATACCTCTTCGAGGGTTGCGCCGAATGCCTGGAACTTCACATCCGCGGTATGGTCCAGGAACCTGTATTTCTTCATCTCAGGTGCTCGTGATGTAAATAATATAACGTGTCCCTGACCACCTCTGGTGCTGACTGTACGTCTTCAGAGCCTTTACACTACTGGTTAAAAATAAGAGGGACACGCTGCTCTTACAAGGTATTAAAGGCGGGCCTTTTGAATCTACTTCGCCCGTTTCGTAACGCCGGAATACACCAAGTCCATCAAAATGCTTTTATCCCGCAGAATGCGGGGGTGCTGCTGAAATAGTATCAAATGATACCGAGGCGTGAAGCCAGTAAATTAACCAACCTATCTATTGCTATCCGACTGAATCCGTAAGAGGTTATGACATAAGCGTCGGATACTTTTAAATAGGACTTAAAAGTTTTGTTAGCGGAGTTAGAATCGATTAGCTTTAAGCACATTTAACTTGCCGATGGGGCAGAGTGGCATCCTTGGGCCAGTAAAGACTACCGTCTCGAAGAACAGCAGCCCTTTCACGAGGCAGCTGCCCAAACGGCACGGGAAATATAAGGCAAACCACTTAATGGGAGGCTGATATGTACAGGGTTCTTATGGTGCTACTGGTATTTTCCTGCTCTTTCCTTATGGCGCAAGAGACCGAATTCTCCTATATGGGTGTCAACAACTGCAAGATGTGCCATAATAAAAAGGATAAGGGTGCCCAATTCGATGTCTGGAGTGAGGGCCCCCATGCCAAGTCCTTTGAAACCCTCAAGAGCGAGGAAGCCCTTAAGATCGCCACGGGACTGAAGCTGGAGGGACCACCTCACGAAGCCGGGGAATGCCTGGTATGCCACACAACCGGATGGGGCAAGGCAGATGGCTACGAGGTGCTGAGCGCGGAATTTATTGCCAATCCCGAGAATGCCAGGGCGGTAAAGAAGAATGATTACAAGGCCAATGTCGGCTGCGAGAACTGCCACGGCGCCGGAAGCGGGTACAAATCCAAAAAAACCATGGAGGGTATCTTTAGCGGTGAAATCGATCCCGCAACCGTCGGGCTGATCTATCCTAATAAAGAGGTCTGCCTGACATGCCATAACGAAAAGAACCCGAACTTTCAAGAAGAATTTGACTTCGATGCAATGGTGGCCAAGATTACGCATCCCTATCCTGAAGAATTCAAGGCCACCAAAGGAACCTCCCCAGGGAAGTAAAGCCCCTCTGCAAATCATACAGGCACGTATTCATTTGATGGTTCTGTGCAACTGGTCATAAGGGGCCGATACATTTTCTTCTGAACATGAGCCCCAGGGTTCGTAAGCGAGTTATCGTCGTCTTGGCCGTCGTGGTGGCCGTGCCCATCATTTTCTGGGGCGCGGCGGAATATACCTCACGCCCAAAATTCTGCAACAGCTGCCACTACATGGAGCCCTTCTATGAGAGCTGGCAAGCATCCTCCCATGCCGACATCACCTGCACCTACTGCCACTTCGAGCCGGGGCTGGCAGGCAAGATCGAAGGTAAACTTAACGGCCTTTTCCAGCTAACCAAATACGTTTCACTGGCTTACAAGAAGAGCAAGCCCTGGGCGGAGATTTCCGATGCCTCCTGCATCCGTGAGGGTTGCCACGACACTCAAACCCTGCTGGGTCCAATCCGGTTTCAAAACGTGAAGTTCGACCATAGCCACCACCTCGGGGAACTACGGCGGGAAAAACAGCTGCGCTGCACCAGCTGCCACTCCCAGATGGTTCAGGGCAGTCATATCCTGGTAACGGAGGAAACCTGTTTCCTGTGCCACATGAAAGACCGGGAAGAGACAGCCGGGATGTTCGACTGCCGCACCTGCCACACTGACGAAATCTTTCTGGAAATGGGCAGCCAGCTGCGCTACAATCATACCGCAGTGGTGGAAACGGACAAGCCGTGCGAATCGTGCCACGTCAACACCATCGAGGGTAACGCTTCGGTCTCCACTCAGAATTGCATCAATTGCCACTGGCAGACCGATTTCTTTGAGCGCTACGACGATCCCGAGTTCCTGCATAAGAATCATGTCACCGATCACAAGGTAGAATGCATCGCCTGCCATATGCCTATATTACATCGGATCCAGCGGAAGCACCTGCTAACCGGGGAAGACTGCCGTTCCTGTCACCAGGATCAACATGCAGCCCAAGCCCAGCTTTTCGCCGGTCTGGGAGGAGTTGGCATTCCCCAACAGCCCAATCCCATGTTCACCGCGGGTCTCTCCTGCCAGAGCTGTCACATCTTCCACGAAGAGAACATCAGTGGCGGTGAAACCATGGTCTCCAGCGCCGAGGCCTGCGATCAGTGCCACGGGCAGGGTTACGGCCACCTGCTGCAGAACTGGGAGACGTACCTTATCCACCTGGAGGCGAACGTGATCAGCTACCTGGAACAGACCCGTACCAATCTTGATCAGCGGGGTGGGTTGATCCCCGAGCAAGAGGGGGCCCTGGAGCAGGCGAATCAATATATTCTGCTGGTATCATCGGCCCGTGGCATCCATAATATCCAGCTCAGCGATAACCTGCTGAAAGCCGCTCACGAGCTGATCTCCCGGACTCTGCAGGAGGCCGGTCTGGAGAACCTCACACGAGAATATGTCTCCAGCGGCCAGCTGGTACCGTCGGACTGCGCCAACTGCCACTTCGGTATTGAAGAGATCAACATCAAGGTCTATGACTTGAATTTCCAGCACGGGCGGCACCTGACCCAGGGTGTTGCCTGCACTAAGTGCCATTCCAATCTCCGGGTGCACGGTGAACTGCTGCACACCAGGGCTGAATGCCTGAACTGCCATCACAGCCAGGAGGAGAAAGACTGCACGAGCTGCCACACCAAGCAGCAGCAGCTCCTCGGGGGACAGACTCCCTATTTCACCGTCGAATCCGACCTTATGTGGGCCGAGGACATCACCTGCCAGGAATGTCACCTGACTGACCACGGCGACATGCGCCGGAGCCCCGAATTATGTGCCGATTGCCATGATGACAGTTATACCGCAATGGTCCTGGAATGGCGGGATGAAATCCAAACATTACTCAGCTCTCTTCCAGATACACAATACCGGGAGCCAAAAGAATGGCTAACTTCCGAGGGCAGTATGGGCGGGCACAACCCGCAGGCTGTCATTGATTATCTTGAGAATACACTCAAGGCATCGCCACGACCTTAATTCTATAATAAGGCATCAGATTGTATACGGCAGCGTCTTTTTCAATTATGAATGAGTATCTCCCCAGATGATTGAAGTAAGTAATGGATGGGCTTGGATGAAGAAGTACCTCCCTGCTTTGCCTGAGCCTGTCATAAGGCTTGGACTTGTTTTTATCTGTTTTTTTGGAATAGTACTGTTTATCAGAATTGTCATTATTCCCCCCCGCCTTAAAGAAACAGGCCCCCAACGAACGTCAGCCATAGAAAGAGAACTGTCAAGGGAGATTTCCTATGTCGGTTCGAATATCTGCGAGGACTGCCATGATGAAGAATATGTACTGAAGAGGAAGGGTTATCACAAGTACCTGTCCTGTGAAACGTGTCATGGCCCTGCGAAAGACCATACGGAAGACCCCGAAATCTTACCCTCAGCGCCCAGAGAGAGGGACTTTTGCCCGCAATGTCATGCGTACAACCTTTCGAGACCGACAGGTTTTCCTCAGATATTTCCCGTCGCCCATAATCCCCTGGATCCCTGTTTTAAATGCCACGACCCTCACGATCCCAAACCGCCGGAAGTGCCAAAAGAGTGTGCGGCGTGCCACGCGCAGATTGAAAGGACAAAGGCCGTATCACCTCATATTTTTCTGGAATGCACTACTTGCCATATTACCCCTGACGGTCACAAAATAAACCCGGACCAGAACAGGCCCACAAAACCTGAGAAAAGGGAGTTTTGTGCGCAATGCCATGGCCTGGAATCCTCCGTAAAGGAGACGCCGAAGATAGACCTTTTGACCCATGGCGAAGATTATCTCTGCTGGCAGTGCCATTATCCCCATATGCCGGAGATACAATAATGAATAGGAAAAAGTTCATCACATTTATCACGAATTTTACTATACTGATTACATCAGGAGGTTTTTTCCGAACTACTCTGATGGGCGCTACAGAAAATACATTGGAAAAGAATACCGGCCCCAAAAAACGTTTCGCGATGGGAATCCGGGTTAGCGAGTGCATCGGGTGCGGCAGTTGTGTGGTAGCCTGCAAAACGGAAAATAATGTTCCCAGAGAGCCGTTTTACTTTCGCACCTGGGTGGAGCGCTATCTGATAAAGAAAGACGATAGTGTTGTAATACATAGCATTAATGGCGGATCGGAAAATATCTCTGATGGTATCAAAGAAAAGGATATTTTAAGGAGTTTCTTCGTCCCGAAGCTCTGCAACCATTGTGACAATCCTCCCTGTGCCCAGGTCTGTCCCGTGGGCGCTACCTTCCAGACTGAGGACGGGATTGTCCTCGTGGATGAGTATCGTTGCATCGGCTGCGGCTATTGTCTGCAGGCGTGCCCCTATGGAGCGCGGTACATTCACCCCTCCACGCGCACGGCCGATAAATGCACCCTATGCTATCATCGTATCAATAAGGGATTGGACCCGGTGTGTGTTGAAGTTTGCCCGACTCAGGCGAGAGTGTTTGGTGATCTTGAAAGCGGGGCCTCGCCACTAGTAAGACTAAAACGCATGAAGAACACACACGTATTGAAACCGGCCCTCAATACCGAGCCCAAAGTCTTCTATACCGATCTGGATGGAGTTGTAAGATGAGTGTCGAAGCATCTGCCAAACTGGCCGCGCTTCTGAAACAGGTAACCGGCTACATTTATCCCAACGAAATTGAAATTCACTGGTCAATACTGATCGTGGTATATCCATATATCACCGGACTGGTTGCCGGAGCATTTATTCTAGCATCGCTCGTTAAGGTTTTTAATGTTAAGGAAGTCCTACCTACATACAGGCTTTCACTGCTGACAGCGTTGTCATTTCTGATAGTTGCGCCGCTGCCGCTGCTGCTTCACCTCGGACATCCTTTGCGCTCCTTCGAGATCTTTCTCACACCGAATCTGAGCTCAGCCATGGCCATGTTCGCCTTTGTTTACGCATGGTATCTGATGGTCGTCCTGCTGCTTGAAATCTGGTTTGAGTATCGGACGGACCTTATTAGGTGGTCCGAAAAAGAGAAGTTCCCGACTAACTGGCTCTATAAAGTCATCTCTCTTTTTTCCACCGATACCAGCCAGAAAGCAGTTGCTTTCGACAAGAAGGCGATCCAAGCCATAACGATAATTGGAATCCCATCCGCATTTATTCTCCATGGATATGTCGGGTTTATCTTCGGTTCCATCAAGGCCAATCCCTGGTGGAGCAGTGTTTTGATGCCCATTGTGTTTCTATTCTCCGCCATCGTTTCCGGTATTGCTCTGGTACTGATACTGTATATGATCATTACTCCCAGCAGAGGGGAGCCGCTTGATATGAAGTGCCTGGACAAAATAGCTTCATTTCTGCTGTATGCCGTTATTATCGATTTTTCTCTTGAATTGCTTGACTTTATCCATCGTCTCTATGAGAGTGAAGAATCAATTAAAATATTGTCGGATATGGTTGTGAACAGGCTATTCGTAAGTCTCGTTGTAATGCAAATTCTCCTTGGCATGCTGTTACCGCTAGGGATTCTGATTCTGATAAAACTTGCCAGGTTAAACGAAGAGCTGAGGAAATTGCTGTATTTTCTTTCGGCTATCCTGATCCAGATTGGTATATTCAGCACTAGGTGGAATGTTGTTTTTGGTGGGCAGATGTTTTCAAAAAGTTTCCGGGGGCTGACGGCATACAAGCTTGAAATATTGGGGCTGGATGGACTGCTTTCCGCCCTTATACTTTTAATTCTGCCATTCGTGATCCTCGCAATACTTTTAAAAATACTCCCCCCGTGGGGAAGGATGCTGGATAACCTTGATGAAAAGGAAGTACTGGCAGGGTAGATCGGTCCTTTAGCGGAACTTATAATTGGGTATGGAGGTACAATAACGGATTCAAACTGTTTCGTTAAGTCCCGGACGCAGTTTCGGCCCGTTTTGCACAACCTGGAGATGATCATCGACGACATGGAAGACACCTTACAGAACTTGTCCCGTCCCTGATTTCATAACGAAGTGAAAGAGAACGAAAGACCAGAACAGGGTACCGGGAGAGAAGGTTCAGGAATAATCGTGACCATTTCAAAACGGATCGCCCTGATTATTGTGCTCCCGGTCATGATCGTCATCGCGATATTGGGATTGAGCGGGAAATCCGCTGGTATCGTTCAACCTGTCCCATTCAACCATAATTTGCATGTTGAAGAACTCGACCTGGACTGCGTCGATTGCCATACCCAGGTCAGAAAACGCCCCAGAGCTACCCTCCCGATCATCGACATCTGCCAGGACTGCCACATGGAAGCCATAACAGATACTGATGTGGAAGAACAATTGCTGGCCTATGCTACCGAATCCCGAGAAATACCATGGCAGAGAATATACTCCGTTCCTGATCATGTGTACTTCTCTCACCGGCGTCACGTAACACTCGGGAATATTCCCTGTGAAACATGTCACGGTGACATCCGCCAGTTGACCGAACCGCAGAAATATCCTGTCATCGCTGTTACTATGGACAGTTGCATGAGTTGCCACGAAGAACAACAGATAACCAATGATTGTCTGGCCTGCCACCGATGAGCGATAACAAAATAAAAATCATCACTCGGAAGGAGTTCCTCAAGCTCACTGGATTGACAGTAGGCGGAATATCTGCAGGGTCTATACTTTTTTCCGAGCTTATGGCCGTACCCCAGAGACTTCTGGACACGGTATCCAAAGGACCGGGTAAGGAAACCTGGATAAACACGGTGTGTCGGCAATGTCCGGGAGGTTGTGGGATACGAGTTCGACGTATTGATGGTATTCCGGTTTACATTAAAGGGAATCCCATCTTCCCTGTGAACCGCGGTGGTGTCTGCCCGATGGCCCATGCATCCATGGAAGTACTCTTTAATCCGGATCGGGTGAAAAATCCCCTAAAGCGATCCGGATCAAAAGGCCACAATCAATGGGAAGAAACCGATTGGGACGCGGCTTTAACTTTTCTCACGAAAAGACTCCAATCATTGCGAGCCAACGGGGGGGCACACAAAATCGCGATGATCAACGGGGACGATTCCCCACTCATGAGGAGGTTGTGTCGGTTCTGGATGGAAGCCATTGGATCACCTAATTATTTTGAAGACGAAAATCTAATCTCCAACTCCGTGGCTGTTCAGCTTTCCCACGGGGTGGATTTGACCCCTGCCTATGATTTGTCCAATAGTCGCTACATCCTGAACTTCGGCAGCAATTTCCTCGAAGAGGGTCAATCCCCTGTCTACCACCAGCAAATCTTCGGGAATTTGATGAAAGCGGATACCGGGTCCGACGCGATCCTCGTTCACATCGACTCGAGGATCAATCTCACTGCGTCGAATGCTGACAGATGGATTCCGATCCGGCCCGGAACGTATGGGGCTCTCGCCCTGGGGATTGCGTATGTACTTATCATCGATCGTCTGTATGACACGGATTTTATCAGAAACCAAACATTCGGATTTGGAGGCTACAAGGATGAGGTTGACCGGGAACATATGGGATTCGAAGCATTCGTCCGGGCAAACTACTACCCGGAGAAGGTGTCTGAGATCACCGGGATTCCGGCCGAGACAATCTTAGAGCTGGGAGAAGAATTCGGCACCCACCAGTCCGCTATCGCCATCTCCGATGATGCATCCAAATACGCCACTAACGGCAGTTTTACCCAGTGGGCGGTATACTGTTTGAACGCATTGGTCGGGAATATTCAGAAGAAGGGCGGTATCTACTTTTCGCTGCCTGTTCCTGAATTCGAATTTCCCAAACTGCAATCGGGTTCCAGAACCAGGCAATCCTTATCTGAACCGCGAGTGGGTTCAGACAGCGGTCCCCCCTCCCCTTTCGGGGATATCACTGTTGATCAATTCGCGGAGGCAATAGTATCGGGCGAAGCAGGCCTGATCGACACGCTATTCATAATCAACTCCAACCCTGCTTTCCACTTGAGACAAAAAGAAACTTTTGTCCAGGCACTTCATAAAATCGAGAATGTTGTCTATCTGGGAATTTTCCAGGACGAAACTGCTAAACACTGTGACTTTATTCTCCCTGATCATTCGTACCTGGAGAAGACAGACATCAGTGGACCCCTACCTGGGTTGATGTTCAACCATGTAGGTTTGCAGCAGCCGGTCATACAGCCCCTGTTCAACACCAGGCAATCAGGCGATGTTCTCTTGGAACTTGGCAGACCTCTGCTTGGATCTGACGTTACACCGTGGAAATCTTACCAAGCACTCGTTCAAAAGAACTTCGAAATCATATATGACTCTGGAGAAGGCGCGATAATTTCCGAGTCAACTGGTGCCGAGTGGCTTATGTACATGAAAGAAAGGGGCTGGACATTACAGCAGTATGCAACATTCAAATCGTTCCAGAACCTGCTGGCAAAGAATGGCGGTTGGTGGAATCCTGCTCCACCAACGCTGACCGCAAAAGAAATGTACAAGACAACCTCCGGAATGTTCGAATTCGTCTCATCGACCTTGGAGCATAGACTGAACGAGATCTCAAAATCTGTCGACGGAAAATCCCCTAGGGAGAAGCTGGATCGACTCCTCACCCGTCTGCAAATCGCCGCACGTGGAGATCATTTACTGGTACCACATCATGAAGAGCCCATTACCCAGGGCAAGACCGAAGAGTTCCCGTTGATACTTACCACCTCACAACTCATGACAAACCGGGACGGAAAGGGCGCATCCCAACCTTCTCTGCTGGAAATGGTGGGCGTTCAGGTGGGGAGATATTGGGATTCCTGGGTAGAGATCAACCCGCTTACAGCCAGAACATATGGACTGCATGACCGGGAACCGGCCTGGATTGAATCAACACGAGGAGGGGTTCGGGCCGTGGTGCGTTTATTCCCGGGAATCCGTCCGGGGGTGGTGCATCTGCACCTGGGACTGGGACACACTTCCTATGGCCGTTTTGGTACCGATATCGGTGTGAACGTCACTGATGTTATCGAAAATAACATCGACATGTTATCAAACATACCAGCACTAAACGGAACCCGCGTCAAGGTGAGCAGGATCGTCAGGAACGTGTGATATGTTTACCTGGGGTATGATCATCGATTTGAACAAATGTACCGGCTGTGCCGCCTGTGTATCCGCATGTCGATTGGAGAACAACGTCACGAATGTAGGACCTGAGCAGTCACAGCTGGGGAGGGCCACATTCTGGATGGACATTCTTGAGGTGGTGGAAGGAGAATATCCCAATGTCCATGTCCAGTACATACCGAGGCCCTGTTTCCACTGCGAAAATCCACCCTGCACAAAGGTTTGCCCCGTCAGAGCCACCTACAAGAACGATGAAGGACTGGTGGCCCAGATCTACTATCGCTGTATCGGCTGTCGATACTGTATGGTCGCCTGTCCATATGCCGTGAAGTCCTTCAACTGGTACGAGCCCAATCGACCCGAGGAGTTTCAGCAGATCTGCAATCCCGATGTGAGTAGGCGGATGAAAGGAGTAGTGGAAAAATGCTCTTTCTGTAACCATCGGCTTCAGATTGCCAGAGAAACTTCACGTTATGAGTCACGGGAATTGCGCGAGGAGGACTTCCAGCCTGCGTGTGTGGAAGCTTGCCCCACATCGGCGATTGTATTTGGCGATCTGGAAAATGAACAGCATGCGGTGTATCGCTTAAAGACGTCGCACCGTGCCTTCAAAATGTATGAAGAACTGGGCACTGAGCCGAAAGTGATCTACCTGTCTAAGGAAGACTGATATGACCCTGAGTAAATTCAGGAACGATCCCGATTACCTTCTTTATCAACCCGTCCTTGAAAGGGGTCGGGGGGCCTATCTGCTAGGCGGCGCACTCCTGGTGATCTTCATCTGGACCATGTATATGTACAGTATACAGATCCGCGAGGGGCTGGGGGTAACAGGATTGAATCGGCCCATCTCATGGGGATTCTATATCGTCAACTTTGTATTCTTCATCGGGATCAGTCACGCCGGAACACTTATTTCCGCCATCTTGCGTCTTTCTAATGCTGAGTGGCGAAGACCCATCACCCGCATGGCCGAAGTCATAACGGCCATTGTTCTGGCTATCGGCGGGCTGCATCCCATCATTGATCTGGGAAGACCTGACCGGATGTTGGATCTTATTTACTACGGCAGGCTTCAGTCCCCGCTTCTATGGGACATAACAGCCATCACCTGTTATTTCACCGCCAGCACTATCTATCTCTATCTGCCCATGATTCCCGATATTGCCCGTCTCCGAGATATGGGTGCACGACCTGAATGGCTGTACAAGTTCATGTCCTGGGGATGGACGGGAACCGAGCCACAAAAGAAAATCCTTGAACGAGCCATCTCAATTCTCATGGTCATGATCATCCCCATCGCAATCTCCGTCCATACCGTCATATCCTTCATCTTTTCCATGACTTTGCAGCCCGGTTGGCACAGTACCATTTTTGGACCATACTTTGTAGTGGGGGCCATCTTTTCAGGGATTGCAGCCATCCTCCTGATAATGATTGTATGTCGAAAGGTTTTCCACCTTGAGGGATATCTCAAACAAATCCACTTTCAGTATCTCAGCACCCTCCTGCTCGTTATGTCACTGTTGTGGCTCTACTTCACCTTCTCCGAATACCTTACCGGCGTTTATGGACACGAGCCACACGAGATGACAATAATCCTTTACAAATTCACCGGGGACTACTGGCCGATCTTCTGGGGTATGATTCTGTGCAATTTCGTGATTCCCGTCACTATTCTGAGCAACAAGAAACTCAAGACAATCACCGGAATCTTCGTTGCCAGCACTGCTGTGATCGTGGGCATGTGGCTTGAAAGGCTGAACATTGTGGTACCCTCGCTGGCTAACCCACGTCTGCCGATGCCACCTCAAATCTATCTTCCTACCCTTGTAGAATGGGCCTTGTTCCTTGCAGGATTAACGTTTTTTGCCCTTGTATTTCTTCTGTTTTCCAAGTTTTTCCCGGTTATTTCCGTCTGGGAAATTCAGGAAGGCCGAAAAGAAGGAATGAAGACCGTGAAAGAACGCATTGCCAGTTATCAACCTGATACAACTACCCAATTCGAGGATTAATAGTGCCCGACCAAACGAAAACACCACGGTACATATTCATTATGCAGGTAACGAGCCTAGGCTTTATGTGGATTTTCGTGGGCGCAATCACATGGTGGATATTTAGACTCATCACGGTTTCCCTGGAACTCCGCGATGCTCCCGATGCCTCCGTTGGAATTAGTATCGTCGTCATACCCGTCTTTCTGATCATAGCCAGTGTACTGACATATGTCTTTGTCGGCCTTCAGCGTAATCGAAGCACTGATGAGACGCAGTCTGAAACAAAGGATGAACAATGATAAATCGTGGCCCCAGATCATTTTTTCTTCGTTTAAAAACGGTTTCGCTCATTCTGAGCATGATTCTGCTGGCCATCGTTTCCATCTCTCTATACGCACAGGGAATTTCTGGAAGCAGTTCCGCCGATCAGGACCAGCTTCCATTCAATCCCATATCCGGGCGCATAATATTCGAAGAGAAGGGGTGCCTCGAATGCCACGCCATCGATGGATACGGCGGCCGAGTCGGGCCAGACCTTGGCCGGGAGAAATTTTTCGGGAGTTTCTACGACCTGGCTTCCAGATTATGGAATCACGCCCCTCAGATGGCTATCCAGTCGGATTTCCTGGATAAGGAATGGCCCAGTCTGACAACCAATGAGCTGGATCAATTGGTCAGCTACATATTTTATCTCCGCTACCTGGGTGAACCGGGCAATGTGTCCATGGGAAAAAGGCTGATTGAGACAAAAGGGTGTCTGAATTGTCACAGCATTGGGGATCAGGGTTCCTCCGACGGCATTGCCCTGGATCAGTTAAAGGAATACGCCTCGCCGCTGTATATCGCCCAGGTTATTTGGAATCATGGACCCGCAATGCAGGAACAGATGGTCACCATGGGGGTTGAGCGTCCCACTTTTGATGATAATGATATCACGCATCTAAGCGCGTACCTTAGGGAATCCAGTCGAGGTCAACCCTCCGGCCGTCAGTACATGTCTCCGGGAAACCCGCAAGCAGGTGCGCTTCTATTCACGTCAGTAGGATGTTCTTATTGCCATGCCATAGATGCTGGCAAACCCTCTCAGGGGGCAAGATTGAGTGAGATGAACCTCCATCGCAGTGTTACCGCTATTGCCGGCACCATGTGGAATCACGGCAATATAATGGGGGAAGCAATGGAAGCGGAAGGTATCAAATGGCCCACATTTGAAGGATCTGAGATGGCGGACCTGATTGCCTACCTCTATTTCTCAGATTACCAGATATCTCCTGGAGATCCAGAATTGGGTCAGCAGGTTTTTAAAGGTAAATCGTGTGCCGCGTGTCACGGCAAGAGGGAAACTCATGAATTCACCTGGGCAACATTTCCAGGACAACCTACCGATCTGATTACAACCATGTGGAACCATGTGCCATATATGCGCGAATTGACTGTTACAAAGAACATCCCGTGGCCTGAGTTAACCGCAGAGGACTTTCAGAACCTGTACGCTTACCTGATTCACTGGGTTTCGAAGAACTAGGTTACTACAAGGAGGATCACATTTATTCTATTTTCCAGGCTATCCAAGGCTAGTGATGGAGGCCTTTCGCCAAGATACCGGTGAAATAGTGGGCATAGCGTGAAGGTATGCGGCGAATTCTCAGTACATAAAAGAGATCGGGAACTGAATCAACGATTGACTACCGCAGAGATTCCCTACAGAAATCGCCCGTACTCCGTCATTGACTACTTGGGAAATTTATTACAAACTTTGCTCCTCCCGTTATGGGTGAAAGAGCAGGAGATAGAATGAAGGACAGTGAGACAATCGCGAACACCGCACCCGATTCCGATACTACCCTCTCGCGGCGGCGCCTGCTAACATGGTTCCTCGGTTTTGGTGTCATTGGCTGGCTGGGTAGTACGCTGTATCCGGTGGTCAGATTTCTCATACCGCCCGAAGTCGGTGAGGCCAAGGTCTCTTCTATGAAAGTTGGAATGCTCACCGATCAGTGGGAGAAACCTTTTCGGATCATACAATTCGGTCGCACGCCGGTCATGCTCTTCAAAGACGGCCAGGGGACCTATCGGGCTCTGGCAGCCACCTGTACCCACCTAGCCTGCATTGTCCAGTATAGGCAGGAGGACAACATCGTCTGGTGCGCCTGCCACAACGGCAAGTTCGATCTGTCCGGCAAGGTCATCTCCGGCCCGCCTCCCGATGCCCTGGAAGGCTACGATGTCAATATCACCGACAACGGCGAGATCTGGATCTCGCGGAGGCAGACATAGCTATGGCAAGGCTCTCAAACTGGTTTGAAGACCGGTACAATCTACGACCGCTCATTGAGTTTCTGAAGAAAAAGCAGGTTCCCATGGGGCGGGGCTGGTATTGGTCATATATGGGAGGTGTGGCCCTATTCTTGTGTGCCATCCAGTTGGCTTCAGGAATCCTGCTGCTCATGTACTACAAGGCCAGCGCCAACGAAGCGTACGAATCGATCCGGTTTATCACTTCCAAGGTACAATTCGGCTGGCTGATTCGTAATATCCATAGTTGGTCGGCTAACCTTCTGCTGCTGGTGGCCTTTCTCCACATGTTCTCGGTATTTTTCCAGCGTGCCTACCGCCAGCCCCGCGAGCTGACCTGGGTAACCGGGATGATACTTGGCCTGTTGTGCATGGCTTTTGGCTTCAGTGGTTACTTACTCCCCTGGAACGAGTTGGCTTTTTTCGCTACTAAGGTGGGTACCGAGATTGCGGGCGCCGTTCCCCTGGTGGGCAAGGCCATTATGATTGTTCTCCGGGGCGGTGAGGGGATCACCGGCGCTACCCTGCCGCGCTTTTTCGGTTTCCACGTGGCCATCCTACCAGCCGTGTTCGTGGTGTTTCTCACTATCCATCTGGTGTTCATCCAGCTGCAAGGTATGCACGAGCCCAAATCCTGGGCCGAGACACCCCCGAAAAAACGGCGTTCCATGCCCTTTTTTCCCCATTTCATGCTCCGCGATGTTCTTCTCTGGCTGATCGTTCTGAATATCGTGGCCGTTTTCGCTGTTTTTTTCCCGTGGGAACTGGGTTCCAAGGCCGATCTCTTCGCCCCGGCCCCAGCGAACATCAGGCCCGAGTGGTACTTCGTATTCATGTTTCAGACCCTCAAATTCATCCCCCCCCATGTCCTGGGTATCGAGGGCGAGGTGATCGGTATTCTGGGCTTCATGGCAGGTATCCTGGTCTGGCTGATTGTTCCCTTCATCGACCTCAAGGACGATGAGAAGCGCTATCGAATGTTGATACGTATCGGTATCGGAGTCATAGTGGTGGTCTATATAGCCGCCATGACCGTATGGGGGTATATGGTATGAAGCGGCACCTGACTGTTCTCCTGGGGCTGGCCTGCCTGGTGGCAGTAGCCCGATCACAGGGAATTGAGCAAAGTGGATGTGTGGGGTGTCATCTTGAGCAGGACCCACCCTATTCCACCCCGGCGGAGACCTTCGAGTCCGATGTCCACGGTCAGGCGGGATTCACCTGCGAAGTCTGTCACGGCGGCGACCCGGAGGCCTGGGACTATGATGAAGCCAAGGACCCGGCGCGGGGCTTCATCGGCATTCCCGTCGGCCGACAGGTGGTGGAAGTCTGTGGCCGATGCCATGCCGATCCAGATTTGATACGCCGGTACAATCCCAACCTCCCCACCGACCAGATAGCCAAGTACTGGACCAGCGGCCATGGCAAGAGTCTTATGCAGGGTAATACCGAGGTCGCCCAATGCGCCTCCTGCCACGGGACCCACGCCATCAAGCGCAGCGACGATCCCGGTTCACCGGTTTATCACAACAACGTCGCCAATACCTGCGGCGAATGCCACGCTAATCCTTTACTGATGAACAAGTTTGATATCAATTCTCAAGTTGTCGCACAATACCGTGGCAGCGTTCACGGTACAGCGCTGTTGCTGCACGGAGATGTTGCGGCTCCCACCTGTAACGATTGCCACGGAAACCACGGTGCCGCACCCCCGGAAGTCGGCTCTATTCAGGAAGTCTGTGGTGCCTGCCACGTCAATAACCAGACCCTGTACAATCAGACCAAGATGGGAAAAATGTTTTCCACCAAGGGTATGCACGGCTGCGTGGTTTGCCATACAGCCCACGATATACAACCACCCAATGACAGCATGATCAGCGCTGATCCGGGTGGTGTCTGTGGCCGTTGTCATCAGCCTAGCGATCCAGGAGCTATCCAGGCAGGGCAAATGCGTTCCCTCCTCGACAGTCTAAACAATGCCTTGGTGGAAGCCAATCGAGCACTTGATGAAGCAGAAAACCGTGGGCTTGAGGTAGAAGACTTACTGTTTGATCTCCAGACCGCCACCTCCTTCATGATTCACTCCCGGACGAAGGTTCACACTTATGAGGCCAATAAGATCAGGGAAGAAGTAGAGCCGGGCCTGGAACTTGTGTCGAATATTGTGCACGGAGTAAGCTTGCTCATGCACGATTTCAGGATGCGAAAGGTCGGCCTTGGCATCGCCACCATTTTCATCAGCTTCCTGGCCCTGGTTCTTTACCTCTACATTCGCACCCTCGATAAAAGTCAGTAACGCCCCGGCAAGATGCTTGTCTCATCGGCAACTCCATCTGTTCAGCCCTGCAGCTTATTATCTGCGGGTTCCGGGAACTCAAGCCGTATTTAAGAGGAGCAGACAACACGTGCGGTCATGGAGATCAATAGCGCCGGTGCTCTGGCTGGTAGTATCGGTATGGAGCCCCTCTGGATCGGACGCCCTTCAGGCCCAGGAACCGAGCCCCTACGAAAAATTTGATGTACTGATCCTGGCCGAGTACGAGCACCCGGGAGTGGAGGTTCGGGTGGAAGGTGTTGTAAAGCCTGGCCAGTACCCGCGCTACCTGGAGCTGGAAGTGTCCCCGGATACCAGAATCGCTCTGCTCACGAAGCCCGGCCCCCAGGGCAAGCCGGTCAGTGAACGGATAGAGGCCCGGGAAGAGGACGGCAGGACCTACCTGCCCGTCGATGTCAGTGAGGCCCGGTTCCTGCTACGCTATTATTTCAACCCGTTTGACAGAGAGAGCGTGAAGCGGACGTTTGCCTATGAGTTGAACACCAATGAAGTGCTCCCTGAGTTTCATATGATCATCCAGAAGCCTGTTGCGGCGCAAAATTTTAAGCACTCCCTGGCTGAGGCCGAAGAACAGGTGGGCGAATTCGATCTGACCTATTATCAGCAACATATTCATGGGTTGCAGCCCGGCGCCGGCTTCAGCGTGGCGGTCGAGTACGACAATCCCACTCAGGCTCTCACCCTGACAGAGCTCCAGGCCAGGATGGAGCGGAAGCAGGCGGAGGACGGCACCGGTCAGCGAGCTGCGGGCGACAGGCGCCCGTTGAATCTGATGACGGTTCTTTTGGCAGGGGCGCTGCTGGCCATATGCATATTCATCGCCTTCCGGCTGTGGGACGGGAGGAAGGCCGCGGCCTTGGGCAGGGCGCCCTGGAAAGCCCGGAGCTCTGCCCCGCCGGAAGCAGGCTCCGCAAAATCTCCCAAAGAAAAGCGGGTCTGCAGCGACTGCGGCACTCCCCGCCGGCCGGGAGCCCGCTTCTGCGCCCACTGCGGCAAGAAATTCTAGATTGTCCGCGGGCCTGATCGGCGGAATGCTCGTATACGGCAAGGGCCGAGGCCACGTCGGGGTCCATCCTGGGCCACCCCACAAACGGGGAAGCGAGGATCGGGGAAATTAGACAAAACCCCGCCAAAATCCCGCATTTTAAGGGTACCCCCCCGACGAGAGGCGTAAATCTCCCTGTTGAAAAATATTTCCGCCCCAAAACCGCCCTCTGGGCCCACGACGTAGGAACCAGGGACCCATACGGGCAGCGCCCTCAGGGTCCATGACGTTGGAACTAGGACCCCTATGGGCAGCGCTCGCGGGATGATATGGCTGCGGTATCCTCATTGCGCCCTAATATAAGCCAGAGGGCGGGCCTTGTCGTTCGCCTGGTGCGCGTGAAGAAATGAATATTGACGATTTAATATTGTCGATTGAAGAGAAAAATAGAAAGAATATGAGAAAAGAGAACCGCCAAGGCGCAAAGGACGCCAAGAGGAAAGATAGAAATAACCGCCAAGGCTCGCTTCTAGCCCCGCCTGGGGCGGGATACTAGACCCCGCTTCCTGCCCCGCCGATGGCGGGACTTTCGGCGGGGCGGGCGCGCGGGCGATGTAGATGCCGGTAAGACTCTTCCGAAATTTGTTTCTGAAGTTATAAATTGTTAGAGGTCTAACGGATGAAATAACCCGCGTGAAACTTTTCACCACAGGACTTTCCCGATGCAAATTTACGTTTGTTAAACCATTAAACATCGAAATTACGCGTCCAGCTTTTCACGTCAGGTTGATTGTGGGTTAGATGGCACAAGGTATTGTATTTATGGTAGTAAAAGATATAGACCTTCACAATCCTTCATTCGTTCTTCACAGTTTGGAACATCTTTTTCTTTATTATATAAGCTGGCATCGGTATCCTGATCAGGATCATTTGGGTAATGGTCAAATAAATCATTACAGCCATCGCCATCTGAATCATCTATACAAGAAGGCATTTGTTTTGTACGATCTAGATCATTGACTAAACTTTGCCAGTAATTTTCGGATGAATCTGGAAAAAGTTCGGCAATTGCATAAATGTTATCAACATATCCATCGCCATCAATATCGAGATCGGTTTCATCTGGAATGCCATCAGCATCACTGTCTCTATAGTAGCTTTCGTCATTAGGAAAATCATCAAGGAGGTCAATGCAACCGTCACCATCGGTATCACAGTCAATGTCATTATCATTGCAACAAAATGAAAAAATGATTACTAAACATAAGAGAATTGTTTTAAGCATTTATTAAAAATGACCTATTTTGATTTTATGCTCTCTAACGGCTGAGCTCACCCGCCGCCATGGAGCACAGCGCAATAGCGGTCAGGTGCAGCGCCTTGTTAGACGAAGTGCGAGCAATCTTTCTCTTACACCTTGTCACCGCACAATCGGCTCTTCGCTCACAGGTGTGACCGTACAGGTACAGCGCGTCCAGCCTGGATCGAGGAATTTGTGTATTGCATCCAGGCTATCCGCTTCCACGATATAGTAGATCGCGTGCTCGGAGAACGCACCATACATCGCCTTCAGCTTAGTCCCCTCTACGTTTGGATTATACAGTACCTTTGATCCCCCGGCGTCCTTAGGGCAATGTTCGGGAGTGTGGGTCTGTGTGATATGGAATAGCATCTTACACCTCCTTTTATTAGGTAGTTTAGTAAGTTAAGTTAATTAAAATTTTAGTTAGTTAGAAGTTCACGCAATGTTAAATAAATATGGTTGCCGACCAACAAAATATTTTAATTGCAACCAACCTTTTAACCAGGACAATCCGGTTCAGTTAGAAAATACATCGATAAAAATACGACGCACATCTTCGGGGGCGCGCAGCAATTTCGATTTCGGCATTAACCTCTCTCATAGAACCTCCCGAAACAGACAAATACATACACGTCAATCTGATTTAGCAATTTTCTATACATCCCAAAAGCCTAACGAAGATGCGTTTCAGCCGCGAAGGCGCGGCTGCTGCTACTTCTTCTCGGTCTTCGGCTTGGCTCGACGCCGCGCCCCGTCGTCTGCATGCCGTTGTTAGCCCGCCGAGGCTCGCAGTACGCGCACACCAAGAGACTCACTTTTTCCTTTCAATTCAAGCCGACGTTGCTCCAAATCCCCAAGCTTCAGGCTAGAAGCGACATAGGCCACATCGCTAATTAGAGCCTCACCCGCCCCGGCCTTAGACGCGAGACGGGCGGTAATGTTGACGTTATCACCCAGGGCTGTAACATCAGTGACACTTCCTTCCGCTCCGCTAACCGTGCCTACGTAGGCAATGCCTGTGTGAACGCCAACACCAACCGAGAGCCAAGGACCCTGCCTATCGGTGTGACCTGTGACTTGGAGCAATTCTTGGGCGGCCAGCACTGACGCGCGCGCATGATGGGCCCCTGTGAAGAGAGGGAAATATAGCCCAAGCACTTCATCCCCAACGAACTTGTCAATGAAAGCATCTGTCTTAATCAGCACCTTCGTGGCCGCCTTGTAAAATCGATTCATCAATCGGCTGAAGTCAGCCGCGCTCATCCTTTCAGCCAAACTTGTCGACCCGCGCACGTCTACAAAGAGCATGGAAATCTCGACTTCCGTACCACCCGGGTACTTGTGCATGAAATGCATTCAAAAGTTACAGAAGCGGGGGTTTCTTCTGTATTGGCCTCTACCAACAAGGCGTGCCAAGAGTGCTCCTATACCATCGAAGGGGGCACTACAATTCTTACAACGGTCGTTTCCAGGAAGGAGCCTAAACCGTCGTCGGTCTTTGGCCCAGCTAAATTGGCCGCTCAAAAGTGCATGCCATACTTCATTTGCGGTTGGTTCTGTTGACATAGACATTCTCCTTGAGATAGTGTAGACGGGCTAACTATCATTTATGAAGATAAACTACTCGCACTAAGAATATCATATTCTGCTTATCACCAGGTCGATATTAACTATCAAGGCTCGAGATGTCAAAATATAAATTACTGTAATTATATCACTTGGTTGTAGGGCATTCATGGTACTATTATTCCCAATAACATGGACGGGAAAAATTCTGAATATCATACCAAGCCCAAATTGCTTACCCAGGTAAAATGGGCCATGCGTACCCGTAATTACAGTCCCCGGACGATTACGACGTATGTTCAGTGGATCAAAAGGTTCATCCTGTTCCATAACAAGACCCACCCCACCGAGATGGGGAAGGGGGAAGTGAGGACCTTTCTCACATATCTTGCCGTGGAGCAGAACGTAGCACCTTCCACGCAGAATCAGGCTTTACAGGCGCTTCTGTTTCAATATCGGGATGTTCCGGAACGCCGGCTATCCGCAGGCCTGCATATCTACCGTCTAGTATTCCAGGAGTACACCAGGTCCATCGAGAGGCTTTTGTCCCCGACGCTTTGGGTCGGGGGGTGCTGGTGAAGTAAGATGAGAAGGGCCTATTATTGGAAAAGGCCCGGGTTACCTATACAGGCAACGTTTCGGACATTACGCACATACTGACTAATGGCCGTCCCGCGGAATCCTTCTTGCTCATCTGATGTAGACCTTAATCTCTTTCATGATAACCCTCATTTCTCGGACGGTACCTCCTTCATTATCTTCCGCTCCGCCAGGGTGGCGTAGAGCACAGGCACGACAAAGACCGTGACGATGGCCAAAACCATGCCCCCGAAAGACGGAATGACTATAGGCACCATGATGTCCGAGCCCCTCCCGGTGGAAGTCAGGACAACCAGGAGCGCCAGGATGGTGGTACTGGCGGTCATCATGGCCGGTCGGATACGCCGGGCACATAGTGATCGTGGTTGCGATCATGATTGTCGTGGCGGTCGGTTTTCACATTTTCATGGGCTTCGGACGGTGCCTCAGTAGAACCATGCTGGTGGGTGGAATGATCATGATTTAGTTCAGCTGGCGGAGCCTCCAGCTCCACGCCTATGCCGTATTGAAAGACTAATCTCCCACCCCGATCTGCGCCCAGAACCAGAATAACTGCGGCCACGATGAGCAGCACCGGACGACCCAGTCTAGACCACCACAACGCCTCGGCGTTCAGGCTCTTCACATAGGTCAGAATTGCCTGCATCAGTGCCAGGACAACGGTTATTCCCGTGAACCAAACCATAAAGTCGCGGTGCGTGTGAACCATATCATGCCCTGGAGATTCGTGCCCTATGGTATCAGCTGCTATGTAGCCGGTGATTACAGTGACCACTGCCGCCAGCACGTTCAAGTAAATAAGAGTGGTAGCAGTATTACGGAACTGGTCCTTTTTCAGGGACAGATAGAGCACTTCAAACAGCAGCGCCAACATGGTCATTGCGATGGGGAAGTGAACGAATAGTGGGTGAACGTTCAGAAGGTTTTCAAAGCCAGGCATGGGTTGTTCCTCTCTCTCATTTTGGCTAAGTGACTAGGATTTTTTCTTACCGAACATGGTTCCCACCGTTGTAATGATGGATTCCCTCTCGTAGCCTTTTTGTATCAAGTCCTGGATAAAGTCCTTCTCCTGGACCGCGGTATCACAGGTGCAGGAAACCAGCTCCTTATCCCCGCAACTCCCGCATGAGCATAGGAAATGACTGGCAATGTCAAGAACCTCGCTGCTGTAGATAATCGGCACTGACGTTCGGCTGGGGGATGTACGTGTACTCAAAATCGTGCCAATTAAGACTCCTATGGAAATGAGCAGAATGCCTCCAATGATTATCGGGAGGTAGTTGGGCTTTTTACTGGTTTGATAAACCTTTCTAACGGGCATGGAATCCTCCTTTTACATTGTTCTATTTTCTCACCAATCAAATGATACCAGCACTCATTCTGATTCTGTTCAACTTTTAATTTTGCAGCACTCAAGCAGCTTCTCATATGCCACGGGATCGGCATGGGTCTCATTTGCCTTATAGCCCAGTTTGGCGATAGCCTGCTCTATTTCTTTCAGACTGAGCTTGGTGCCCTCATAATTAATATGGGCCATCTTCCCTACAAAGTCTACCTGTACAGATAAGATACCCACAGTCTTAACAAGACCATCCTTGATCGTGGCCTTGCAGATTTCACACTGAATAGTGGGTAGCTGCACCATAGCGTGGTCTTTGCTTGCATTCATTTCCATGTTGTGGTCACTTTGCTTGTTCATACTGTGTTGCATACCAGCCATCGAATCCTGATTCTGCGCCATGGCAGGCCGGCTACCCTGGCTCTCTGTATCAGTCCGACCACATGCACCTAAACCAAGTGTAGTGACTGCCATCATTACGGTTATGATTTGTCTCATGGTTTTACATTCCTCCGTTGTGGTTGTTATGATAGGTATTAACTCCAGGTTTCCCAGCAGCGCACGCTGTAATAGCCAGCACCGAGTAGTACAAGGAACGATCAAACGATAATGAAGTAGCCGAGGGTTGTGCCAAATCCCTTTAGGTTTCCGGCTTCCTGTCCCCTGGCCTTAACTAACACCCAGAAACCTATGCCCAAAGCGATCAGAATCAGGGCGAAGGCTGCGTCTGCATGAAACACCATTTTAGGTCTCCTTTTCTGGTTTGGTTTTTAGTCCCAAGTTTTTCCTGAATATAAGCCGGTAGCTCTACCGAACCGTCCACTCGGTGGACTTGGCCCAGGTGATGATTCCGTTGCTGGCATCAATCAGACTGAGACTCAAAACATAATGTTCCTTTCCGAGGAATATATATCCATCGATGAAACCATCTACGCCAATCAGCGGCCCGATCTCCACTGCATTTTTTGCATCAATAGCCCCGATTTCGGCCAAGCCCTTCTCTTCCAACAATTCCTGCAATCTATCACGGCTTACGACCTGGAAGGATTGTGAGGCGATCAACTCCGTGATCAGCTTTTGACGTATCGTTTGTCGGTACCGCTCTCCCGACTCGGCAAATAGTCCCCACACGGCCACGGTCGATATATCTATATCCTGCCTTAATAGATCGGCTATGAGCTCCTCAATCATATGATCAACAATCTGGAACATTATGGATTCCGTATCATCAGCAGAACGTTTGGGCATCATCTCGTCATGATGGCCCATCCTACCGCTACCACCCATAGGCACAATATCGATGAGCATACAGCCGGATAGAGTCAAAACTATAGCCAGCAACAGCGCGAGCGGGGTGGTGGTTACTTTTATTTTGTTCATTGTTCGCTTTCCCTGGTTACAGAGACAGCCCCCTTAGTCGGAGGGCATTGCCGATAACCGTTACTGAGCTGAAGCTCATGACGCATCCCTGGCCGTGTCCACCGTTATCGGACAGACTTGATCTTTAAGCATGGCTGACTCTCCTCTCATTTTGAGGTATTAAATACGGCCGCTCAATCGGGTTTAACGGGTTCAAATCCCCAGCTCCTCCATTTCTTGCTCAACTTTTGTTAAAGAGGTCTCATCGAATGGCTTCAGGGGCACCTGATCGGATTCTCTCACCGGACTGTCCGATGTCCACCGTTTCAGCAGCATGACCACCAACGCCGACGCCACCCCCAATATCAAGAACGGGACTACCCAGGCAATCAGATCAAACCCTTCCTTGGGAGGGGCCGACAGGATTACCTGGCCGTAGCGGGCGACGTAGGCCTGGATGACATCCGTTGTGCCTAATCCGTTATCCAACATGCCTCGAATCGTGGCCACCATTTCGTCCGCCGTGCCGCAGTTGCAGTCATAAAGCACCATGGTGCAGTCGTCGCAGGTACACATCAGGGCTTTGCGCACCTCTGAAAGATCCCCGGCATCGGCGGCGCCGAGACTAAACGGGAGTATCGACAGGTGAATGAATAGCAGAAATGTTCGTATTTTTTTCATGGCTGATAATCTTTCCAGTTTCCACTTATCCTTGTAAGTGCCCGAGGCATCGCCGCGATCAATAATAAAGTGACCAACTGGTTCAATGCGCTTCATGGATATTGCCTAACGCGGACTACCCCGCTCTGTTCGGTTGGAGAAATCCATCTCCCTGCTCTCCCGTACGGATTTTGATAGCCTGGCTGACATCGGAGATAAAGATGAGCCCCTCACCGCTCTAATCTGAATAGGCTTGGGAACGGAGAACCTTCATGATGTTCTCCATATCCTCGTCGGCACAGACGATCTCAATCTTGGCTATCTTGGAATATCGGTCACCGCACTTGATGGAGTATTCGTATAAATCCTTGTCAATTTGCTTAGGATCCATCTTACCTCTGCCCACGGCCATGACATTGATGGTGGTCAGGACATCAATGCCGATATCATGTAAACCCTGCAGCACGGTTTCAACCTTCGATGTTCGGAGGTAGGCTTTGATCTCTCTCACTTTTACTCTCTCCTTCCTTACGTACTGACCATGAACGCCAGATATAGTAAATGGTTGGAATAACCAGGAGGGTCAGCAGGGTGGAGGTGACCATACCGCCCACCATGGGCGCGGCAATGCGCTTCATGACCTGGGAGCCGGTGCCATGCCCCCATAATATCGGCATGAGACCAGCCATAGTGGTGGTCACGGTCATCATCTTCGGCCGGACCCGGTCTACCGCGCCTTCCATGACGGCGTCGTACAGGTCCTTCAAAGACTTCATCTTTCCCTCCTCCCGCCGCCGCTTGAATGCGTGATCCAGGTAAATCAACATAACGACTCCTGTCTCGGCGGCTATGCCCCCCAGCGCGATGAAACCGACCCCCACCGCTATGCTCATATTGTAGCCCAGGATGTACATGAACCAGAGACCGCCCACCAGGGCGAAGGGCAGTGAGAGCATGACGATGACACTTTCAGTGACGTTTCTGAAGTTCAAATACAGCAGAAGGAAAATGATCATCAGGGTGATGGGCACCACCACCTTCAAGCGTTTGTTGGCCCGTTCCATATACTCATATTGTCCGCTCCATACGATGGAGTATCCTTCCGGAACTTCGAATTCGTTTCGAAGCGCTTCCTGAGCCCTTTTGACATACGTTCCTACGTCAATACCGGTGATGTCTACATAGATCCAACCCGTATTCCGGGCATTTTCACTTTTGATCACCGGGGCCCCTTTTCGCACCACAATATCGGCCACCTGGTTGATGGGAATCTGCGCCCCGGTGGGAGTGGGCACGATGACGCGTTTCAGCTTATTGATACTGTCCCGCAGTTCGCGACCATAGCGCACGTTGATGGGATACCGCTCCAGCCCTTCCACCGTGTAGCTGACGTTCATCCCACCCACGGCGGATTGGATGATATCCTGCACGTCGCCCACCGTCAAGCCGTAGCGGGCGGCTTCCTCGCGGTTGATCTCGAAGTCCAGGAAATTCCCGCCGGTGACCTTATCGGCGTAGGCACTTAATGTACCGGGCAGCTTCTGAACGATGGCCTGCACCTTGGCTGCCAGGGTATTCAATGTATCCAGGTTGTCACCCATGAGTTTGATGCCCACGGGAGTCTTTATGCCCGTACTCAGCATATCAATCCGGGTCTTGATGGGCATGGTCCAGGCATTGGTCAGCCCCGGAAACTGGATGGCGGCGTTCAATTCAGCGACCAACTCTTCCATGGTCACCGCCCGGTTTTCCGGCCAAATGAGCGAGAGGAAGGACCGGAGAAAACCCGGTAGCGGCAGGCCTGAATACCAGCGGTAACTATGCTTCCTTTTAGGCCATTCGTGCGGCTGTTTGAGCGTGATGGTGGTCTCGATCATGCTCAGCGGGGCCGGGTCGGTGGCCGTCTCCGCCCGTCCAATCTTCCCGAATACCAGTTCCACCTCCGGGAAAGCCTTGATCAGCTTATCTGTCTGCTGTAACAGCTCCCTGGCTTTCGTGATCGAGATACCCGGATCGGTAGTAGGCATATAGAGCAGATCGCCCTCGTTCAGCGGCGGCATGAACTCGGAGCCCAGGTTTTTCAGGGGGATGATCGTCACCCCCAGCACGATAGCAGTGACCAGTAAGGTTGTTTTCCTGAAGCGCAGGACCAGCCTGATCACCGGCCGGTAGATATGGATCAGGAATCGATTGATGGGGTTTCTCCGTTCGGGAAGGATCTTCCCTTTGATGAGGTAACCCATCAGGACCGGCACGATAGTGATGGCCAGCAGAGCGGATGCCGCCATGGCGTAGGTTTTTGTGAATGCGAGAGGTTTGAACAGACGCCCCTCCTGTGCCTGGAGGGTGAATACCGGCATGAATGAGAAAGTGATGATGAGCAGAGAATAAAACAGCGCCGGTCCGACCTCCTTCGACGCGTCGAGAATTAGCTGCCAGTGAGGGACCTGGCCACCACGCCGCTCGATATGCTTGTGAGCGTTCTCGATCATCACGATGGCGGCGTCAACCATGACGCCGATGGCAATGGCGATACCGCCCAGGGACATGATATTGGCGTTGATCCCTTGATAGCGCATCACCATAAATGAAATAAGTATCCCCACCGGCAGAGTGAAAATGACAACGAAGGCGCTCCGGAAGTGGAGCAGGAAAATAATGCACACCAGGGCCACGACGATGCTCTCCTCGATGAGCTTCTCTTTAAGATTGTCAACGGCCCGCTCGATCAGTAACGACCGGTCATAGGCCGGCCTGATGGTGACCCCTTCGGGTAGGCCGACTTTCAGTTCTTCGATCTTCTCCCGTACATTGCGAATCACTTCCAGGGCATTCTCGCCGTAGCGCATTACGATTATGCCGCCAACCACCTCGCCAATGCCATCCCGTTCCGCAAGCCCGCGCCGGAGCTCCGGCCCCAGGTGGATGTGCGCCACGTTTCGCAGCAGGATCGGGGTGCCGTTATCGTCTACGCCCAGAGGGACTTTTTTCAGGTCATCTATCGACTGGATATAGCCGAGTCCCCTGACCATGAACTCCGTCTCGGCCATCTCGATCAGCCGGCCACCGACATCATTGTTACTCCGCTTGATGGCCAGCTTGATTTTGTTCAGGGGTATGTTATACGCGAGCAGCTTATTGGGGTCCACTTCCACCTGGTACTGCTTGACAAACCCACCGACACTTGCCACTTCCGAGACTCCCGGGACACTCATCAACTGATACCTCAGGTACCAGTCCTGGATGGAACGCAGCTGCTGGAGGTCATGGCGGTCACTCTCCACGGTATATTCATACACCCACCCGACGCCGGTTGCGTCGGGGCCGAGTTGCGGCGAAACCCCCTGGGGCAGTCGACCAGATACAAAGTTCAGATACTCGAGAACCCGGCTTCGGGCCCAGTACATATCCGTCCCGTCTTCAAAGATGATATAGACAAAAGAGATCCCGAAGAACGAATAGCCTCGAACCACCTTTGCGAATGGCACGGAAAGCATGGCGGTCGTGAGGGGATACGTCACCTGGTCTTCCACGACCTGGGGCGCCTGTCCGGGATACTCAGTCAGGATGATGACCTGGACGTCACTCAAATCCGGGATCGCGTCCAGAGGGGTCGTGGACATGGCATAGAAGCCCCCCAGTATCACAAATACCGTCGCCAGCACAACCATGAAGCGGTTATTGATGGACCATTCGATAATTTTCTCAATCATCTAATATCCTCCGGCAGGGACCTTTATGTGGCAGTACCTGTTTGATCACAGATTCCACTGATCGTCAGTTCGTTTCATTGTTAGTTTTCAATTAGTACCAAGTCCATCTTGCAGACTGGGCATGTCCCCGGTTCTTCCGTAACCACGTGTGAATGCTCCGGCATGGGGCAGGTGTAATATTGCTGCGCGGCATCGAAGGGTTCCGTCTTCGCTACCATGGTCATCCCGCACTCCGGGCAATTTCCCGGGTCCTTCATTCTTACAAATGAATGCGATTCCATCGGGCAGGTATAGTATGTCAGGTTTCCATCCTGAACGGTCCCAAATGAGATCGATTCAACATGCATGGTTTCTTCCTTCATTGTATGGTCGTGTTGATGGTCATGTGAAGGTTGCTGGGTGGAGTCCATCTTGACTTCCGCTTCTGACTGCTCGTGACCTTCGTGGAGATTTTCCATATCCGTTTTCATTTGGGACTCCTGGGCCCGGCCCGAGCCTGAAGCATCTTTGCAATGCTCTCTTGAAGTTTGCTCTCTGAATCGATGAGAAACTGTCCGGAAGCGACGACTTCCTCACCCTCAGATAATCCCTCGATGACCTGGTAATACCCATCGGCACCCTCTACTCCAATCGTTACGTCCCGAGGAGCGAAACGGCCCTCACCAAGGGAGACAATGACCAGGTTGCGTTCTCCTGAAAAGAGGACTGCTTCGGTGGGTACGGCAATGACATCCGTCAGTGGAGAGGTCTCAATCTCAACGTTGGCATACATCCCGGGCTTCAGATCCAGACTGGGATTTGTGAAGGACAACCGCACCTTGATCGTTCGTGTCTTCTCTTCAAGATAGGGGTAGATATACTGCACTTCTCCGGTATACGTCTTACCCGGATCGTAGGAAAGCGTCACGGTTGCCTTTTGGCCCGTCTCCACCCAGGGGACCTCGTATTCATATATGTCCGCGTACACCCAGATTTCCGATAGATCAACGATCGTATAGAGGTTCATCCCGGACTTGACCTCCATGCCATCGAGGGCGTGCTTGTTCGTCACGATGCCCTCAAAGGGTGATTTGACGGTCAGCGTTTTTCTGACTTCACCGGTCCTGGCAAGTCGATCGATCTGGTCCTGGGATATATCAAAGTACTCCAACCGGCGGCGTACGGAAGCCAAAATGCGTTCCAGATTCGCCCTCGCCGCACCGGAGGCTTCCGGGCTGAGATTTCTCAGGTTGTTATGTGCATCAAGGTACTCCTCCTGGGTGGTCACGAGTTGAGGGCTGTATATCTCTAGAAGGGATTCTCTCTTCTCCACCTTTTGGCCGGTTGTGTTGACATATGTTTCTTCGATCCAGCCTGAAAATTTCGTGTTTATATGCGCCACCCTCGCTTCGTCATAGTCGATCCGGCCGATGGTCCTGATCTTCTGGTAGATGTCCTTCCTTACTACGGGAGCCAGTCTGATACCCATATTCTGTTGCACCACAGGATTAATTTTCACACTTGCGCCGAAGGCTTCTTCTCCTTCATAAACCGGGATGAGATCCATCCCCATGGGTGATTTCCCCGGTTTGGGAGAGATGTAGGTAGGGTCCATCGGTGCCCGCCAGTAAAGGATTCTCCGATCACCCTTGGCATCCGCAGAGGCTGCGGCCGTTGTAGTCGGCTGGCTTATGGGGACCAGATCCATCCCACAGATAGGGCAGTTCCCCGGCCCCTCCTGGATGACGTTCGGATGCATACCGCAGGTATACAGCCGGGCCGCCGCTTGCGCGACCTGTTCCGTGCTCTTCTCCGTTTCAGATCCCCGGCTACAACCGACTATCACAAGGGTCAAGGCTGTTAAAATAATCCCGAAGGTGATTTTGATGAGGGTAAAGCCATTAATTCTCATTTTGTGACTCCTCTCCTAAATAGATTAAACCTGTGTCTCTTAATAGTCTTGCGCTGGCAATACGACGCCTGGCCTCGACGGTCTCGAACTCCAAGCGTACTCGGACGACCATACGTTCGCTGTCCAGTAGGTCGAGAAAGCTGATCCTACCGGTTTCGTAGGCCGAGAATGCCGACGCCAGCATCTGTTCTGACTCCTGAACCAGCTGCTCCTTGTAGAGGACAGAAGTTTCATCGATTTCCTCCAGATCCTTCTTAGTTGAGCGAACTTTGTCCTCAATTTGGTTCCACGTTTCTTCCAGGCTTTCCTCTCTCGACATGATCATTAGTTTTGATGATCGGACCCTGGCCTTATTCCTGCCGAACCAGAGCGGAAGGTTCAGGCCTAGCTTGAATCCCCAAGCATCGTCCCCCACCGACTGCCCCATCGCGCCTTCTTCGCCGATTGCGGTATAGGTCAGCCCGGCAATGAGATCCGGGTAATTCCTGCGAACGGCTAGTTCCTTTTGCAAAACTGCAATCTGCAGATCACGCTGGGCTTTCAAATACAAGGGGTGTACTTCTCTGGCCAGATTCAACCAATGTTCCGCGGTATTCGAGGGCAGGATATTAGTCCGCTGACCCCTGAAGAGTTCCGACGTGAAAGCCCCATCGAATAAAGACTGGAGGCTGTTGACAACGGATTCTAGACTGCTTTGCAGGGTATTGATCTGACTTTCAATCAACGAGATTTCAATTTGCAATTTCAGGATAGGGTGCTGGGTGATACCGGTACCCGTAGAGTACTGCGTCAATGCTATGGTCCGGAAGGACTCCAATTCACTTCGATACCCATCAAGAATGTCCAGCGAGTTTTTCAGCTTCAGGTAATTTTCCCAGTCCATTCTCATTTGGAAGACGGCCACGACCTTCTTCTGCTCGAGGTTCAACGCAGCAATTTCAGCCCTCTCTTGCGCCACTTTTCTTTCTCGTCTTAGTTTTCCCCAGAGAGGAAACTTCTGACCTAACATGAGTTGGGCCTCCATGGGTCCATTCCTGGTTTCTATGGGGTCTACAAAGGTGGAAGACTCCACCATGGGATCAGGCAGTACACCGAAAGTCTTCACTTTTTCTTTGGCAGCCTGATAGGCCTTTTCAGCCGCTCGGAGGTCACGGTTGTTATCAAACAACAACCTTATTGGATCTGGTATTGTGTCTGACTCTATTGATTCATTTTGATCAGAACCGCCTTTTGTCTGAGGGTTCGGGGTCTGCAAAGTAGTATTGCCACGGGACACGAAGCCATCGATCGAGATCCTTGATCCCTCATCCCATCTGGACTGGCTACTGGCTGGGCTCATAAAAAGGATTATGATTAGAAGGTTCCTCAAGCAGTGTCTCACAACTGTACTCTCTTTCCGTGCTAAACTAGCCAAGATAAATCTCCTTCTTATTATCCATAGGTGATAGCGATGGATATGAATCTTGGGAATGTTTGTATAAAGGTTCCGCCACTTGATCCTTATCCGTATCAAAAATGAGATTGCTCATGCGGACAGAGTGATCCTGGGCGGCAGCCCTTACCAGGATATTCAGCAGGAGGGCTGGCCCAATTCCTGAAGCAATGAGCTGCCGGGCTGCGGCCCTCAAAGAGGTTGGGAGCCCGATTAAAAGTTGACAATTATTGTTTGTCTTCATTATACCTCGTCACTATTGAATCCAAATAATAAGCGTCAGTGCCTGACCAGATAGGTCAGCGCACATATGGATGCCAGGTGGCGGGATTATACTAAATCAGAAGGGGAGTAGCAAGGGATGGAAGACGAAGGGGGTAAGCCTGGATCTGGATGGTTGGATGAACAAGTTGAAGGTCCAGGTGAATCGTCCGGATGGCTGCGAGCTGTGGCAATGTAGCCGTGTCATCAAAGGCTTTGACCGGCACCGCCGGAATGAGATGGAAGGGCGCAGCCTTCATCATGGCGGGGCATTCGTCCATCATGCAGTCCATTTCACCGGCGGAGGCCTGTTCCATGAGGCAGCAATCCCCCATGCAAGTGCCCACTTGGGCGGGCAGGAAGGGAGCACCCAGGGAGGTGACCCAGATCACGAGGATAATCGAACTACGCACTTTCATAATCCAACAGCCAATCTATTGATACCTTTAAATCCTTGTCAATGCCATAAGTTCCCTGGCCTTTAGTTCCCGTCGGTTTACAGAGTGAATGTCAGCGGCAGAATGGAGAGGTATGGCCCGGGTCCAGGCCCAACCGTTTTTTCGGGATCATCCGCCGCGTCACCGTCGGGCGAGAGCCCGGCGCTCCCGCAGCCAGTTACGCAGCATATAGGTCAGCACCATCACCCAGACACTGATGACGCAGGCCAGCAGATAGCCGTGATATTTATACATCGCTCGCCTCCTCGGTTTGGGTGTTGCGCCTGAACTCCAGTTCCGCCACGTGGTGTCGATACAGGACCATATAGATCAGCATGAGTGTGAAGCTGAACAGGGAGAAGAAGAATATCCTCAGGATGCTGGAGGGCTGCCGGGCCATCTCCATCTGGGGGTGGCTCTGCACTTCGGCGGCCCACCAGGTAACGGCCGTGAGAATCAGGGGGATATCGATCACCGCCAGGATAGCGATCACCGCCGCGTAGCGCGAGGCCCGCTCATAAGGCCCGCCGAACGCCCGGACCATAAAATACCCCACGAAGATGAGGAACAGGACCAGCGTGGTGGTGAGACGCGGCTCCCAGCTCCAGGGTTTCCCCCACATAGGTGTGGCCCAGATCGGCCCGGTGACCAGGATCAGCAGCGCGAAGAGAGTGCCCACCTCGGCGCCGGCCAGGGACCAGATATCCCATCGGGATCGGCGCGTGACCAGGTAGGCGGCGCCGGCCAGGGCCGTCAGCAGGTACGCCAGGAAGGCGTTCCAGGCCAGGGGCACGTGGTAGTAAAAGATTTTCTGGGCCATCTCCTGTTCCGGAACCACGGGGGCCACCTTGTAGATAAGCCACAGGTTAACGATGGCGGTCACCAGGGTAACCGCTAACAGGATTTGGTTACGCACTATACTGTGGAAAGACTGCATTTATTGCTCCGAAATATAATCAAATATGAAGGTGCCCGCTAAGACGAACAGGGCAAAAAAGGTCACCAGGAGCAGGAGCCAGAAGTCCCATTCCCCGAAGGGCCGCCCGGCAAGTGCGGCGCTGGTGGCCCGGGTGGCGGCGATCAGCAGGGGGGCTAGCAGGGGAAACAGCAGGATGGGCAGCAGCGTTTCACCTGCCGGAGAGCGCAGGCTCATGCCGGCGATGAGGGTGCCGACGGCGGCGATAGCCAGGTCGGTGATGACGAGAATGAGGGCCAGGGAAGCGGGCGCCCTCAGCAGGGGCATTTCCAGGAATAGTCCGAACAGTGGCAGGCTCACCAGCTGGGCCGCCAGCAGAAAGACGAAGAACGCCGCCGCTTTGCCCAGGTAGATCGCGCTGCGGTCCACCGGCGCGGTGAGCAGCAGGGAATAGGCCTCCAGCTCCTTCTCCTGACCGAAGGACCGCAGCAGACCCAGCACCGCGGTGAAGAAGTAAGTCAGCCACATCAGGCCCGGGGTGAAAGCCCGGAACTGGGCGGTACCGGCGTCGAAGGCGAAGGAGAACAGCAGAATGACCGCCGCGGCGAAGACCACCATAGTCGACAGGCTCTCGCGGGTGCGCAGCTCCAGACGGAGATCTTTGACGAAGACGGTCCAGAAAGCCATCACGGAACCTCGCGGCCCAGGTGTGGGAGCAAGTCTCTTTCTCCGGGTGCTGCCACGTCCCTGGCAATGATACCCCGGCTGAGGAGGAGCGCCCGGTCCGCCCGGGCCACTCCCCAGCCTAGGTCGTGGCTGGTGAAAAACACCGTCCGGCCCTGAGACCGCCAGCGCGCCATTGTCTCGCTGAGCAGCTCCGCGCCGTCCACATCCAAGGCCGTCGCGGGCTCGTCCAGCAGGGCCAGTCGCCAGGTAGCCAGCTCCAGGCGTATCAGTCCCAGACGCTGCAGCATCCCTTCGGAGTAGACCCGCACCGGCTCGCCTTCGCGACCCGCCAGCCCGTAGCGGTCCATGAGGGTTTGAAACGCCTTTTTGTCCCAGGCCTGCCCGCGCAGCCGGGTGCTGAGCATCAGGTTTTCCCGGGCGGTGAAGGCGGGGTAGAGATTGGGGTGGTGCCCCAGGTAGACCATGTCCCGCCGCCAGGCGCTGCCAGCAGTGAACAGGGGCCGCCCGTTCAGGCTGGCGGTTCCGTTTTCGGGGTGCATGATGCCGGCCAGGATGCGCAGCAGGGTGGTCTTACCGCTGCCATTGCGGCCCGCAAGCAGGACCGCCTCCCCGGCGGCCAGGGAAAATGATACGTCCCGCAGCACCGGGCGCAGGTGGAAAGATTTGGAAATGTGTTCTGCGGTGAAAAGTTCAGCCAAGGGAACAGACGGCTAATTCAGCAGTCCCCGGCCGCAGCTGGCACAGAATCGGTCGCCGGACTGCACCACCGCGCCGCAGCCGGGACAAGTATCCCCCACCGCCGTGCCGCAGCTGCTACAGAACCTGGTGCCGGGTCCGATGAGCGTTCCACAGTCGGGACAGACGAGCTCCTCAGCGGGTGCCGGTGCGGGGCCTACCGGCGGGACCTGCTCTATCAGCGCACCCTCCAGCTGACGCATGACCTGTGTCACCTCGGCTAGAAGATCGGCCTGGGTGCGATTGAAGTCCTGTTCATCTATCAGCCCCATCTCCCGCTCGAACTCCACCTCCCGGATCTGCTTGTACAGATTGACCTTGCGCAGTTCCAGGGCGGTGGCCCGGGTAGCCGCGTCCTCGCCCACCGTCGCCACCTTCTCAGACGCAAACGGTACCAGCACATAATAGGCTGGGCCGATAGCGACCAGGATAAGAACAACCAGAGGCAGAAGCGTATCCATCTCAGATGTCCAGCTCCTGCATTTCCTTGTTGATCTTCTCCAGAAATTCGTTGTCATAGGGTTTGCGCGCGGCTGGAGCGGCCTGCGGGGCCGGCTGCCCCTTGATCCGGCTGATGAAATAGATCAACAGCAGTCCACCCACCAGGAGGATCAACGGCGGCATGATGTAGGCCAGCAGGTTGAAACCCCGGGCGCGGGGCCGGGCCAGGATTCGCTCGCCGTAAATGGCCACATACATATCCAGGATTTCCTCCTTGGTCCTACTTTCCGCCAGTAGCCGGGCAATCTGGGCCTTCACCTGCCGGGCGGCTTCCGAATCGTGGTCTCCGACGGGGCTTCCATAGCAGCAGGGGGCCATGATCTCGTATCCCAGCTCGCGCTGCAGAGCTTCCTGGCCCTCTAGGACGGTCGGCTCTTCCTGGCAGACAGCTGCCGCTGCCGGCAAGATAAGCGATAATACCAGAACGATACGGATCATGCCAGTTTCTCCTTCAGCCGCCGGTCGGTGCGGCTGGGCCAGATGGCCACCAGGGTGCCGAGGACCGCAATAATGCTCCCCAGCCATACCATCTGCACCAGGGGATTGATCATGATTTTCAAGGCAACGCTCTGGTTCTCCGTGCTGATTCCGCCCACGATGGCGTACAGGTCCCGCAGGGGCCGGGAATGAATCGCCACCTCCGAGTGAGGCTGTTGGTTCTGATCGGTGTATATCCGCCGCTCGGGCCTGAGCACGGTCACCGGCCGGTCCCTGCGGCTTACCGAGAGCTGCGCAATCCAGGCGCTGTGGTTGGACCGTTCCGCCACGTAGTAGCGGTCCAGCGTGAACACATACCCTTTCAGCAAGACAGTTTCTCCGGGCTTGAGGGCCAGCTCCCGCTCCGTGGTGAAGGCCTTGCCGACAAAGCCGATGAACATAAATAGAACCCCAAGGTGGACGATGGCCCCGCCGTACCGGCTGCGGTTCTTATCCACCATGTTCCGCAAGGCCGTAAGGGGCGACTCACCGCCGATTCTGCGCCGGGCCCGGATGCCACGCACCGCTTCTATAATGATGCCCGCCAGCACAAAGGCGACCAGTGCGAAGGTTACCAGTGGATATACCTGCCGCAGACCGAGTAGCATGCCCGCAGCCGCTGCTATGATGGCCGCCGCCACCGGCGGTGTGAAGTTCCGTCTCAGGGTCCTCCAGGAGGTGCGCCGCCAGGCCAGCAGGGGACCCACCCCGAGTATCACCAGCAGCAGCAGCCCCATGGGAACGGTGGTGCGGTTAAAGTAGGGCGATCCCATGGTGATCTTGGTGCCCCGCACCGCTTCGGACAGAATGGGGAACATGGTGCCCCACAGCACCGCCAGGGCCAGGGCCACGAAGATCATATTGTTGAAGAGAAATCCGCTCTCGCGGCTGGCGAACGACTCCATGCGGTTCTGCGAAGTCAGTTCACTTCTGCGCAGGATCACCAGGGTGACGCAGGTTAGAATGATGACCAGGACAAAGCCGAAGAACCAGATACCCAGTTCGCTGGCGGCGAAGGCGTGAACCGACGAGAGGATGCCGCTGCGCGTAAGGTACGTACCGAAGATGGTCAGAATGAACGTGGACATGATGAGGATCACGTTCCACAGGCGGAGCATGTTCTTCTTTTCCTGGATACGCACCGAGTGGAGGTACGCGGTAGCGGTGAGCCAGGGCAGGAGGGAGGCGTTTTCCACCGGGTCCCAGGCCCAGTAGCCTCCCCAGCCCAGTTCCATGTAAGCCCACAGGCCGCCCAGGATGATGCCTATCCCCAGGAACATCCAGGGCAGAAGGGTCCAGCGGCGGGTGAAACGGACCCAGGTGGCATCCATGCGCCGGTTGACCAGCGCGGCCACGGCAAACGCAAACGGCACTACAAAGCCCACGTATCCCAGATAGAGCACAGGCGGATGTATCAGCATTACCGGATGCTGCAACAGGGGGTTGAGACCCATGCCGCGGACGGAGACCTCGGCCCCCGGAGGCAAGGGAGTGAAGGGATTCTCGAAAAAATAGGTGACGATCAGGAAAAAGAGCATCACCACCGCCAGCACCAGGTTCACCACCGGCATGAGGGACAAGTTACGGCGACGGTTGAGGTAGCCTACCAGGAGGACGTACACGCCCAGCACAGCAAGCCAGAACAGCAGGGAGCCCTCCATGCCCGCCCACAGACCGGCGAACTTGTAGATGGTAGGGGTAGCGGCGCTGCTGTAGCGGGCCACGTATTCCAGGCCGAAGTTGCTCGTCAGCAGCTGGTGGGTCAGAGCCAATGTGGCCGCCAGCACCAGCAGTGCCGAGACCCGGAGTCCCCGCTGGGCCCCGACGAAATACCGCCGGTCGCGGTTAGCCAGGTAGAGAAGGCTTAGAACCAGCGTCAGAGTGCAGAAGATCAGCGCCAGTTGCAGGCAGGTCGAGCCTAGGAGCACCATGGCAGAACTTTATCGTAGAGACCGCTGAGAGCGCAGAGAATGTTTTTCGTCAAGACAATAGAATCTTTTTCTTATCTGGGTCTGTATAATTCTCCGGGTTTTTCTTTTGATCCAATCCCATCTCCGCGTACTATGCGATCCTTCGACTACGCTCAGGCTTCGTCGTGAACGTTCGGCTGAGCTCACGTCGAAGCCTCAGCCGAACGGACAAGCCTCTGTGGTTAGATCTCTTACCGCCTGAATCTATCCCTTCTACACGGCATATACAACGGTTCACTCGACCTCGTAGCGGGAGGCGCACTTGGTCATAAGGTTGTCCGCCGTGAAAACACCATTGCGGTACTCGCCCTCAATAATTACCTCGGCGCTGTCTTTGAACAGGTCCGGCGTCAGGCCGGAGTAGTGGACCGGCAGTCCTTTATCACCCTGGATCATAACAAAATCGACACTCAGCCGGTCAGCTGAGTGGACGATGGAGCCCGCTTCCACCAGCCCCCCCAGGCGTAAGCGGTGCTGTTCCCAGGTATCCTGATTCTCGTGCAATTCCGCAATACTCACGTAGGGCACCTCCTCCTCTTCGGTCCCGATAGTAAGCCAACCGAAGACGATCAGGGTGGCGGCTACGATGAGAATCACGAACTTGGTCCGTTTACTTTTCATGGGATTAATCCTTATATCGATTTCCTTCGAGATGCCAGTCAAGGTCTTCCCTTAACGGGCCGATCCTGACACAAGGTTGGTAATTTACGTAGATATCCTTGATCCAACAGGAAATATCAGGTCAATTTACCTGTCCGGCGGCCAGACGGGTCTGCTCCTGGGATGGCAGATCTTCCAACGCCTGCCGGGCGAAGGGGGAGAGGTCGTCGTATACGATTTCGCCCTTACGGTAGCCTGCCAGCTCGCTCTCCAGCTCCTCGTAGTATCCGGCGTGCTTGTGGCGCCACTCCTCGACGCTCATCTTCCCGGTGACCATCACGCTGCTTCCCGGGTATTCCTCGGGATGGAAGATAGTGAAGAAGAGATGCCAGACGACGATGGCCAGCGTGGCCAGCCAAGCTTCCCAGTAGTGCACGGCTTCGGATACCTTGATTAGCCAGACCGGGGTGGCCTCCCCGAGGATGGTCGGGAACCACAGAATGAAGCCCGTGAGACCCATGACGACCGCCCCCCAGGCCAGGGCCCAGTATTCGATCTTCTGGCCATAGTCGAACAGGCCGTACTTAACGTCGGGAGGACGCCCCTTCGCAGATGCGCGCATGTTGCGGGAAAAGTCCCTGACATCCCGCCTCAGGGGCAGCATCCGCAGCAGGTGCTGCCGTCCCCAGGGACTGGCAAGCGCGTAGACCAGGTGCCACGCCGCCACCGCCGCCATGGTCCCGGCCGCGATGCGGTGTATCAGACCGCGGGCGGTTTCCGTCAGTCCGAGGGAGCCGAGGACCCGCACCCAGCCCGCCTCGGGAAACTTGAGGGCGAACCCGGTGATCGCCAGGATAGTGAAGGAAACCAGCAGCAGTGTATGCTGCCAGACTTCCTGCACGGAAAAGCGGCGGATGGCCGGTGCAGCCGCTCCACCACCTTCAATGACCCTGGCCATTCCACGTTTGCGCTGCTTCAGGTAGCCGGTGAAAATGATGCCGTTATGGACCAACATGAAGCCGATGGTCCCGATAATGAGCACCACGTAGATGGTCTGCACGATATCCTCGATCGGCGTCTCCCGGATGAGGAGCGAGGAGTGAGTGTAGGCCTGGGCGAACTGGGCGGTGGCGTTGGGATGGCACGTGGCGCAGGTACGTTGCAGGTTGGAGGGGTGAATGGTGGAGTTCTCGTGCTCCTGGCCGAGAATGGCGTGCACGCCGTGGCAGTCGAAGCAGCTGGCCGCGTCCTCATCACCCCGCAGGACAGCCAGGCCGTGGTAGCTGTCTCGGTAGGTGGCGGCCACGCCCTCCTGCAGTCCGTATTTCAGGGCCAGTTCATCGTCGGAATGGCACTTCAGACAGGTGTGGTCGGCCAGATCGCGCTTTTTGATAATGTCGTAGCGGCCGGTGGGGTCGCTGATGGCGTGTTCACCGTGGCAGGAGATGCAGGCCGGCGCGTCCCGAACACCCCGCTGGAGGGCCAGCCAGTGGTCGCTGCCATGGAATTCCTCGTACTCCTGCACGTGACAATTACCGCAGGTCTCCGCCACGTTCCAGTAATTGATGGTAGACCGTGAGTGCCGCTGGTTCTGGATGTCGTGGGTCCCGTGGCAGTTGTTGCAGGTAGCGGAGGCATAGCCTGACTCCTCGAGGACGCTGAAATGTATGCTCTGCTTGTAGCGGGTCACCGGGTTCAGAATGTCGATTTTGTGGCGCTCCACAAGTTCCGGATTGGCATGGCAGCGACCGCAGGTGCTGATCATATTGGCGGGATGCACTAGCGAGTTGCTGTCATCGGCGGACAGGATCTGGTGGTCGCCGTGGCAGTCGACGCAGGTGGCCACATCCAGCTGCTCCCCTGTCAGCAACAGTCCATGTACACTGGCGGAGTGCTCGGCCCATTCATCCTCGTGGCAGCCGCCGCAGGCCTTCTCCTGGGAGAAGGGAGGCAGGGTTTCCTCCTCCACGTGCAGATCGAGGTCAACTTGCGTGTGGCAGGTTTCGCAGTCGAAGTCCTCGTGCACCGACACTTCGACGGAAACCTCGTGGCAGTCAAGACAAGGACTTTCTTGCGCCCATAAGGGAATAACCAGAAATAGTATACAAACCAGTTTCGTCATATTTCAACCTTGGAAAAATGTACCTATAATTATGAAAATGAGCAGTAGAAAACCTATTGACAGAAACAGATAGGCACTGGCCAGGAGCAGATATTTGGTCCAGCGAGGCAAGGGGGAAACTTTCAGTTTATCGTATTCGTTGTCAGCATCCAGTCGTTCCTTCTCCGTGGGACGTTCCTCGGCAAACCGTTCTTCCGTGAGATAGCCGGTGAAGATGACTTCATCCATGGGGAATGCCCCCGGGCGCAGGTGGGTATTGAAGAAGTGGACGGTAAAGATAAAAGCTGTAGCCAGCAGGGCTTCCTCGGAATGGATGATGTGAGCTACGTTAATGACCCATCCGGGAAAGAGCCTGGTGAACGTTTCCGGGAACCAGAGGGTCAGCCCGCTGGAACCGATGATGATCATACCCCAAAAAACGGCGTAGTAGTCAAATTTTTCCCAGTACGTCCAGCGATCGAACTTGGGTGGACGCTTTAGAGCCCCGATGAAATAGCCAAGATGTTGGTAGAAATCCTTGAAGTCCTTGGGACGGACCACCAGGGAATTAGGCCCATAGAAGAGGCCCTTCTCTTTCAGCACCAACCAGCGGTACAGTAATAAGAGGACATGAATAATGAATACGCTGACCAGGAGAGTGGCGGCAATGCGGTGGATGAGGGCAGCAGCCTGTAGGCTGAGGATGTTGTTCACGAACCAGGTGGCCAGGGGCGTATGGCTGTATTTCAAAGGCAGCCCGGTCGTAGCAAGGGTGAGGAAGGATAGGATCAATCCGAGATGTAGGAGTCGCTGAATCAGATGGAAGCGCTTGATTCGGTGCTTTGTCTTGACTTGGGGCGGTTTCTTTCCCTCGAATAAGCGCCGTATCAGCAGCCGGATGAGCCACAGGAGGGTATGGACACCGAAGATAATCATCACCGAGACCAGCAGCCACCGCATGAAGGTGTCCACGCCTATAAGAATGGGATTTTCCTCGTGTTCCATGGGGTTGTAATGTTGCAGGTAGGATACGAAGTTTATGTTGGCGTCCTCATGGCACTGGGTACAGGTGTTCAGTATGTTCTGCTTACTGATGGTGGACTTGGGATCGTCGGCGGGCAGGACGCTATGGTTGTCATGGCACGAGGCGCAGGTGGCGAAATCGGTTCCCTGGTAGCCCAGCTGATAGACCTGCCCGTGATAAGTACTTTGATAGCCGGATACTACTTCCGGGCTGAGCTGGAACCGGAGGATGATTTCCCGGTTGCTGTGGCACGAGGCGCACAGGTCAACGATGGCCTTCCCTTTCAGGCTTTCCTCGGTTTTGGGGATGAACCGTTCGCCGTGACAGGTGGTGCAGGTGGGGGCTTCGGGATGGCCCTTGGCGGCGCTGGTCCCGTGAGAGGAACCTACCCAGGCGGCATGTTCTTCAGGATGGCACGCTTTGCATTCCCGTTTGATGCCGGTGAAAGCCGGATGCTCCGGCGCCCTGAAGTGGTACTGATGGCACTCGCCGCAGTTGACCGGCTCCCCGGCCCGGGCGGACTCGATCTTCTCGCCGTGGATCACCATATGGGCTTCTTCCGGGCGGGCCAGCAACCCCTCCGCGTGACATAACAGGCATACGTTCGCCAGTCCGGTTTCGAAAATGGATGAGTGGGCGGTGGTCATATTCGTGGAGTGCCCCACATGGCAAGCTACGCAGGTCTCCAGACGCGGGTCGTCGCCCTCGCGGGGACGGTGAATGGAAACCTCGTAGCCCGCATGACAGCGGGTACAGGTCAGATCCAGCCTGGCCACCGATAAAAGACTGTTGGGATCCCGGGGAGACAGAACCTGGTGCCTGGCATGGCAGTCGGAACAGACCGGGGCCTTCAAATTGCCCTGCTCGAGTTCCCGGAAGTGCTGTGAATCGGTGTAATTGGCCACCTCCCGCTCATGGCAGACGTTGCACGACTCCACCAGGTGCATCTTCCACTGGTGGGGCGTGTACTGACCCTTCTCCATCTTGAAGTGCGGATTGTGGCACGAAACACAGGTGACCTCCTGTGTGACCTCATCGGCTTTCCAGTGCCGGGAGGCCAGGAAGTCTTCCAGCACATCCTGATGGCATACGCCGCACACCTGCCGCGGGTGCCCGACCCACGACACCTCGTGCCGACCGTGGCAGTCGGAGCAGTTGGGGATGGAAGTGTAGCCCTTCTGCATCAGGGGGCCGAAGAAGCCCTCCACAAAGACCGCCTGCTCTTCTTCGTGGCAAGACCCGCAGTCCGGCAGGACCAGGCGTTCCCGGTGCGGCCAGTCGTCCACACCGGCCAGTTCGGTGTGGCAGTCGACACAGGCGAAATCCGCATGCGGGCTGTCCGCCAGGTGCTCACTGGTGACATACAGCGAGAGCTCAATCCCGTACCGGACCACTTTATGGTCGGGATCGTCATGGCAGGTCTCGCAGGTCTCGTTGTCCTGGGCATGCAAGGGGAACAGCATGAGGAGCACCAGGGAAAGGCCCAGGGTAAAGGGGCGTATGTGACCGGCTGAAAATCCAATCATGGTTTGCAGAGATCTTTTTGGGAACTATTCATAGTTATAGTAATCAGCCCGGATGAAGGTGTTGTTGTTTTACCGGGATTACCGGATGGGGCTAGTTCCCAAATACATTCTTTACGCCGTTGATATGCTTTTGTGTATCGATGATCGTTCGGTGGTCCTGGCTGCTTACGACGCCGGAGTGGCATAGGCCACAGGCACTGGATGCGATGTGGCCTGCAGGAGGGAGTGCGTGGCAGGTGCCGCACAGATTGCCAGTGACCGGTGTGGTCCAGGTCCAGGTGGAGTCATTTCCCGTAACCCCATTGAGGTCAAAGGCGCCGTGACAATAAACGTCGCTGCAGGTCTTGGCAGAGCGCTCCCAGACCGGGGAGAGTGTGCCCTTGGCAGTGGCCAAGCTGTCAAAGGTCACCTCGGCGTAGTAGGGGGTGTCGTCGTCGATATGCCCCGCCGCCCAGACGGAATCGGGCACCACATGACAGGAAGCGCAGGAGACGTTAGAGGTCAAACTATGGGCGGCCGTGTAGTGGCTGGTGTGCATCCCGACGGTCACCCGATCGGAGCTCGTCCGGCCTTTCACATCAACGAACGGATCGCTGTCAAGGTATCCGTGGCAGTTATCGCAGGCGTAGATGGCATCCAGAGCGGACTGGCCTTGGGAAGCGGTGTGGCATTCATCGCTGCTGCATCCATCCACCTCATCCGTCCCATTCAGCTCGGCACCGTGACATGCCTGGCATGAGGTAAGGTCGTAGTTAATGACCTGGAGCTTTTCAATATGTCCCGTTTCCCAAGCTTCAGGGTGCGGGCTGTCATCCTCTTCGAATTCGGTGCACCCCCAGGCCGCGAGCACCAGCAAAACTGCGATTCCGCCAAGCGGTCGTCTAGTAATCATGACACCCCAGCCTCAGACAGGTGTTGTCTCTGGCCGGTTCGTGACAGACCACGCAGTAGTCAGGCCGGTCCAGCCCTTCCTGGGCGTGAAAGCCACAGGCCGTACACTCTACTTCGGGAGGGGCCGCCCCGGAGGGGTCGTCGTGGCTGCCACTGAGAGCCCAGAAGGGGTTATTGTGGCTCAGGGGCATGACCCCCTTGGCAAGGTGACAGCTCTGGCACTCCTGGGGGATAGCGTGACAGGTGCTGCACTCTTTCTCAAAACTCAGAAAGTCTCCGGCATGGACGAATTCATAGTTGGCCGGATGGACCTGCTTTTCCAGCTGGGCTTGGGCGTGGCAGCCCTCGCAGTCGGTCTGCTGGTGACACATGGCACAATCATCGCCGGTGGAGCCATGGACAAACAGCCCGTGGTTCTGGGTCCAGCCCAGGCCGTGGCTGGCCGGCAGCTTGCCCTCCAGGGAGGCATGGCAGGCATAGCAACCGGCATCGGTGAGGGGCACGGTGTGGCAGTCCATGCAAGGTTCCATCTTTGGCGGTGTCCGGGGCACCAGGGCTTCGCTGCTAGCCGTGGTGGGATGGCACTGGCTGCATTCGGTCTGCGGCAGGTGGGTCTGATGCGGGAACAGCAGACCGGGAGTGGGCTGCCATGTGTAAGTCGTCGGATCATCGGGCCGGGTGTGGCAGGCGGAACACTCCTCCGAGGCCGTGTCACCGTCATGGCAGGCGCTGCATTGGTCCATGATCGGCAGCAGGTCGTGGGTTAAGCGGGTACTGGTCTCCACCCCTTCGTGACACTCACCGCATTCCAGGCCCATATCCTCGACGTGGGTAACGTGGGGGAAGATAATGCGATCGCGGGGTTCCTGCGCGGTGACCAGGACGGCCTGCAGCCCCGCGTATGCCAGCAGCCCGTAGAGCAGCAGACTAGAACGCATAGCTCACTTGCAAACCAACACGCCCATCCTGGTTGAAGAGACGGTTGCGGGTAAACTGGGTGAACAGCCGATAACTGAAACGGCCGGTGCTGGATCCTTGCAGCCAGAACGTTGCGGCCAGGGAAGACCGGGTAGCCCGGGCCTGAGCAGCATCCAAGATACCCGCGGAAGTCATGTGGGAGACAGCATCGGAATTTTCATCGAAAAGGGTGTAGCTGCCGGCGCCGATACTCCCTCCGGCCTGCAGGTGACCAGACAGGCGGCGCTGGCCGCTGAGCTGCACGTAGTGGCCCTCGTAGATCGATTGGTCGTTGGCCTGCCAGGTGAACATCAGGCCGCCCCAGGCCAGTTGCGCCTTGAGGTACCTATCGTCGCGATTACCCAAACGCTGACTGAGGCTCACCCTCAGCTGCAATCCTTTAAATGGCGACCAATGCGCGCCCGCCGAGAGGTTTTGCCGGGGGGCGAAAGTTGGGTTGGAGACCCAGGGGTAAGGGTTGAGGGACAGCTGTCCCGCATAGCGGTACTGGACGTATACGATGCCCGTCTGCGTCAGACGCACCTGGGTCCTGAGCCGGATCTTCTCGGGATTTTTAGCCGTGAGGTTAAAGGCCAGGTCGGCAACCTGGGTCAGTCGCGACCCAAGTCTACGGCGCAGAGAGCCGCCAAGGTAGAAGTTGAGCGTGCCGGTCATATGGGTGGCCCAGGCCTGCAGGCCGTAGCGGCTGGAGCCGTTGGTGAGCTGGAACATGCCGCCAGCCATCGGCTTGCCGGCCTCACCGTAGTCGGTGCGCAGTTCGGTATCCGGCGTCTGGCCGGCGTAGAGGGTCAGCTGCCGGCTGTTGCGGAAGGTGCCGGTATGCCTGCCCAGGGCAATGCCGTCGAAGCGGGCGGTCTGGAGGTTGTTCCAGAGGAATTGCCGGCCCAGGGTCACCTTCCAGTCGGGTGTGATCCCGGCTTGAATCTGTCCGGAGTAGAGGCGCAGCCCGGCCGGGCGGGTGAGAGTTGCCGGGGTGATCTCACCCAGGAAATGCCAACTCACCCGTTGGGTGAGCTGGTGCCGCACGGTGAGCTGTCCCCGCCAGACTAGGGATTCCGTCGCCGTGATGTCGCTGCGGGGGTAGACGAACGTGCCTCGCAGGACGGCTTCCGGCTTGGCGGCCTGAACCGTAGAACCTGCAAGGAGCATCCCAACCAGGAATGCCGGGATGGAGCGTAGGGCGAATGAACGGCTTTTATGTGGTGAAAACGATTCCATGGAGGCTGAAAAGTTATCTATATCAGGACAACGAACTCAAATTTAATTTATGCCCGTTTATGAGGCCGGCTATGCCGACCGCGGGCTGGCGGCTGGCTCCTCGTCCGGCACACCCTGGACCTGGTGCCTCAGGCGCCCGACGTTCCGGTTGCTCGCCCGGTATTATAATGTCGCATCTCCGGACGGGATGCCGAGCGGGACGGCATTATGCCGGCTTGAACTATTTCCTGTATAACAAAACCAATTCAAGACTCAGTCCGTAAAATGACTAATTACACAATTTTAACAGTATATCTTAGCCGATTTCGGTAGAGTTGATTATAAAAATATATGCTTGTCTCTTTTATGTCTTGATAATAAACTCGTAGGTGTTAATGAAGTTTGTATGATCTTTTTCGTAAGTTTTTATAAAGTGCAGGAGGTGGAAAAGTGATTAATTTCACCAGGAATCCCAAACTATATTTCATTCCAGCCCTCATTGTCGGGATGACAGTCATGTTTTTCGGCTGTGAAGGCCCTGAAGGTCCCGCGGGCTCTGAGGGTCTGCAAGGCCTGCCGGGGGCTGACGCCAATGAAACCTGCAAAGTCTGTCATAGTGATGGGGACGAGCCGATTAAGGTACGACAGTTACAATGGGCGGCCTCTACTCATGCTACAGGCGGTAATTTTGAACGGAATGATACCGATTGTGCCCCTTGCCATACCAGCCAGGGCTTTCTGGAAGTCGTGGCAACGGGAGCAGACACAACCGTAGCAGACATTTCAAATCCAGCCCCGCAGAATTGCCGCACGTGTCACCAAATTCATAGTACGTACACGTGGGCCGATTTTGCCTTGACAGATACGACTGCATTTACCCCCAGGATTGATCTTACAGCATCCATTGACATTGGAAAAGGAAACCTTTGTGCCAGGTGTCATCAACCGAGGTTGCCTGATCCCATGCCGACAGTTGGTGGCAGTGATGTTGTCATAGGTTCCAAATATTGGGGACCCCACTACGGTGCCCAAGGCGCCATTCTCGCGGGAGTTGGCGGTTATGAAGTTACGGGCTCCCCTTATACAAATAGCTCCCATACCGCCGCGATAACTGACGGGTGTGTTACCTGCCACATGGCGGATGCATATGGTATTAAAGCTGGCGGGCATACGATGAATGTATCGTATGATTACTATGGCACTGTAGTCAATCAAGCAGGATGTCTAGCAGCGTGCCATCCAGAAGGCGAAGATGCGCTTGAAACAAAAATCGCAGATAGAAAAGCGGCAATTGACGCTTTGCTTGCTGATGTAAAGGCGCTCTTAATAACCGCCGATGCCCTGGATGATACCGACCACGTTGTCCCGGGTACGCTAACCGCGCTCAACGCTGGTGCCGTGGTCAACTACCTTCTGGTTTTGAAAGATAGAAGCGGAGGTGCGCATAACTTCGCTTATGCCAGCGCACTATTAACAAACACAAAAGTGGCCCTAGAAGCTGCACCTGCTGCTCCAAAAAGGGTTGCTTTTAGGTAATAGCGTTTCTTCAAAGAAAAAAGAAAGCCCCTCCAGGCCCTCTGGAGGGGCTTTCTTCATGTCATCAATTTGAGTGGACCCGGACTGGAAGCTGTACATTAATTATCAGGTGGAAGTGACCGAAAACTGCTAGTGTTCTGTCCTATTAATTCCTTAAACATTTAGCCGTGGCCAGCCAAGGACGACTGGGCCGGTAAACAGCCGGGCTGGAGTAAGCTGCCTGTCGCTCTGATTCAACCAGTTTTCGTAAACAAATTGCTGGGACAGGACTCCAGCCACTGGCTACATTTTCCTAAGTAGCTGCTTTTGTACGTGAGGTCTCCATAACAGGGAGGATGCCAGAAGCCGATCAGCCCATCTTCATCGGGGATATTGGCCAGCTCCTGCCCCATGACATGGCCGTTGAGCCGGAAGTCCATCTGAATGCGGTCGCCGGTGACGCCGTAGGTGCGCCGGCTGCGGGGCCTCCGTAGTAGGCTGCGGGCGCGCTATGGATACGGCCCAAGCTGACGAACAGATTATGCCTGAGGGCGTAACCCTTTCCTCCAGTTGAATTGCCCCAGCTTAGAAACCGGTCAACCGAAGTCCAACATTCCAGAACCTGTTCAGCCTTCTATTGAGATTTGTCGCCTGGTACGTTAAATTTTTGATCAGGATGATTAAGCTGGTGTGACACGATAATATTGTAAGTAAAACGGCACCCAGTGCGCTACCTTAGCGGAATAGAATGCTCCCTCATACGGTTCAGCGGGCTTTGTGCTGGGAATCATATTGCACTTGAGTACGCCATTGGAAAGGGCGAAAGATGCTGTTCAAGACTCTGAGCAAAAAGGAATTCAGGAATTTGGTCGAGCTGCTCCTCGCAGACACCGAGGTCATAGCACCCAAGCAGATCGGAGTGAACGAGAAGGGCAAACCCATTCACCATTATCTGCCGGTCCAGAAGTTCGAGGAGATTGATCTTGATTACGAGATAACCGAATACTCAGCCAAGTCTTACTTCCTCCCCTTTCGTGAAAATCTATCTTCCTGTCACTTCGAGGAGGACGACTGGACCCAGGAAATCCACTACCGGCTCCAGCCCAGGGTACTCATGGGTCTGCATTCCTGCGACATCAACGCCTTGCTCAAGCTGGACAAGGTCCTTGCCGGTGACCGCTTCCCCAGCCCTTATTTCATCTCGCGGCGCAGGAATACATTCATCATAGGGATTGATCATAACCCCTGCGAGGAGGGCTTCTGCCGATCGGTGGGAGCGGACGTGGTAACCCACGGTTTCGATCTCTATCTCACAGATCTCGGCGACCGATACTTCATAGCCATCAATTCCGATCACGGCTATAATATCCTTATGCAGGTCGATGCTAAGGATACTACCGGGCAGGATAACAAGGACTACCTGGAAGCGCGCCAACGGATCGCCAGCAAATTCGAGCCCCTGAATATGCACAACCTGCCCAATCTGATGGACATTGAGTTTGAGTCGGAGGTCTGGAAGAAATGGGGCTGGCAGTGCCTGAGCTGCGGGAGCTGCGCCATGGTCTGCCCAACCTGCTACTGCTACGGAGTGGACGAGCAGGTTTCCATGGACGGGAAGGAGGGCGTAAAAGTCAAACAACTCTATTCCTGTAATCTGCTCGATTTTGCCACGGTGGCCGGGGGACACAACTTCCGGGCTGACCGGGAAACCCGATTGAAATACCGCTATTATCACCAGCACCGGGGATTCGTGGAGACCTACGAGGAACCCTTATGCGTGGGGTGCAACCGCTGCGGCCGCGTATGCCTGGCCGGGATCAACCCGCCCGGCATAATCCGGGACCTGCAAACCGAGGATCAAGTATGACCGAACTTCTCCATCCGTATGAGGTCACGCAGGAGGCTGATATCATGCAGCCCCTGGATTTCAACCGCAGGAGCCGCCTCAAGCACGTTGATCAGACCTTCAAGAGCGAGATCATCAACATTATCCGCCTGACCGAAATGGAAAAGCTCTTTCAGGTAAGGATTCTCGATGATGCCGCCAGGGAGCGTTTCACCTTCCGCCCCGGCCAGTTCGTTATGGTGGAAGTCCCCGGCTATGGCGAGATACCCATATCCATATCCAGTTCACCTTCCCACAAGGGTTTCATCGAGCTGTGTATCCGCAAGGTGGGACTGGTCACCACCATTCTACACAAGTCCCGGCGGGGTGTCCCCATCGGAATCCGCGGCCCTTTCGGCACCCATTTCCCGATAGAAAAAATGCGCGGATGCAACATCCTCCTGATTGCGGGGGGACTGGGTCTGGCCCCGCTCCGGGCACCGATCTTCCAGGTAATCGAAAACCGGTCGAACTTCAAGAATGTGCATATCCTCTATGGAACCAAACAACCAAGTATGCTGCTTTTCAATTACCAGTATGAGGAATGGGACCGGATCGCTGATATCGACCTGAAAGTCATAGTGGAGCAGGGTGACGAATCCTGGAGGGGTCCGGTAGGGATGATTACCGATCTGCTCGACGAAGTTGACATTGCCCCCCGGGAGACCTATGCCATCATCTGCGGCCCGCCGGTGATGTTCAAGTTTGTCTGCAACCACCTCACGCAGGAGGGGATACCGATGAACCGGATGTTCGTATCATTGGAACGCCGGATGCACTGCGGGATGGGCAAGTGTTGCCGGTGCAACATCGGATCAACTTATACCTGCCTTTCCGGGCCGGTCTTTGACTACTGGAGCGTCATAAACCTCAAAGAAGCTATCTGAGGGATGATGATATGAAATACCTGGGTATCGAGCCTGTAAGATTAAAAATCGCCGTTTTTGATTTCACCGGCTGTGAAGGATGCGAACTGCAATTGGCAAACAAGGAGGAAACCGCTGCGGATTTCCTGAAGGCCCTTGACGTTGTCAATTTCCGGGAGATTTCATCGGCGGGCGGCAACGACTACGATATTGCATTTATTGATGGGGCTGTTACCCGGGGGGATGAGATTACGCGCCTGATACAGATTCGCAAACAGGCAAAGTTACTCGTGGCATTAGGAAGCTGCGCCTGCTTTGGGGGCGTAAACAGACTCAAGAACGTCCTTGACCTGAATAGGGTAAATCGAGAGGTCTATGGGAAAGATCCCAAGGAAACGCTTCCAGCGCGGTCGATTAAGGAAATCGTGCCGGTTGATCTGGAAATACCGGGGTGTCCCGTCAATAAAGACGAGGTAGAGCGAATCGTCCAGCACCTGATATGGGACATTCCGTTCCAGTTTCCCGTCTATCCGGTTTGCTTCGAGTGCAAACAGCGTTATACAACCTGCATATTCGAGCTGGGGCAGCTCTGTCTGGGTCCTATAACGCGGGGCGGCTGTAACGCTCCCTGCCCGGCGGGAGGCCTTGGCTGCTATGGTTGCCGCGGGCTGGCTGCGGATCCCAATTACGACGAGTTCTTTACAATTGCCAGGGAAAGAGGTTATAAAAAGAAGGAACTTGATGAACACCTCAATTTCTTCGGCGGCTTCGAGGGGGTACGATGAAACTCAATCTCAATGTGGATGTCCATCATCTGACCCGGGTTGAGGGGCATGGAAATATCGTTGTACGGGTCAAGGACGGGAAGCTTCAGGAAGCCCGCTGGGACGTGGTCGAGACCCCGCGCTACTTCGAGGCTATGCTCAAGGGCAAGCATTATACCAGTGCTGGTCTCCTAACTGCCCGGATTTGCGGTATATGCTCCTTCGGGCACTGCCTGGCCAGCCTGCGGGCCACCGAAAATGCCTTTGGTATATCAATCCCTGAGAAAGCAGCCTGGCTTCGCCTGTTAGCCAAACATGGTGAAACGCTGCAGAGCCACTGTCTGCACCTCTTCTTCCTGGCCGCGCCGGACTTTCTCAGCGTTACCAGTGTCATCCCGCTGCTTGAGAGCCATCCGGAGGTTGTGGCCCTTGCTCTTCGACTAAAGGGTCTGGCTAACCACCTCAGCGAGGCCGTCGGCGGGCGGGCCACCCACCCCGTCTCGCTTCAGGTCGGCGGCGTTACCGCGATGCCGGAGGGACTCGGCGGCCTGCGGGATGAACTCGAACGCTCGCTCGATGACCTGGCTGTTGCGGCGGAGCTGTTTCACACCTTTGAGATCCCCGACTTCGTCCGCGAGACCGAATTCGTGTCCCTTAAAGGAGAGGACGAATATCCATTTATTGGCGGACGACTGATCTCATCCGATGGAGTCGAGCATGCCGAGCATGAGTACCTGCCGATGACCAACGAATACGTGGATAAGAACAACACCTCCAAATGGTGCAAGCTTTCCCGGGAGTCCTTCGCCGTCGGAGCCCTGGCCCGCTTCAACAATAACCACAGCCTGCTCCATCCCCGGGCCCTTGAAATAGCCTCTTCGCTGGGCCTTACCCCGGTGTGCCACAACCCATTCATGAACAACATCGCTCAGCTGGTCGAATGCGTCCATGTCGTCCACGACTCCGTCCGGCTGATCGACAAATTGCTGGAGTCCGACCCCGGGCCAACTATGGTGCCGGTTACACCGCAGGCAGGCGAAGGGGTGGGAGCGGTCGAAGCCCCGCGCGGTATCCTTTACCATCACTACAAGTACGACGAAAAGGGTCGCATCACAAAGGCTAACTGCGTGATTCCCACTACACAAAACAACGCCAACATCCACCACGATATGCACGACCTGGTCGAGCAGTTTGCCGTCCAGGGAATGAATAATGAGAAGCTTGAACTCCTGTGTTCAATGCTGGTGCGGGCCTATGATCCCTGCATCTCGTGTTCCGTACACTGATCCTGGGGCGACCTGATGCTGCTGAAGTGATTGGTGATTGGTGACTGGTGACTGGTGACTGGTGACTGGCCTTGGCTGATAGCAGCAACGGGGTGATTTGCAGCTGAAAAGCGACGCCCGGGGCCAAGCACGACCCCGCCAACGCCCCGGAGGAACCCCTTCACTACCCACCAGCAACCCCGGCAAAGCCCACCGGATACCCACGCAATGGCCAGCAAATGGCCAGCTCCTGCCGAGGGGAGCGATGAACCAATACCGCGGGCACGAAAAAAAAGTGCGTTGCGGTCAGAAATCATTCCGCGGCCTCCTGAGACGCTTCCTGTTCCGCCTCCTCCTCAGCCTGCCTTTCGACGCTGGCGATCCGGCTGCCCTTGCGGATAGCATGTATCATGATATTCGCCAGTTGCTCCTTGTCTGACAGCGCGTTGCGGGCCGATTTGATGGCGCCTTCCACGATCTGATTGCTGGTGACGGCCTCGGCAATCTGTTTGCCGCGCAGCTCATCGGACCGGCGGGCCACCAGCTCCTCGATACGCCGGCGGCGGGCCGTCCAGCGGCCCCGCTCCATCCAGCGCTTGACGGTGGCCGGGGAGGGCGCCCGGTCGCCATATTGCCGGCGCAGACGATAGACCACCTCCGCCCGGGTATGCCCGGCGCAGTAGTAGGCGAAGGCCCCGCCGATGGCGGGGTGCTGGGGGAAGCGAGCTGTTCTGGTCCGCGCTTTCTTCATGCCGGGAAGCTAAGGAAAAGGGAAGGCCGACGCTTTCGCCCGGTGCGCGTGGTGCGCGGGGTGCACCCACCCCATTCACTTCCCCGCCGTTGGCGGGACAGGCGTGAAGTCCCCTCCCTCGCTGAGGGAGGGGAAAAGAGGGGAAGATCATTCGATCCGGCGGTTGTCGTACAAGTCCGCCTGTGGCGGGGGTGGGTGAGGTCATTCCCCCTGCCTTCGCAGAGCCGTCTGCTCATTCGCAGATGGATTCGCATCCCTCCTGCGAGGCGGTAAACCACCTCGCTGAATCGAACCCCGCTCCTGGCGGGGGATAACCCACCCCCTTCCCGACACTCGTGTCGGGATGCCCCCTCCCTCACTGAGGGAGGGGGGAAAGGGGGGTGGGTGCCTCACGTCAAGCGTTGACATTCTATAGCCACACGCTTAATTTTTCAGTACATTCGCCTGAACATCATTCAGGAGCGCCTGATGTCCTTCACAGCTGTAGAACATGTATTCAAACAGGCTAAACCGGGACTTTACCTAAAAAAATATGGAAACCGCCATGCGCTATTCCTTGAAATATACCCTCCTCATCTGGGTTTTACCCCTCACTATAGCCTCGGGCGCCACCATCCACGTACCCGCAGACTCTACGACCATCCAGGCTGCCCTCACCGCTGCCCAATCAGGCGACACCGTCCTCGTCCAACCCGGCACTTACTATGAGAACATCACTTGGCCCAGTGTGAACGGGATCAAGCTGATCAGTGCCGGGGATTCAAGTAACACGGTTATCGATGGGGGCGGGATTGGCAGGGTGATTGAAATGAGTTGGTCCCCCACACCGATAGATAGTACCACAGAGATTCGGGGGTTCAAGCTTACGAACGGGGGCAATATTGCCAATGGTGGTGGAATGTTTGTCAGCAATGCCAGCCCGGTGCTTACCCGGCTATGTGTTACCGGTAACACCGCCACTAATAAAGGCGGCGGGCTTTACATCTCGGGTAGCAGTAGCAGTCCCACGCTGACGTACGTGACCGTGACCGGCAACACGGCCGGTTACGGCGGCGGGCTTTACATCTCGGGTAGCAGTAGCAGTCCCACGCTGACGGATGTGACCGTGAGTGGCAACACGGCCGGTTCTGGCGGCGGGCTTTACATCGGAAGTAATAGCAGTCCCGCGCTGACGGATGTGATCGTGAGCGGCAACACGGCCAGTTCTTACGGCGGCGGGCTTTACATTTGGGGCGGCAGTCCCACGCTGACGGGCGTGACCGTGACCGGCAACACGGCCAGTTCTTACGGCGGCGGGCTTTACATTTGGGCCGGCAGTCCCATGCTGACGGACGTGACCGTGGCCGGCAACACGGCCAGTCACGGCGGCGGGCTTTACATTATCCGCAATAGCAGTCCCACGCTGACGGACGTGACTGTGAGCGGCAACACCGCCAGTTCTGGCGGCGGCGGGCTTTACATTATCGACAATAGCAGTCCCACGCTGACGCGTGTCACAGTGAGCAGTAACCTGGGTGCCGGGCTTTACTTTGGAGGTAGCAGTGGCGTGCTGGTGAATGTTACCATAACCGGGAATACCAGTGGCATCTACGTTGAAAGTGGCACCCCCACCATCGCCGGCTCCAATATCGCCTACCACGGCACCGGGCTTCACAACGCCGATAACAGCAATTTCATTGATGCCGATAACACTTGGTGGGGTAATTCTGCTGGTCCCTACCACCCGCAACAAAATCCCGAAGGTCTGGGGGACAGTGTAAATACATTCGTGGACATCACGCCCTTCCTCACCGAACCGGATACTGCTGCCCCACCAATTCCGATTCAAAATCTTGCTGCAACCGAAACAGGTAATGATTTCATCAGCCTGACTTGGGATGCAAGCCCGCTCGGTGATCTTGCGGGCTATAAGGTTTACTATGACACCGACTCTACCGGATTCCCTTATGCCGATACCGTTGATGTTGGAGCCGATACATCATACAGCCTCTCAGGCTTGCCATTAAGCACAACCTTTTACCTTGCGGTTACCTGCTATGATACCGATGGCAACGAGAGCTGGTATTCCGAAGAGGTTTCCGCGGTAACTCGAATTCTGGAAGTTCAAAATCTGGACATCGGCGGAGATGAAAATCTGCAACATCTTGTAACGCATACTCCCGCAGTATCTTTCGACTACTACGATAGCATAGGAGAGCCTCAAACCACCTACCATGTTCAGATCTCAACTCAGTCTGACTTCTCATCCATAGACGTATGGGATACCGGAGAGATTGCGAGTAATGCCACAACCGTCACTTATGCCGGTAGTTCACTGGAAGATGGCCAGACCTATTACCTTCGGGTGAAAGTGGCCAGCGGTGGTTTCTGGAGTGTTTGGGCAACACTGGAATTTCGGATGAACTCCGAACCATCTGCGCCCGTTGCCGTTGCGCCAATCAACGATGCCGTAGTTTCACCACTCGTGATTCTAAAGGTTTTGAACAGCACCGACGCGGAAGAAGATACTCTGACCTATTCATTCAAAATCTACGGTGATGTCAGCCTGAGCACATTATTGGACTCGGCGATAGCAGTGCTTGAAGGCCAGGACACCACCAGTTGGCAGGTCGCAGCCGAATTGCCTGACAATGGGCAATATTGGTGGACTGCTTCTGTCAATGATGGGTATGAGGAGGGCGCAGTATCCGATACGGTTTCCTTCCTTCTCAATGCCGTCAACGACGCTCCTGAGGTATTTGCCTTGCTTTCTCCTCAAGACAGTGCCGAAGTAACGACATTAACTCCACTGCTGGATTGGGAGGCTGCGTTTGATCCTGATCCTGTTGATACCGTTCGCTATTCACTGTACCTCGATATGCCCGATCCGGGCGTAGTAGTCATTTCTACCGATACAGCAACATCCTACCAGGTCGTATCACCCTTATCTGACAACACTACCTATTACTGGAGGGTGGTGGCCCGGGATCTGGCCGGGGCCACGACGGAGAACACCGGGGGGTACCACAGCTTCCGGGTGAATACGACCAATGACCCGCCCTCGGAGTTTGCCCTGGTGAGTCCTGCCGACGGAGCGATGGTCACCGATCTAACTCCGATCTTCTTATGGCAGAAGTCATTAGATCCTGATAATGACCAGTCAGGGATATTATACCGATTCTATCTTGGCTCTGATTCACTGCTGACGGGTGTTACACCTGTGGATATGGACACTAACAGTTATGCTCTTTCAGTGGATTTACAGGAAGATGAGGTCTATTACTGGAAGGTGGTGGCGGTTGACAGTTACGGAGGTGAGACCGCCTCGGAGGCGTGGTGGTTCTGGACCAACAGTGTGAACAGTCCGCCGGTGGAGTTTGCCCTTGCCGATCCTCCTAACGGTAGTGAGGTTGCCCTGCTCACGCCTACCTTTGCCTGGCATCCCTCAGGAGATGCTGACATTGGGGATGTAGTCTCATACCGGCTGGAGCTGGGGCCTGAAGTGGATAGCCTACAGGTAGTCTATAGCGGCAGTGATACCACCTACACTCCAGCAGACTCGCTAACTGACAATACTACCTATTACTGGAAGGTGTTGGCGGTAGACCTATCCGGGGCCACCACGGAGAACACCGGCGGGTATTATAGATTTATCTCAAACGTTGAGAATGAACCACCGTCGATGGTTTTTCTGGTAACTCCGTCAGATAGTAGTATAGAGATCACTCTCAAGCCAAACTTCTACTGGACAGAAGCCGTCGATCCTGATCCGGGTGATATGGTGGCATACGGTCTCTATTACTGGCTAAATGGTGTCAATCCTCCAGACTCGCTGATGCTCGATACAAACAGTGTTGATATTGCATCACCACTGGAGGATAACAGCCAGTATCGGTGGGCGGTAAAGAGCTATGATAATAATGGTGCCCGATCAATCTCTGATACCGTCCTGTTCTGGACGGATGTATATCCTGAACCACCGCTTCAGTTCGCTACAGTTCAGCCAGCGAATGACACCACCGGACTGCCGACATCGGTGGAATTTATCTGGCACAGCGCGGTCGATCCCGATCCGCTGGATCAAATAGTATATATCCTGACATACGCTACCGATTGGTCGGATAGCTTGACTCATTCCAGAATAGAAGGGATCAGCGATACAACATTGTCCCTCACTCTTGAGGATAATACAGAATACTTCTGGTTGGTAGAGGCGATGGACAAGGACAGCCTGATCACCAGCAGCAACGACAACACACCAATTCGCTTTGTGGTTGGGAATCTTTTAGGGGTAGATGCAATTGCGGGTATCCCTGAGAAGTATGCTCTCCACCAGAACTATCCCAATCCCTTTAACCCGACTTCAACAATCCAGTATGACTTACCGGAGGCCATCTATCTGCGGATTCTCGTCTATGATATTATGGGCCGTGAGATAGTCCGGCTCGTGGATGACCATATGGAACCCGGCTACCATCAGGTTATGTGGAACGGCCGAGACAGCGTAGGTCGGGAGGTCCCAACCGGGGTCTACATCGCCCGGCTAGTAACGCCCCAGTATGCCAAGTCTATCAAGATGCTATTATTAAAGTAAGCGTCCGTGTAGTCCCGCAGGATGCGGGGCTATTATTGAAATAGCGTACGGAAAGTCCCGTCCTTGATCCCGCCACCGGCGGGGCCGTAGGCGGGGGTCCTGTTGAAGTGAGCTGGTGATTGGTAACTGGTGACTGGTGATCGGGGCTGGATAGGAGCCACACCGCCGAGCACGCTGAGGCCGCTGAGGTCTATTACTTCCTCTTTTTCTATCCTGTCAATCCTGTTATCCTGTCCAATTCTTCCTTGGCGTCCCTTCGGCCCGCCTGGTGGCGGTCTCAGGGCGGGCTTGGCGGTTATATCTCTCCTCTGTGTCCTCTGCGCCCTCTGCGGTTCCTCTCTTCTTCGCTGCCCGCTGACCGCTGATCGCCTCCTGCGCAGCCTACGATCCCAGGCCCAGCACCTGGTAAAGCCGGCTAAAGTCGAAGTTTGACTCGAAGATCTGCAGGAACAGTTCGAGCTTCTGGGTTTCATGGAAGCGCGTGCGCCCGAAAAACTGGTTAATCGTCTCCACCGTCTCCAGCGTTGATTGATGCGATAAGATAATAGGCACGCCTTGTCCTTCAGCCTGCGCGATGATTTGTGGACTGGGATGCAGGTCTCCGGTCAGGATCAGGCAGCGGGTTGATGTCTCCAGAGCCGCCAGGTGGATGTCCGACCGGTCACCTCCGGTAATGACGGCCTTGTTTGGCTTTCGCCGGAAGTGAGTCAGGGCGTGGTCTACACCCATGGCCCCGACGGCCAGGTTCTCCACCAATGCATCGGTGTACTCCTCGCCGGCCAGGATCTTGCCGTTGATACCGTCGGCCAGTTCACGAACAGTTGCCGCGGTCAGCAGGCGTTGTCGGGGAAGCAACCCCAGGATCGGGATACCCTGTCCCTCGAGAATCGGCACTACCGCATCCGAGAACAGGTCGCGTTCCCGTTTTGGTACTGCATTAATTACCGCTCCGATCAAACGATCACCCAGGAGATGACGCGCCAGCAGAATGTCATCCCCGGTCAATCGGGCTGAATAGCGACTCACAACCAGGGTTGGCAGGTCCAGCAACTCGGCAATTTCGGGCGCTGACAGACCGAATAGGCCCCCTTCAGCCAAATCGCCGCCCCCTTCCACGATCAGGATATCGGCCTCCGCACTTAACTGGGCAAAGGCGGCCTTAACTCGGGCCGGCAGGTCCGTTTTATCCTGCAAGGCTTTCTCCACGACCGAAGCTGTGAGCTCCACTGGAACAATCATACTTAAAGGGGCGGCCAGGTCGAAGGTCTGCTTAATAAACTGAGCATCTTCATCGGCAAGCCGTCTCCCGGTAACGTGGGGTGTGGCGCTTACCGGTTTCAGATAGCCAGTTCTATAACCATCCTGGCGCAGGTGCTGCATCAGGCCGGCTATTAGGGCCGTCTTACCTGTGAAAGTCTCGGTTGAAACAACGAAAAGTGAGGTCATTCTTAGCTCCTTCTACTGGATCACCTTAAAAGTCTAGCTGTCAGAGTCTGCTGCGTTGATGGATGAATCACCCATTACGGATCACGTTATTCGATAGACAACCGGGCATCCAGAGCGATAGCCCCCTTGTCATGAACTACCACCGGGTTGATATCCAGTTCTACGATCTCCGGAAACTCCATCACCAGTTGGGATACACGCTGAATGACATCGGTGATGGCCTTCAGGTCGGATCGTTTCTCGCCCCGCACGCCGCGCAACAGGGGAGCAGACCGAATCTCATTGATCATCTCGCCGGCTTCGCGTTCCGTTACAGGCGCTAAGCGGAACGCTACGTCCTTCAGGACTTCGACGTAGATGCCGCCCAGTCCAAACAGGATCAACGGGCCGAACTGCGGGTCACTGCTCATCCCGACGATCACTTCTTTGCCCGGGTCGATCATCTCCTGGACCAGTGCCCCCCAGATTTCTGCATTCGGCATGTGCTTTTGGCTGCGATACATGATAAGATCAAACGCGTCGCGCACATCCTCTGCATTGTGGAGGTCCAACCTGATGCCGCCTATATCCGATTTGTGAAGGATATCTGGTGAGGCAACCTTCAGCGCAACCGGAAACCCGATGTCTTCAGCGATCTCGATTGCCTCTTCGCTGGTGCGCGCCAGCCTGGATTCAGGTAGTGTAATTCCATATGCCGCGATAACGCCTCGTGCTTCTACTTCGCCCAGAGTCACGCGACCATCAGCCCGAACTTCGTTCAGAATTCGCTGTACTTCTTCACGGTCAACGTCAAACTGGTCGGGTTCGGTTTTGGGCTGCTCCAGGAACTGCCGATAGCGCCACATGGCCTGGAGCACACTGACTGCTCGATCCGGAGAGCGATAGTTAGGAACGTTATTGCGATTGAGAATCTCAGCCCCAACGCGGATTTTTGCTTCACCCATAAAGCAGCCAATAATGGGTTTTTCATACTGGCCAGCCAGATCTGAAACCAGTTCTGCCGTCTCCGAGATCTCAGTCATCACCTGGGGGGTCAGAATTACTATGACACCATTAACTTTTGGGTCCTCGAGAGCCGCCTTCAACGCCACCGCATATCGGTCAGCACCGGCGTCTCCCAGCACGTCGATGGGATTGTAAACATTAGCCGCTCCCGGCAACGCCTCGCGTAATGTCTGTACCGTCACGGTCTCGAGCTGCGTGAGGTGAAGTCCGGCGCGCTCCAGATCGTCCGTTGCCAGGATACCCGGGCCGCCGGCGTTGGTTACTATGGCAATGTAAGGACCTTCCAGGAGCGGCTGGTAGGCTAACGCCAGGCCCCAATCAAAGATATCCTGTAAGGATTTGGCCCGCAGTACACCGGCTTTTTGGAAAGCTGCTTCATATGCATGTTCCGAGCCGGCCAAGCTTCCGGTGTGGCTGGACACCGCTTTCGAGCCCGCTTCCGTCGTGCCCGATTTGAGCGCCACCACCGGTTTTCTGGCTGACACCTCTCGGGCAACATCGATGAATTCGCGTCCATCGGGCAACCCCTCGATATAGGCCAGCACGACCCTGGTTTGCTCATCATCCTTCCATTTCCGCAGCAGCGCCGCTTCGTCAACGTCGGCCTTGTTGCCCAGGCTCACGAATCGTGAGAAGCCGATCCCCTCAGCGACAGCGAGGTCCAGTACCGCTGTACACAGCGCACCGGATTGGGACATGAAGGCGATGTTGCCCTGATCTGGCATGCTGGCGGCAAAAGAGGCGTTGATGGGGCAAAAGGTATCAATGACCCCGAGGCAGTTTGGCCCGATAACGCGCAAGCCGTAATCGCGCGCGATTGCAGTGATTTCCTGTTCCCGACGAACGCCCTCCACGCCGGTTTCCCCAAATCCAGCAGTGATAACAATAACCCCATTGAGCCCCTTTTCACCGCATTCCCGCATCACGTCCAGGACGAATCGTTCCGGGACCACAATGATCGCCAGGTCGAGCTTGCCGGGGATGTCTTTGACGCTGGCATAGGCCGGCAGACCAAGAACCTCGTCAGCTTTGGGATTGACCGGATAGACATCACCCTGGTAGCCGGAGGCTAAAATGTTGCTTAGAATCCCATGTCCTAACTTCTCGGGATCGCGAGAAGCGCCGACGACTGCCACACTATCAGGGCAGAGAAAAGCGTCCAGTTTGTCAGTCTTTTCGTTGGCTGAGGAATCCATTGGTCATGAAATTAGAATCAATTGCCTGGTGGGGGGGATATTATATATTGCGTATTATACGTCATATTATCCCACACATCCCGCTCTTCCCTTCGAGATCCTGTAGCACTGTCAGCTCACTTCCTGCGGGGGCTCCCTCACCAGCGGCAGGGTTCAGCCCTGCAAAAGGAGGGGTCGGTCCGCTAGATAGGAGAGGACTCCAGGCGTGATCCCGAGGCCATCTATATTCCGGGCGTATCGCAACCTGTCCCCGACAAACCGTCGGGGCCAGACGGGCGGCGGCAGCCAGACGGGTACGCCCCTACCGCGACCTGGCCACCTGAAGCGCGGTAGTGGTAGTATAATATTTGGCCAGCATATTAGGCACCTCCCAATCCGGCAGTTTCCCATCAACCAGATACTGTAAGTACCTCTCCATTACCTGGCTAAAGTGGGCTTCATGCCCCACACGATATTGGTCCGGAATAACGACCAGCCAGCTATCTCCCTTCTGCTCCAACGCAAGCCCGGGATAGGTCGCCGCCAGTTCGTCAATCGCTTCTTTCAGTGCTTTTTCAAAATCCGGTCCTCCCGCACCGCTGACCGGTTCAACGGACAGTTGGGGAGTATAATTCTCCGCTGCGCCCTGCCGGATCACCAGGTTGGCCTTGCTGCCGCGCATGATGGAGAAATGGGTATCACCACCACCGGGTGGGGCCTGAAAATTCCAGACTACTGATACCTTTGCATGGACATCCTTGATCTTGTATATGATCTCGCCGTTTGCGTACACCCGCAGTGCCCCGTCCTCACCCATATCTTTGGTGAGATACTCGGGGAACTCTGACAGTCTCGTTACCTTTCCAAACTGCTCGAGAGTGATGATAGTCGGCCAGCGCTTAGCCACCAGGATGTCAACATCGTGCTGGTAATCGAGGCTTTGTTCGGGGAAGCACTCCCACTGAACCAGGTCAACCAGGTGCGTGGTTACATCTACCAGTCCCTCGCCTTGTTGGGTAACGTCAAAATACCATGCCGGCCGCTTGATTGGATTCCCTGAAACATACTTGAAAAAGTGGTGCACGCTCTCCTTGGTGACCGCCGGGTTCTCCACACTTCCCCTTTCCAGCTTGCCGAAGATAGATGGCATGAGCGACAGTTCCTTCTGAAGGATAGTATTGATCTCGGACCGTTCGGTCATGATATCATAGAGCAGAACGCCATGTTCCTCCGCGGAGGCGAAGGTTTCCTTGAGCAGGGCAAAGCCGTCCGGATCGATACACATGGGCTTGTCGGACAGGACGTTGATGCCGGCGTCCACTACCGCCTTGATGTACGCCGTCTTCTTGCCGTTATTCCCGGCGGTGACCATCACGTTGCCCAGTTTGTCCTTGAGCATTTTCTCCAGGTAGTCCGGACCAAGATACACCTTTTCTTCCCAGCGGGTAGGGTTGTCGGTCCGCGTATTATATCCCTCAACCTGCTGCAGATGGTTTTGCACGTCGGGCCCTTCCGGCGCATAGACATGCACGACAGGGTCCACCTGGCTGTACATGATTTTCTGCACCAGGCCGGCATGAAAGTGGCCCGGATCCAGTGTAATGAGTTTCACTTCATTATCCGCGCCAGTAAAACCACCCTCCCGGGGTGCACATGATCCGATGATAAAAAGCATCAGAACGCCTTTCGTTATTTCTTGCAGTGTTCGAAGCATTTATGACCTCCCTTTTTTCTGCTGGTAAAATTCAATACTGAGATAGCACACGGATTCTACGAGACTGTTGAGTACATTTTCCGCATACTTCTCATATTTTGTATGGCCTCAAAGCACTGTGGATAGCTACGGTTATAAACTAAGGTGTATATACAACCATATCCAAGGTTCTATTTGCGCCTCTGTCGAAGCATCCGCTGCCTCTCTATATCCTGTTGATCAACTATATCCCCGACCCGGCCCGCGTGTACGAACGCGTTCAGGCTTTCAACGTCTTGTCGATCCGCGCGATGCTGTCGTCGATTTCCTCCTTACTGAGCATTCCAATGTTTATTACGTCGACAAGGTCGTTACCCAGCACGAATTTTAATGAAGCGTCTTTTTCCTCGGGCTTGACGAGTGTGCCTTCGCCAAAAATCTTTATTCCGACGACGGCTTTGCCGTTTTCCCGCGCTTTCAGGAGGGTCCTGGAGATCGCTTCCGGGCTGTCATCCATCTTGGCTCCGGTATGGTTGATGCGGGCTAAAATGACATCCACCCAGGGATGTTCGGCAGCGATCTTAAGGGCATCATGATTGTGAAATGAACAACCAACCGCGCGAATCACCTTTTTCTGTTTCAGTTCGGAGAGCTCGTCCCGTATTCCTTTGAACTCCTCGGGCCATCTCGAATTCTGGACGCAATGGATGAGACAGATGTCGAGCAGGTCCACGCCAAGTTCCTTGCGGAAGCGATTAACTTCCTGGATCGCCCCACCAGACGGCTGGAGCCAATCATTCTTGCGGGGCCAGATTTTGCTGGACAGGACATAACTGTCTCGCGGGACTTCCGCCAGCGTTTTTCTCACAAATGGATGGGAGCCGTAGAGGTCGGCCATATCAATATAATTTAGGCCCTGATCGATGCCGTGGAGGAGGAGCTCAGAAAATGCCTTTTGACCGAGCTTGGTATGATCCGACGACCGTTTCCAGCCCCGCATCCCGGTTCCCATCGCGAGGCGGGACGCGACGATTCCGGTTGTTCCCAATTCCACCCGGTCGCTGGCCTGGCCGGAAGCTGGTGCTTTCTTCTCTGCATCGAGGCCCTGCATCCAGGCCGGAGTCGCAGCAAGCGCGCCCGCTCCGAGCAGTGACTTTTCCAAAAATTGCCGCCTGGTTATTTCACTCATAGCCGGTTTATCTCATGTATGTCTTTAAAACCTGCTGGATATTCTATGCCTAAAACTAAACGATACTTTCCATTATTCCAAGGTTCTGTTTGCCAGGACATCCCCCGAAATAATCAGGTGGAAATCATCGATGTTTGCCGCCTCTCTTCCATACGGGTCATTGCGAGAGAGTCCCAGGTAGGCCCGTGGTCGTCATTGCGAAGGAGTCCCGACGCTTCGGTCGGGACGACCCTGGCCGTACCCGGCCACGGGGAGGCCTGTGGCAATCCAGTAAGAATGGGTAAACGGGATCGCCACACCCCCCGACGCTTCGGTAGGGGGATTCGCGATAACTGTATGGGGATATGTCGGGGGAATTCCTGTCTGTTTACGCCTTTTCTGAAGCGTAATTTACGTTAGCAGCGACCGCTGATACAGGATCTGATTGCCTCGGCACACGTCTCACACCTTGCATGATGGGAGTGCTGCATAAGTAATTACTCCAACGGCTAAAGAATCAGATCCCCGGGCCGATAGCGGATAGAAAGGATGGACCGGCGCCAGGGAACAAGGAAGCGAAAAAATGTACTTGCAATTACCGGAGGGACTGCCGTAGAATCGGCTCTAACAAAAGGTGAGATTACCTGGCGTTAAGTATCGTGAGTAAGCAGCCTGCATATCACCCTTCCCGCTGGAGCCCCCTGGGTTCACAAGGAACTAGCGTGCAGGTGCTGCTGCCGATCGGCGATCTTCATATCGTCGCTGTAATTATTGGGATTATCGTACAACCCGTAAACCTGGCTCTGGCAGGCTAGTTAGGCGGGCAGTTAATCCCAATCGCACCATCACTTAAAATTCCCTAACTAGCCTAAAAAAAAGATCGGGATTAACTGCCCCGGAGAGCTGTGCCTTTGGTTTAGGTGTAGTGCGGACAGGATTTTTAAAATATAGGAAACCATGTATGCGTTCGGATACCATCAAACTCGGTTTTGAGCGGGCACCCCACCGCAGCCTCTTAAAGGCCACGGGCGCGATCCACAGCCGGGAAGACTTCCAGAAACCGTTCATCGGTATCGCCAACTCGTATACCGACCTGATCCCGGGCCACGTGCACCTGCAGGATTTCGGCAAGGTAGTGAAAGATTCGGTACGCGAGTCCGGCGGCGTCCCCTTCGAGTTCAATACCATCGGCGTGGATGACGGCATCGCCATGGGGCATCCGGGGATGCGCTACTCCCTCCCCAGCCGGGAACTCATCGCCGACAGCGTGGAGACGGTAGCAGCGGCCCACTGCCTGGACGGCCTGGTCTGTATTCCTAACTGCGATAAAATCGTCCCTGGCATGCTCATGGCTGCCGTCCGGCTCAACATCCCCGCCATCTTTATTTCCGGCGGGCCCATGAAGGCCGGGCGCACTCCTTCGGGAGACACGGTCGACCTCATCACCGTCTTCGAGGGGGTGGGCCAATACCAGGCCGGCACGATCGACGACGCCCGCTTGCAGGAGCTGGAGGACTATGCCTGTCCATCCTGCGGCTCGTGTGCGGGCCTGTTCACCGCCAATTCCATGAACTGTCTGATGGAAGCCCTGGGCATAGCCCTGCCGGGCAACGGCACCGTGTTGGCGATAGATGAGCGGCGCCGGGATCTGGCCCGGCAAACCGGCCCCCGCATCATGGACCTGGTGAAGCAGGACCTCAAACCAAGGGACATCATCACCCGAGAGGCCCTTTGCAACGCCTTTGCGTTGGACATGGCCATGGGCGGCAGCACCAACACCGTGCTGCATACCTTGGCCATTGCCAATGAGGCTGGCATGGATTTTGACCTGAAGGAGCTGAACCGGCTCTCCAAACGGGTTCCCAACATCTGCAGGGTGAGTCCGGCAAACAGAGAGGTGCACATGGAAGATGTGGACCGCGCTGGTGGCGTCTCCGCCATTCTGAATGAACTGTCCAGGGTTGACGGTGCATTAGACCTGTCATGCATAACCGTCACAGGGAGGACTCTGGGGGAGAACATCGCCGACGCCCGGATCAAAGATCCAGAGGTGATTCGCTCCGTGGCGGACCCCTATTCCAAAGACGGCGGTCTGGCGCTGCTGTTCGGGAACCTGGCCCCCCAGGGTGCCGTGGTGAAGACGGCGGCGGTTGAGGCAGCCATGATGGTTCATTCAGGTCCGGCCCGGATTTACGAGTCCCAGGAGGAGGCGGTGAGGGGCATCCTGAACGGCGAGGTCCAGCCCGGCGAAGTGGTGGTCATTCGCTATGAGGGTCCCAGAGGCGGTCCCGGGATGCCCGAGATGCTGGCCCCTACCAGCAGCATCGTGGGTATGGGGCTGGGTGATAAGGTAGCCCTCATTACTGACGGCCGCTTTTCCGGCGGGACCCGCGGGGCCTGCATCGGCCACGTTTCCCCGGAAGCGGCTGAAAGGGGACCACTGGCGGCACTTAACAGCGGAGATATCATCCATATTGATATTCCGGGCCACCGTTTATCGGTGGAACTGAGTGATGAAGAAATCGAAGCCCGCTTGAGTGAGCTGCCCCCCTTTGAATTGAAGATCAAGAGCGGCTATCTGGGCCGGTACGCCCGTATGGTGACATCGGCAAATACCGGTGCCGTAATGGCGGTTTAAGCAGGATATCAATAGTGAGGCGAAACAATGGGCAACAAAAGACGAACCTTAACCGGCGCTGAGATCCTCTGGGAATGTTTAGTGCGGGAAGGGGTGGAGGTGGTTTTTGGCTACCCCGGCGGGACCACCCTGCCCATATACGACGCGATGGACCGGTACCAGGATAAAGTACGCCACGTTCTGGTGCGGCACGAGCAGGGCGCTGCCCATATGGCCGACGGCTACGCCCGGGTCAGCGGCAAGGTAGGGGTTGCCATGGCCACCTCGGGTCCCGGTGCCACCAACCTTGTCACCGGTATCGCCACGGCTATGATGGACTCGTCCCCCATCGTGTGCATCACGGGGCAGGTCCCTACCACGGCCCTGGGCGGCGACGCCTTCCAGGAGACCGATATCACCGGCGCCACCTTACCCCTGACCAAGCACAGCTACCTGGTAATGCAGGTGGAAGAGCTGGCTCATTCCATTCGGGAGGCTTTTTACATCGCCCGCACCGGACGGCCCGGACCGGTGCTGATCGATATCCCCAAGGACGTACAGGCAGCCTCGACCGAATTCGTCTATCCCGACGACCCTATTGATCTACCCGGATACCATCCGCCGGAAAAAGCCACCGATCAGCAGTTAAGCGACGCCCTGGAACTGATTAACAGTGCCGAAAAGCCGGTGATTCTCGCCGGACACGGGGTTCTCATGTCCGGGGCTATGGCCGAACTGACCCAACTCGTCGAAAAAGCCGCCATCCCGGTGGCAACTACCCTGCTAGGCCTTGGTGGCTTACCGGGAAGCCACCCCTACAATCTGGGGATGATGGGCATGCACGGCACCGCCATGGCCAACCACGCTATTCAGGAGGCTGATCTGCTCATCGCCTGCGGCATGCGCTTCGACGACCGCGTGACGGGGAACCTGAAAACCTATTCACCCGACTCGAAAAAGATCCATATCGAAATCGACGCGGCGGAGATCAATAAAAATGTCCGGGTGGATGTAGGTATCCACGCCGACCTGGGCACCGTCCTGCGACAGCTCATCCCCAAAGTGAAGGAGAGAAAACACCCTGATTGGATGGAAGTCATCAGCAGTTGGCGGGAAGAGGCCGACCAACGGGACGTGCTGAAAAAGGAAACCGAAAACCTCATGGGAGCCCAGGTAATCCGTGCCATCTGGGAAGGGACTAATGGCGATGCCATTGTCGTGACCGATGTGGGCCAGCACCAGATGCTGGCGGCCCAGTATTACCCCCACGAGTTACCCAACACTCACATCACCTCGGGAGGTTTGGGTACTATGGGCTTCGGAGTGCCTGCGGCCCTGGGGGCCAGTTTTCATGTGAAGGACAAAGAGATCTGGGTTATTGTCGGAGACGGCGGTTTTCAGATGACGCTGCAGGAATTGGGAACCGCCGTTCAGGAGAAATCTAATATAAAGATCGCCATCATCAACAACGGCTACCTTGGTATGGTACGCCAGTGGCAGCAGATGTTCTACAATGCCCGGTATGTCGAAACGCCCATCTCGAGCCCCAATTATCAACTGCTGGCCGAGGCTTACGGATTGCCGGGATACCGGGTAGAAAAGCAGGAGGATATTCTGCCTGCCATGGAAAAGGCCCGGAAACACAAGGGACCTGTGCTCATCGAGTTCGTGGTAGAGCAACACGATATGGTCTATCCAATGGTTCCGGCCGGCGCGGACCTGCACCAGATGATCCGCCGCCCGCACCCGGAATTTGAAAACACCGACGCCTGAAAGACTGGAGCTGACACCATGAAACAGATACTCGTTGCCCTCGTCGAAGACAAGCCCGGCGTGCTCAACCGCATCGCCAGCCTGTTCAGGCGCCGGAATTTTAATATCGAAAGCCTGGTGGTGGGGCATAGTGAGGTTCCCGGAGCCAGCCGCCTGACCATCGTCACCGATGAAGAGGAACACCTGCGGCGCAATATCATCCGCCAGAACCTGCTTAAAATGGTGAACGTCATCGACGTGGTGGACGTCACCGACAAACCGTGTGTCATCCGCGAACACGCCCTCATCAAGGTCAAGGCCGATGGCGCCACCCGGGGTGAGGTACAAAACCTGGCCGACATGTACCGGGCGCGAATCGTGGACGTGGGCAAGCGGTCCCTCATCATTGAGGTCACCGGCGAACCGGACAAGATAGATTCCATCATCGAAGTGCTGGAACAGTTCGGGATAATCGAGATCATGCGGGCCGGGAAAGTGGCCCTCACCAGGGGTGCGGACAAGCCAACCAACAGCGGCGCAGCCCCGGCGACAATTAACGATAAAACTTGAAGGGAGCCAACATGGTCAACATGTACTACGACAACGATGCCGATCTGTCTGTCCTGAAAAATAAAAAGATCGCCATTCTGGGGTATGGCAGTCAGGGACATGCTCACGCCCTGAACCTGCGGGATAGCGGCATGGACGTCCGCGTGGCGGAGCTCGAAGGCAGCCCCGCCTGGGAGCAGGCGAAGGCCGACGGCATGTACGTCAGTACCACACCCGAAGTCTCCAGGTGGGCTGATGTCATCATGATCCTCGTCCCCGACCAGTACCAGAAGGAGGTTTATGAGGCTCACATCGCCTCTAATCTGCAGCCCGGCGATACCCTGGCCTTCGCCCACGGGTTCAATATTCACTACGATCAGATCATCCCCCCGGAAGATGTGAACGTCATGATGATCGCCCCCAAGGGCCCCGGACACCTGGTACGGCGCACCTTCCGGAACGGGAGCGGCGTTCCCTGCCTCATCGCCGTTCACCAGGATCCATCGGCCCAGACCAGGGACCTGGCCCTGGCCTGGGCCAAAGGGATTGGCGGCACCCGCGCCGGCGTTCTCGATACCACCTTTAAGGATGAGACCGAAACGGACCTGTTCGGCGAGCAGGCGGTTCTCTGCGGTGGTTCCGCCGAGCTCATCAAGGCCGCGTTCGAGACCCTGACCGAGGCCGGTTACCCACCGGAACTGGCCTACTTTGAGTGCCTTCACGAGATGAAGCTCATCGTGGACCTGTATTACGAAGGGGGGCTGAGCCGGATGAACTATTCGGTGAGTGATACGGCCGAGTACGGCGGCATGACCCGCGGCCCCCGCGTAATCAACAGCCAGGTCAGGGCGGAGATGAAAAAGATCCTGGCGGAAGTGCAGAACGGGGATTTCGCCAGGGAATGGATCGAGGAGAACGCCAAGGGCCAGCCGGTCATGGAAAGACTGCGCGGCGAGATGAAAGCCCACCCCATCGAAAAGGTGGGTGTCAAGCTCCGGCAGATGATGGGCTGGCTCACGGGCAACGTTCAGGCGAAGGAAGCAGCATGAGCGCGAAGGCGATCATCTTGCCCGGCAATGGCACAATCTGGATGCGAGACCGGTTTATGGAGACATCCAGCTATTGCTTCCTGCAGAAAGGCTGTAGGGGCATGCTGTAGGGGCGTATTGCAATACGCCCCTACAGGAGAACATTACATTAACAGGAATCAATAATGTCGTGTAACGCTATTACGTTATCTTTTAAAATGGAACGTGGATCCTACCAGCTACGAAGAAGGGAATTCCCTTCTTCAAAACAACCTCACCCCCTTCCCGACACTCGTGTCGGGATGCCCCCTCTTCTCAAGGAGAGGAGGAAGGGGGGTGAGGTTCAAATTAAGCGAATGGAAAGAACGCCATGAGTGAGAAAATTGTCATCTTTGACACTACCCTGCGCGATGGCGAGCAGTCGCCGGGGGCATCATTGAACGTCCCGGAGAAAGTGGAAATCGCCCGCCAGCTGGCCCAGCTGAACGTGGATATCATCGAGGCCGGGTTTCCCATTTCTTCCCCTATCCAGTTCGAGGCGGTGCAGCGTATCGCCGGTAGCGTGGACGTTACCATTGCCGGCCTGGCCCGGGCCATAGAAGCTGACGTCAAAGCGGCCTACGACGCATTGAATGGGGCAGGCTCCTTCAGGATCCACACTTTTGTCGGTACTTCCGATATCCACATCGGGGAGAAGTTCCGGGACTCACGGTACGGCAAGAATATCAAGGAGAAACGGGCCTCTATCCTAAAGATGGCCCGGGACGCCGTGGCCTACGCCAAAACATTCACCGATGACGTGGAGTTTTCTCCCGAAGACGCCGGACGCACCGACATCGGCTATCTGGCGGAAGTTGTCGAGGCAGCCATAGCTGCCGGTGCCACCACGATAAACATCCCCGATACCACCGGGTATACTATGCCGGCGGAATTCGGTGCCAAGATCGCCGAACTGCGCCGCCTGGTCTCTAATATCGACCGGGCGGTGATCAGCGCCCACTGCCACAACGATCTGGGTCTGGCCGTAGCCAACTCCCTGGCTGCCCTGCAGAACGGCGCCCGGCAGCTAGAGTGCACCATCAATGGTATCGGTGAGCGGGCCGGAAACGCCTCCCTGGAGGAAATTGTCATGGCCCTCAAGGTCCGCGGCGACTTCTGGGGCCTCCATACCGATATATGCTTTGAGGAGATCATTAACACCAGCAAGATGGTATCAGCTTTTACCGGGCTGGTGGTGCAGCCCAACAAGGCCGTAGTGGGCGACAACGCTTTCTCCCACGAGGCGGGCATCCACCAGGACGGGGTCCTTAAAGACAAGCGGACTTACGAGATCATGACACCCGAATCGGTGGGCCGGCCCCAAACCCGGATCGTCCTGGGACGGCACTCCGGCCGGCACGGCCTGGCCGCCCGGCTGAAGGCCCTGGGTTACCATTTGAGCGATGAGGACCTGGGACAGGTCTACCACATGTTCCTCGAGCTGGCGGATAAAAAAAAGGAGGTCTTTGACGATGACCTGCGAGTCCTGATGGGGGACGAGATACTCCGGCGCCAGGACTATTACGAGCTGAATTCCTTCCATGTCAGCGCAGGCACCACCACCCCCGCCACCGCCACCATCACTCTAAAGATGGAGGACCGGGATATCCGGGAGTCGGCCCACGGCGATGGCCCCGTAGATGCCTGCTTCAAGGCCATTGACCGGGCTCTCGGCCTCGACACCAATATGGAGTCCTACCAGGTGCGCTCGGTAACGGCCGGACGGGAAGCCCTTGGGGAGGTAATCGTCCGGATTCGGGACCAGGGGCATCCCTTTACCGGCCGGGGCGTTTCCACCGACATCATTGAAGCCAGCGTCAAGGCCTACCTGAACGCCCTTAACGAGGCCCGGGCGGCAACCTGCGGGACGGAATCAAACATGAAAACCACCCCGTAATGACGAAACACGTGCGAGAGGACCACGCGACATGGGAATGACCTTGACAGAGAAAATTTTAGCTGATCACTGCATCGATGGCCAGGTCAGCCCAGGGACAATCATCCAGGCCGGCATTGACCTGGTCATGTGCCACGAGGTCACTACCCCGCCGGCCATAAGGATACTGGAGGAGCACGGGCTCGACACGATCTTTGACGCCGGCAAGATTGTGGTCACGCCGGACCACTTTGTCCCTAATAAGGACATCAAAAGCGCGGAGCTGGCCAGGAGCCTCCGGAAATGGGTGGCCGAGAAAAACATTAAGTATTATTACGAGCTGGGACGCCACGGCGTCTGTCATTCCCTGCTCCCCGAGCAGGGTCATATCATCCCCGGCCAGACGGTGGTGGGCGGCGATTCCCATACCTGTACTTACGGCGCCTTTGGTGTATTCTCTACGGGAATCGGCTCCACCGACCTGGCGGCGGTCCTGCACACCGGCGAGCTGTGGTTCAAAGTCCCCGAGACCATAAAGGTCAACCTTGCTGGCCGACTGCCTCCCGGGGTCTACAGCAAGGACGTTGTCCTGGAGCTGATCCGCCGCATCGGCGTGGACGGCGCCCGGTACAAGGCACTGGAATATCACGGCCCGGCCCTGCAGGACATGTCCATGGAGGCCCGCATGACCATCACCAACATGGCCATCGAGGCCGGGGCTAAATGCGCCGTTATGGCAGCGGACGATATCACCTTCGAGTATCTGGAGGGCCGGGCCAAACAGACCGACTGGACCGTGCACGAGGCCGACGAGGACGCCACCTACGTAGACGCGATCACTATTGATGTCTCCCAACTGGAGCCAATTGTGGCCCTGCCAGGCCTGCCGTCCAATGGCCGCGCCGTCTCCTCTCTCACTGAAGAAGAGCGGGTGAAAGTGGACCAGGTCTACATCGCCTCGTGCACCAACGGCCGTATTGAAGATCTGCGCATCGCCGCGGACATCATGAAGAACCGTAAGGTGGCCGATGGCGTGCGCACAATCATTGTGCCTTCCACCTCTATGACGTGGAAGCTGGCCCACGACGAGGGTCTTTTCAACATCTTCTACGAGGCGGGCTGCGTGGTCTCCACCCCCACCTGCGGTGCCTGCCTGGGGGGCCACATGGGGGTGCTGGCAGCCGGTGAGGTGTGCGTCTCCACCACCAACCGGAACTTCACGGGTCGCATGGGGGACCCTCGCTCCAGGGTCTATCTGGCCAGTCCGGCAACGGCCGCGGCCACCGCCATCAACGGCACCATCACCGACCCGAGAGACTATCTGTAAGAGAGGATCTGATATGCGAGGAAATGTGCACCTGTATCAACGCAGCCACATAAACACCGATGAAATCATCCCGGCCCGGTATCTGAATATCCACGACGAGGCTACTTTAGCCCAACACGCCATGGAGGATATCGACAAGGACTTTGTGAACAAGGTCAAGGTGGGGGACTTCATTGTGGCCGGCGAGGACTTCGGCTGTGGCTCCAGCCGGGAGCACGCCGTCTGGGCCCTGCGAGGCGCCGGTGTGAAGGCCGTGCTGGCCGACACCTTTGCTCGTATCTTTTACCGCAACGCCATCAGCAACGGCTTCTGTGCCCTTGAAATCCCCGGCATCAGTCAGAAGGTGAATAGTGATGATCAACTGGAGATCGATATGACTGGCGCTAAGGTGATAAACATCACCAAAGATGAGGTTTATACCTTTCTCCCCTTCACCTCCATGATCCAGGCTATCATGGCAGCCGGGGGACTGATGAACTACATCGCCCAGCAGGAGACTGGAGAGAGGATTTAGGCTAATGGTAGAACTGTTCGATACGACCCTCCGGGATGGAACCCAGGCGGAGGGCATCAGCCTTTCCGTTGGGGACAAACTGCACATCGCCCAGGCCCTGGATGACTTCGGCATCGATGTCATAGAAGGGGGCTGGCCGGGGAGTAACCCCCGGGACGAGGCCTTTTTCCAGAAGGTCAAGGACCTGCATCTCCATAACGCCCAGGTCTGTGCGTTCGGCTCAACAGCCCGCCGCCCGGACACCGCGGCCTCGGATTCAAACCTCCAGTCACTGCTGAAAGCCGAGACGCCAGTGGTGACCCTGGTCGGCAAGACCTGGAAATTACACTCCCACGTCGGCCTGGGGCTGGAGCGGGAGGAAAATGAGGCCATTATTCACGAGTCGGTGGCTCTGCTCAGGGAGCATGGCCGCCGGGTGATTTTTGACGCCGAACACTTCTTTGACGGCTACAAGGACGATCCCGACTTCGCCCTGTCTATGGTCAAGGCCGCCGCGGCCGCTGGCGCCGATACAGTTGTCCTGTGCGATACCAACGGCGGTTCCCGTCCCAGCGAGGTGGCGGCCATCATTCGGGAAGTGCAGTCGCAGCTGTCCGTCAATCTGGGCATCCATGCCCACAACGACGGCGATCTGGCGGTGGCCAACACCCTGGCAGCCGTAGAGGAAGGAGTGGTTCATGTCCAGGGCACCATCAACGGTGTGGGCGAGCGATGCGGCAACGCCAACCTGTGCAGCATTATCCCCAACCTGCTGCTGAAACTGGGTCGGGAGATCCGGCAGAACATAGACCTGCCAAGGTTGACCGAACTGTCCCGGAGTGTGGCCGAAATCATGAACCTGGCCCCTGATCCCCGAGCGCCCTTCGTGGGCAAGTCGGCCTTCACCCACAAAGGTGGCATCCACGTAAGCGCCGTTATGAAGGACCCGGCCATGTACGAGCACATCGAGCCGGAGGCGGTGGGGGGCAGCCGCCATGTGCTGGTCTCAGACCTCTCCGGCCAGAGCAACATCAGGTACAAAGCCAGGGAACTGGGCATCGACCTGGAAGCCGATGGGGACAAGGGGCGAGCCCAGGAGATAGTGCAACAAGTTAAAGCGCTGGAGTACGAGGGGTACCAGTTCGACGGCGCCGAGGCCTCCTTCGAGCTGCTTCTGCGTCGGCATACCGGTGAGTTCACCCCCTATTTCCGCATCGTCGAGTCCCGGGTCTACGTACGCTACGGCAAGAAAGGACACACCTATTCCGAGGCGGTCATGAAGGTGAACGTAGGCGGGGAAATTGAACATACGGCTGCCGAGGGTGCGGGCCCCGTGAACGCCCTTGATAACGCCCTGCGTAAGGTCCTGGCACGCTTCTATCCCGAGATCTCCGACGTCGAGCTGGTGGATTACAAGGTGCGGGTACTGGATCAGAAACGAGGTACCAGCGCCAGGGTCCGCGTCCTTATTGAAACCAGCGACGGCAAAGAGAGCTGGTCTACGGTAGGGGTGTCCGAAAACATCATCGAAGCCAGCTGGCAGGCCCTCCGGGACAGCCTGAACTACAAACTCTTCAAGTCGGCGGCCGCCGCGCCAGCCGAAGAGACTTTACCATAAACGATTCTGACAAGGATACACCCTATGGCACCGACACACGCTTCTATCATCTGGATGAACGGCGCCCTCTTGCCCTGGTCGGAGGGCACTACCCATGTCATGTCCCATACCCTACATTACGGCAGCGGCGTTTTCGAGGGGATCAAATGCTATCCTACCGATGGCGGCCCGGCCATATTCCGCCTGGAGGACCACATACGACGTATGGCCAGCTCCGCCGACCTTTACGGCATGCAAATCCCCTACACCGTTGAGGAACTCGTCCAGGCATCCGTCGAACTGGTGAAAGCCAATCAGCTGGAAAGCGGCTATATCCGCCCCATAGTCTTCTACGGCTATGACTCTCTCGGTGTACATCCCCGCAACTGCCCGGTACAGGTGGCTATCGCCTGCTTCGACTGGGGCACTTATTTGGGCGAGGAAGGCATCACCAGCGGTGTGCGCATTACCATCTCGCCGTGGAAGAAGTTTCACTGGTCCAGCTTTCCCACTACAGCTAAAGGCAACGGCCAGTACCTGAATTCACTGCTGGCCGTCACTGAAGCCCGCAAACGGGGCTTTGACGAGGCTCTCCTGCTGAACATGGAGGGCAATATCGCCGAAGGCTCGGGCCAGAACCTGTTCGTGGTGAAAGATGGCACTGTCTATACTAACGATGAGAAGTCCTCTATCCTCCTGGGCATCACCCGGGACACCATCATCAAGGTATCAAAGGACCTGGGTATCCCCGTAGAGATAGTCGATTTGACCCGGGACCACCTGCTGGAAGCCGACGAAGCCTTCTTCACCGGCACCGCTTCGGAAGTGACCCCCATTCGGGAAGTGGACGGCCATACCATCGGCAACGGCAAGCCCGGGGAGCTCACCATCCGGTTCCGAGCACTTTACCTCGATATCGTCAATGGTAAGCGCCCTGAATATCGGCACTGGCTTGCATTCGTTTAGACTTATGGCATCGCTGCCGCCAAGCGGCGCAGCTGGTAGCCCGGTGTTTCTCCGATGCCAATCCGAAATTCCCCGGCAGGAGACTATGGCAAGGGTCGTACTAACAGGACATCCCCCGAAAATTCATTTCTTTCGTTCTTAACCCGTTAATCCGTATAGAAATACGGGGGTTGATAAGTGGAGAAGGTTGTTTTCTGGAAATGTAATTAGTAACGAAAGGCCATCCAGAATAGTAGAAACCGTTGAAACGGTTTTTCATTATCCCACTATATGGCCAGCCCATGACTTAAGTCATGGGCTAATATGATGTTACGATGCATTAATAACCGCTTCAGCGGTTTTTGAAACCGAGGGGACGGATTAAGCGTACCCCGCTCGTTACTGCTAAAAGAGACCCCCTTATGAGGGTTCCTGATTTTCACCTGATTATTTCGGGGGAAGTCCTGTCGTACTAAATGTAAAAGCGGGGACAAAACTTTTTGGAAAAGCCGATCTGCGGAGTTAATATTCACTGCTATGGATAGCACCACTTCTTCCAGTTATAGGCATAAAGCCGTAAACATGGCCATGTGTCCTTGTATGATGATGAAAAGCCCTGCTTTTCTCT
>CAZULW010000006.1:0-78292 GCA_964621455.1 uncultured bacterium
TGATCCCCAATGGGACCCGCTGCGGGAGCACCCGCGGTTTAAGGGGCTGGTGGGTGGATAGAACCCACCCCCCTTTCCCCCCTCCCTTGAAAGGGAGGGGGGCTTCACGAAGTGAAGGGGAGTGGGTTGGCATCCGTCGCCCTGAGCCTTGTCCTGAGCGGAGCCTGTCCTGAGCGGAGGCGAAGGGCCGAAGGACTGTCGAAGGGCCTGCCCTGCCTTCAGTCCCGCTGAAAGCGGGGAGCTTGACCAAGGACCGGATTCCCTTGGTGTACGTGCCGCGCCGGTCGTAACTTTACATAGAGCATGGGGTGCTGTCCTGATCCCGAAGCTTCGGGACGGGATGGCTGAGATCAAACCCTTTGAACCTGATCTGGACAATGCCAGCGGAGGGAATAAAAAATGCAGACCACCATCCATTTCCCCTTTAAGACGAAGGGGCTTATCTTAATCTTCATATCCCACGGATTACTGACTGCCGCAACGCCTGCCAGCACCATTTCGGGGAGGGTCCTTGACAAGGAGGGCGGCCAATCCTTGCATGGTGCTAATGTCCTGGTCGAAGAGCTGGGCGTAGGCACCGCTTCCGACGCCCTGGGAATCTACACCCTGGAAAATATACCCGACGGCGAGTATACCATCAGCGCCAGCATGATCGGCCATTCGGTCTTAAAAACAAGGGTGGTTGTTCCCACTGAGCTTTCCATTGATTTCCTGCTATCGCCCACCGTGCTCCCTGGTCAAGAGATTATCGTTACTGGTGATCGAGCAAGGCGGCGGGAAACCCCATTTCCGTTCACCGACGTTACCAGGGATCAGATTGAGGAGCGATGGGCCGTCCAGGATGTGCCCATGTTGTTGGAAATGGTACCGGGTGTATACAGCTACTCTGACGCCGGAAATGGCATCGGCTATACCAGTCTCAAGATAAGGGGATTTGATCAGCGGCGCGTGAATGTCTCTATTGACGGCGTACCGCTGAACGATCCTGAAGATCATAATGTTTACTGGGTCGATATACCCAACCTGCTGTCTAATGTGGAGGATATCCAGGTTCAGAGAGGGATAGGCACGTCCCTTTATGGGCGAAACGCCTTTGGCGGATCGGTGAACCTGGTGACATCCAACTTCCCGGCAAAGCGCCGCTTCGGGCTTGAAGTTGGCATGGGTAGCTACGATACGAAGAAATATAGCCTCGACTTTCTTTCCGGTCTCATTGACAATACCTATTCATTTTATGGGCGCTTTTCAAGGATAACCACGGACGGCTACCGTCACGACGCCTGGTCGGAGCTCTGGTCGTACTTCCTGAGCGCGGTTCGGTACAGCCGCAAGACTACTTTCAAGATCAACGTCTATGGTGGCCCCGAGCGTTCCCATGCCGCCTGGGACGCCAGTCCTGAGAGTGCCCTGAAGCAGGATCACAGGCACAATCCGTATTCATATTATGACAATGAAACGGACAACTTTAACCAGCCGCACTATGAATTGCACCATGAGTGGAAGGTCAGCGACAACCTTGTCCTGAGAAACACCCTATTCTACATCCATGGTGAAGGATATTATGAACAGCTCAAGTTCGCCAGGAAGCTGAAGGACTATAGTATTGAGGAGTTTAGGACCCAGAATCCCACGCTGTTCGGAGCCGACTCACTTGAATATTATGCGGGAATTGACCTTGACGGCGATTGGGAAAATGATATCCTGGCCCTGGAAGATGGCCGCTACACGTTAAAAAGAACGGATCTGGTTCGTCAAAAATGGGTGGTTAAGGACCAGTACGGGTGGGTTCCTACCCTGCGTCGGGAGTTTGCCAAAGGCGTCGTTTCCCTTGGTGGGGAGCTAAGCACCTTCGCTAGCGACCACTTCGGCAAGGTTCTGTGGGCCAACTACTTGCCCCAATCAGTTAATCCCGAAGATCCATACTATACCTATACAGGTGAAAAGTTTTGGGCCTCACCTTTTGTTCACGTTATCTACCAGCCCTTGCCGAAGCTGGCGCTAATGGGGGAGTTGCAGTACCAATACAAGACCTACTCATTTATGCAGCACGAGGCCGGGAACTTCGTAGGCGAGTTACGTAACGCCTATGAGGTGGCCTACCACTTTGTCAATCCGCGGCTGGGGGTGAATTACAATGTCAGTCCGAGCCTGAACGTGTTCGGTTATGTGGGTGTGGCCAGCAGGGAGCCCTCCGATGATGACCTTTTCGATGTCTGGGATGGCCCGGATGACCTGGAGGTGGCGCCTCTCTTTGCAACACCCGACACCGTATGGTCCGGTGGGGAAGTGGCGTACATCAAGTGGCGCGATCCCCGCACCAAGCCTGAACGGTTGGTGGACCTGGAGCTCGGGGCCGGATATGCCAATGACCTGTTTTCGGTAGATGCCACCAGCTACTACATGCTGTTTACCAATGAGATCGTTCCCTATGGTGGGGTTGACGATGAGGGCAATCCTATAACAGGTAACGCCGATGAAACGATCCACCGCGGCCTGGAACTGGAGGCCACCCTGGAGCTGCCATTGAACCTGACCCTTGCCGGTAATCTTTCCGCCAGCCAGAACTACTACCAGAAATTCATTTACCATGATTTTGATTGGGGCCAATGGGAGCCACTGGAATATGATTATTCGGGAAACGCTATCCCGCTTTTCCCGCAGTACATGGCGAATCTGTGGGTTCGTTACCAGTTAAGATCTCTAAGGGCCATGCTTACACTCAGGACTGTGGGTAAGCAGTATCTGGATAACACAGAAGACGAAGCCCGGATCGTTGATCCGTACAGCGTAGTGGGACTTGATCTATCCTGGGAAGGTGCAAGACATTGGGGGCTACAAGGTCTGAAAATCCACCTTAAAATAAACAACTTACTTGATGAGAAATATGAAACCACCGGCTACTGGTACGGTGAGCGCTATCTCTATCCGGCAGCCGGTAGGAATTATATCGCTATATTATCTACGAGTCTGTAGTCCCCGGGCGAGACAATCGGTCAAGACAAGCCCCTCACAGCAGGGGCTTTGTCGTTTTCGCTACGGGTCAACCACAAAACGGGACCGCAATCCAGCCTTGTTGATCCCGTGCAAAATCGCTAACATCCCCCCGACTTATGGCTGACCCGAAACGATTGTTCGTACTGGATGGCACGGCCTTGCTCTACCGGGCCCATTTCGCCATGATAAACGATTCCCTGATGACCTCCACCGGGCAGGTCACCTCCGGGATCTTTGGTTTCATGAGGGCCCTGATCCGCCTGATGCGCGAGGAGTCGCCGGACCATCTGGTCATCGTCTTTGACGACCGGGCGAAGACTTTCCGCCACCATATCTATACCGAATACAAGGCCACCCGTGAGAAGATGCCCGACGAACTGGTCTCCCAGATCGAGCCGCTGGACCGGGTGCTGGAGGCGCTGAAGGTGCCGGTACTGCGGGTGCCGGGGTACGAAGCCGACGACGTCATGGGCACCCTGGCGACCCAGGCCGAGGCCAAAGGGTGGGAGACCTACCTGGTGACGGGGGATAAGGACATGCTGCAGCTGGTCTCGGACCGCACCTTTGTCTACGCTCCCGGCCGGGGCCGCAACCCGGCTGTGATTTACGACGCCGACAGGGTCAGAGAGCGCTGGGGTGTACCGCCGGGCAAGATGATCGAGCTGCTGGGCCTCATGGGTGACAGCTCCGATAACGTGCCCGGAGTGCCGGGCGTGGGCGTGAAGATCGCGCAGAAGCTGATTGACCAATATGGCAACATCGAAGAGGTCCTGAGCCACGCCGACGAGGAAGCCAACAAGCGGGCCCGGGAGGGGCTGCAGACCGGACAGGAGCTGGCCCTGCTGTCCCGGGAGCTGGTCACCATCGACTGCCACGTTCCACTGGATGTCGGTCTGGACCGCCTCACGCTGGATCAGCTGGATCCCCCTGCCGCCGCCGAACAATTGCAAGAGCTGGAGATCAAGGCCATCTTACCCGAGCTGCTTAGTTTGGCAGGTGAGGAGGCCGGGCCAGCGGAAGAACAGCCGGCTAAGACCTATAAGCTGGTAACAACCGGGAAAGAATTTGAAGCCATGCTGGGACAGCTGGCGAAGGCGGAGTGGATTTCCTTCGACCTGGAGACAACCTCCACCAACCCGCTGCAGGCGGAGGTCGTGGGTCTCTCCTTCTCCGTGAAACCGCATCACGGCTGGTATGTGCCCGTCGTTTATCCTGAAAGGGATGGGAAGACAGCCCTGGAACTGCCCGTAATCCTGGAGCGCCTGAAGCCCATCCTGGAGAATCCCGACCGCGCTATCGTCGGCCAGAACATCAAGTACGACGCCCTGGTGATGGCCCGGTACGGCGTGACGGTGAAGGGCATCGCCTTCGATACCATGATCGCCGCCCACCTGCTGGAGCCCGAGACCTCCACCTACAAGCTGGACGCCCTGAGCCAGAAATACCTGAACTACCGTATGGTGCCTATTGAGGAGCTCATCGGCAGGCGGGGCAAGGGGCAGCGCTCTATGGCGGAGGTGCCGCTGGACCAGATCACGTACTATGCCGCTGAGGATGCCGACGTGGCCGGATTGCTTTACCTCCTGCTGAAGGAACAGCTGGAAAAGGGCGATCTCGCTGCCACCAACGACGAGATCGAAGTGCCCCTGATCCCCGTGCTGGTGGATATGGAACGGAGTGGCGTCTTCCTGGACCTGCCTTTCCTGGAGAAGATGTCCGGGGAGATGGCGGAACGCATCGCCTCCCTGGAGGTGGAGATCTACGCCGCCGCCGGGACGGAGTTCAACATCAACTCTTCCCCTCAGCTAGGCGTCATCCTTTTTGACCAGATGGGGCTGCAGCAGATACGCAAGCGCAGCACCGATGTGACGGTCCTGGAAATGCTCAAGGATCAGCATCCCCTGCCGGGCCTGGTGCTGGACTACCGCCTGGTGAAAAAGCTCAAGTCGACCTATGTGGATGCTTTTCCGTCACTGGTGAACCCGGAGACGGGGCGGGTGCATACCTCTTTCAGCCAGACGAGCACCGCCACGGGACGGCTTTCCAGCAGCCACCCCAACTTCCAGAACATCCCCATCCGCACCGACCTGGGGCGGGAAATCCGGCGGGCGTTTAGCGCCCAGCGGGAAGGGTGGGGAATTTTCTCGGCGGACTACTCCCAGATCGAGCTGCGCATCATGGCCCACCTGGCCCGGGAAGAGGCCCTGATGGCGGCTTTCAAGGAGGAGCGGGACATCCACGCCCAGATGGCGGCCACCGTCTTTGACGTGCCTACCGAGGAGGTGACGCCGGACATGCGCCGCACGGCCAAGGTGGTCAACTTCGGCATCATGTACGGCGCCGGGCCCTTCCGCATGTCCCAGGAGCTGGACATCTCCATCCAGGAGGGCCGGGAGCTGATCAACCGCTACTTCAACACCTATCCCGGCATCCGTAAATTCATCGACGATCTATTGGCCCGGGCCCGGGAAGAGGGCTACGTCAGCACCATCCTGGGGCGCCGCCGGAAGGTACCCCACCTGCTGTCGGGCAACAAGCGCCTGCGCAGCGCCGACGAGCGTATGGCGGTGAACATGCCGATCCAGGGCACCGCCGCCGAGCTTATCAAAATCGCCATGATCCGCATCCACCGGCGCCTGGTGGAGGAAGGGTTCAGGTCCAGGATGATCCTCCAGATCCACGACGAGCTGCTTTTCGAGACCTCCGAGGACGAGGTGGACCGCCTGCGGGAGATGGTGGTGACGGAAATGGAGGCGGCCATGCAGCTGGACGTACCTCTGAAGGTGGACTGTGGTTTTGGACCGAGCTGGTATGAGGCGCACTAGAGCCGCGGCAAATGGGGTTCAGGGAATTGCAGAGAACGCGAAAAAAAGAAAAACCGCCATTGAAGATTTAGACCGGGCAATCCATTTTAATCCAACCGATGCCTTTGCTTATTTCAACCGTGCCAATCAGTATACCAAGCTGGGGCAATATCACCGTGCCATTGAAGACCTCGACCAGGTGCTTCGTCTCGCTCCTAGCTTTACCTCCGCTTACACTAATAGGGGTAACAACAACTTCGAGCTCGAAAATTTCCAGCGTGCTATTGAAAATTATAACCAAGCCATCCGCCTTGACCCCAACGCTGCCAAATCCTACTATAACCGGGGCAGTGCCTATAACGCGATTGGACAATCGCAACGGGCTATACAGGACTGGCGGAAAGCCTGCGAATTGGGCTACCCGCCGGCGTGTGGATTGCTAAAATAGCCGGGCTGCTGTGCTTCCATTCTTTAAATATTAAGGAGGGGAACAAACAGAGTGACCATCGAGGAAGTAAAGAGCAAAATTATTCCGTTACTTAACGAGTACGGCGTCAAAAGAGCAGCATTATTCGGTTCGTTAGTTAGGGGTGAAGAAACAGACGAGAGCGACGTAGACGTGTTAGTGGATTTACCAGAAAAAGCGAGCTTACTTGACCTTGCAGGACTGAAAATTGATCTTGAGGAACTGCTGGGGAGAAAAGTGGATGTAATCACTTATGATTCCATCCATCCTCTCCTTAAGGATTATATACTGGGTGAGGAGGTGCCAATATTTTGATCTTAAGGGGAGTGGAAATTTCTATTGGGAAGACGTCTTTAATTTGCCGTTTCTGTAGAGGTTAAAGAAGTGGAAAAAGACCCGCGGATTTTTATTGAATACATATTGGAATGCATAGAGCTCATTGGAGATTATACCAAGGGAGTAACAAAAGAAGATTTTCTTAAATCGCAACAACTTCAAGATTCAGTTATTAGAAGGATTGAAGTTATCGGTGAAGCAATAAAAAATATTCCAAGGGAAATCAGAGACTTGTATTTAGATATTCCCTGGAAGCGCATTGCCGGCACGAGGGATATTCTTATCCACGAATATTGGGGTATCGACTTGAACTTGACCTGGGAAGTTGTTGTGGGAGAAATTCCTGATCTTAAAAGGGAAATGTTGCGAATAAGAAAAGAGATTGAGGCGATAAATGGCTGAAAAGAAATGTGAAGAACCAGCTATCACTTCATGAAATATTTAATGTTAGCTTGGCCACGTAGCATTTACTTCTCTCAGTTGCTGCATCGTATATGCTTTGTATAAAGGCTAATATGTAGCGCATGATCATCCTAAGTATCGACGGCGGCGCCTCCCGTACGCGGGGGGTTTTGTTTACCGAGACCGGCGAGGTGCGCCACTACCAGGAAACCGAGGCCACTTCCCTGAGCCGGCCCGACGCTGACTCGCCCGGGGTCCTCGGGCGCTTCATCCAGGAGCTGGCCACCCAGGCCGGTCTAGGACTGGAGGATGTGGGCCTGGTGAACGTGGGGGTCGCGGGGGTCTCCAACCTGGATGCCCGCGATCGCCTGTTCCGCGAGCTTGACCGGCTGGGGCTTTCTGACCGGGCCATCGTTACCTCGGACGTGGAGGCGGCCTACGAGGTGGTCTGGGGGGACGCACCCGGTGTGCTGGTGTGCGTGGGCACCGGGGCCATCGGCTGGGCCCGGGACGAACAGGGCAACACCTATCGCGCCAGCGGCAGGGGCCTCCAGCTGGGCGGCGACCCGGGCAGCGGCTACTGGATGGGCAAGACGGCTATGGTGCACCTGATCATGTCCGAAGGATCCCTGGCGGGAAACGAAGAGGCCGAGGATGAGGTTCTGGACGATTTGCGGCACAGGGTTATGGAGACCTATGGAGTCGAATCCGTGGAGGAAGCCGCCCGCATTACCGGTGAGGCGGCGGACATGGTTGCCAGAACCGCCCTCCTGGGTCAGGTGGTCTGCGACCTGGCCGAAGAAGGGAACGATCTAGCCATCGCTATTCTCCAGGAGGGAACGCAAGGACTGGCTGATGAGCTGCTCCAGATGATAGATAAAGCGGGGCTCCGCCGCGAAAAAATGACCATCGGCATCAATGGGAACATTATCATTAACAGCGCCGTTTATCGGCAAATAATGGCGGACGCCCTCAGCTGCGACCTGCCCGACATTACCTGGCTGCCCCCGGAAATCGATCCCGCTTTCGGCGCCGGGATCATCGCCGCCCGCATGAATCACATTGCCATTGATAGGGACTCCTTGAAAAAGAACTGGAGTGAACACCATCTTCTGTCCTCGTGCTGACATCCATCTGGGCCGGTTGAAGGCCAACTTCCGCCGCCTGTCCGAGCAGGTGGGCAACGCGAAGGTGCTGGCGGTGGTGAAGGCGGATGGCTACGGTCACGGCATCGTTCCCGTCTCGAAGGCCCTGGTCGAGGCGGGAACATACGGCCTTGGGATAGCAACCCTCCAGGAAGCCCTGGAGCTGCGGGAGGCCGGGCTGCGGCAGATGATCCTTCACCTGGGCCGGTTCGACCCCCGATCGCTGGATACCTTTGTGGAAGAGGACATCCGCCTGAGCCTGCACAGCCTGGAAGATATCAGGGCGCTGGCGGCCCACCACGTGGCCACCGGCAGCGAGTACGCGGCCCATCTGAAGGTAGACACCGGCATGGCCCGTCTGGGGGTCCCCTACGAGGCGGCGGTTGCAGCCCTGGAGGAGGTGAAGAAGCATCCCTTTATCCGTCTGGAGGGCATCTGGACCCATTTCGCCACCGCCGACGAGGCCGAGCAGAGCTATCTGCGGTACCAGCTGGTGCGGTTCACCCATTTCGTCCATATGGCCCGCAAGCTGCACATCGACGTGGAGTTCTTCCACGCGGCCAACAGCAGCGCCATCTTCCAGGACCCGGAGAGCCACTTTAACATGGTCCGCCCCGGTCTGGTCCTTTACGGCGTCCAGCCTTCGGAGGATGTGAAGACACCCTTTGAACTCCTGCCGGTAATGGACCTGAAGGCTCCCCTGGTGATGGTGAAAGACATTCGGCGGGGCACGCCCATCGGATATGGCCGGGCTTATCATGCGCCCCGGGACATGAAAACGGGCCTCCTTCAGGTGGGCTACGCCGATGGCCTGCCGCTGGCGCTTTCGAACAAGGGTTTTGTCCGACTTGGCGGAAATGTCTATCCTATTGTGGGCCGGGTTTCCATGGATCTGTGCAATATCGATCTTGACGGCGAGGAGCCGGAAATCGGGGAGGAGGCCCTGATCTGGGGCCTGAGTGATGATCCCCGCCTGCGTATCGAGTATCAGGCCAGTGCGGCTGGTACTATTCCCTACGAACTGTTGGTCTGTATTGGAAGGAGAGTAGAGCGTCGTTATGTGGATGATTAAGCGCTTCGGTTTATGTATGATAACCGCCCTGCTGCTAGTGTCGTGTATCTATTTGCCCCGGGCTGAGAGGGCGCCTGAAGTATGGCACCGGAAACCAGTGCGAGCATCAGACCTGTCGCTGCGCCGGCAAGTGGCCCAGCTGATCATGGTGCGGGTGGAGGGGTGTTACTACAGCGCCGACAGCGACTACCGACAAAAGGTGGAAAAGTGGGTAGCACAAGACCAGGTGGGAGGCCTGATCACGTACCGGGGCAGCGTGGACGGCACCTTCACCAACCTCCAGCGGTTCCAGCGCCTGGCGCCAGTACCCCTGCTGGTGGCGGCGGATTTCGAGCAGGGGGTAGGGCAGCAGATCGAGGGAGCCACCAGGTTCCCTTCCAATATGGCGGTGGCCGCCACCTTCAATGAGGAGAATGCCTACCAGCAGGGGCGGGTCACAGCCCTGGAAGCGCGGGCCCTGGGCGTTCATATTGCTTTCGCCCCGGTGATGGACGTGAACAACAATCCTGACAATCCCATCATCAACTTCCGCGCCTACAGCGACGATCCGGGGCTGGTGAGCCGTATGGGAGTGGCCTTCATCCGGGGCGCCCGGGATCACGGCTTGGTGGCTTGTGCCAAGCACTACCCCGGCCACGGCAACACCGCCACCGACAGCCACACCAGCCTGCCGCTGATCCCGGGCAGCCGGGAGAGCCTGGAACAGATAGAGCTGGTTCCCTTCAAGGCAGCTACCGAGGCCGGGGTCAGGATGGTGATGGTGGGGCATATTGCCGTGCCCGGCCTGGACGGCTCCCACCGCCCCGCCACCCAGTCCAATGCTATCACCGAAGGCCTCCTTCGCGGTGAATATGGCTTCGATGGCCTCATCGTTACTGACGGGATGGAAATGGGGGCCATCACCGGCGGCCACTGGACCGGAGAAGCCGCCGTCAGGTCCATCGAAGAGGGGAACGACATAATTCTACTGCCCCTGTACGTGGATCAGACCATCGCTGCCGTCGTACGGGCGGTGAAGACCGGGCGCCTCAGCCGGGAGCGCCTGGTGGCCTCCGTGGAGCGTGTCCTGAAGCTGAAGGCGGACCTGGGCCTGTACGAGGAGCGCCGCGACCTCAACCGGGATGATGTACAGCAGCGGATTGGTCTCTCGGAATTTAGAACCGCGGCCCGGAAGATTGCCCGGGAGTCAATCACCCTGGTGAAGGATGAGCAGGGCCTGATCCCCCTCCGGCCGGGCCGCCGGCAGACCCTCACCCATATCCTTATCTCTATGGACGATGACCTGCGCCAGCGAACCGTTCCCTTCTGGCGCGACGTGGAGTTCACCTTTGGCAAAAAGCGGGTTAAAACCTTCTTTGTGAATGACAAGCTTTCCAAAACCCGCATCAGGGAGCTGGTACAGGAAGCAAAGACCTCCAGCCGGACCCTGGTGACGGCCCTGGTCCGCATCCAAATGGACAAGGGCTTCAATACTATCGATTCGACACACCACGAGCTGCTGGTAGCCCTGAAGGAAGCGGAGGTCGAGTTCGCTGTTGCCGGCTTCGGCAGTCCCTATATGCCATCGCTGGAGCCTATCTCCACCTACCTGTGTGCTTACGGCTACGGGGACGTAAGCATGCGGGCCATGGCCGACGCCCTCTTCGGTCGGGCACCTATCACCGGCCGGTTGCCCGTTACCCTGGATGCCAGGCATACCCGGGGCAGCGGCCTCACCAGAGACGCCCTTACCGAAGCGTTCAGCGAGTCGTCCCACAATCCCGCCTCACCGGAGTGGGACTTCAGCCGGGTCTATGCCGTGCTGGACAGCGCCATCCAGGAAAAAATCACCCCCGGTGCCCAGGTCTTCATCGCCAGGGAGGGGCGCGTCCTGGCCGATACGGCCTTCGGACACTTCACGTATCCCGAAGGGATCCGTGCAGTCGACGAGGACGCCCCGCCCGTCACCACCGGGTCCATCTATGACCTATCCTCCCTCACCAAGCCGCTGGTAGGGGGCACCCTGGCCATGCGGCTGGTGGACGGCCGCTACCTGATGCTTGACGAGCCGGTCTGGCACTATATCCCCGCCTTTCGCGGCTGGTGGAAGGATAAGGTCACCATCCGGCACCTGCTGATCCACTCCTCCGGCCTGCCGCCGTTCATCCGGTTCTGGAAGGAGGGCATCCGGCCCGATGAGGTCCTGGATATGGTCTTGGGGATGGAGCTGAACTTTGAGCCGGGCACAGAGTACGAGTACAGCGACGTGGGGATAATCCTGTTCGGGTCCATCGTGGAGCTGGTCACGGGAGAGCGGCTGGCCGACCTGGCCCGGGCCTGGGTGTTCAAGCCCCTTATGATGGAGAGCACCGGCTACAATCCCCCCTCGGAATGGCAGGAGCGCATCGTCCCCACCGAGGTGGACGCCGAGGGCCGCGTGGGACTGATCCACGGGGCGGTCCACGATGGAAGCACCTGGTTCATGGGGGGCGTATCGCTCCACGCTGGCGTCTTCGCCCCGGCCAACCAGCTGGCCACCTTGGGGATGCTCTATCTCAACGGCGGCGTGATCCACGGCCGGCGGCTGGTGCAGGAAGCCACCGTGGCGGCCTTCATCACGCCCCAGAACCTTGCTGACGGTTCACCAAGCGGCCGGGCCCTCTGCTGGCAGATGGCCGACTCTACCAAACACTCAGGTGACCTGTTCTCGCCGGCAGCCTTCGGCCACAGCGGTTACACCGGTACCTCCATCTGGATCGACCCGGAAATGGAGCTCATCGTTGTGTTGCTGACCAACCGGGTGCATCCCACGCTGGAACTACCGGAACGAATCGAGGAGCTGCGCCGCAGGTTTCATAACGAAGTGGTGCGGGGGATAATGGCGGGCGACCCCAGCTTCTGATAGGCAGCCAGTGTACCTGTAGGGAGATCCATTGGAAAGTAAGCCGCCTACAATCCGGGGAATCTGGTCTACCGCTTAGAATCCGATGCAAGTAAACAGGAGTGACGCCATGAACGGAATACATCTACTCGTAAACATTGCCGGACTGTCCATTATGATTGCCCTCTGCACCGGTTGTAAGACTAAAGAAGGGGCCGGCGCTGCAACGGGGAGCCAATCCTACCGCACCATCGGCAGTATCGAGCGGCTTGATCCGAAAATGGACAAGCTTGTGCCGGCGGGTGCCAGGCTTGAGGTGCTGGCCGAGGGGTTTGACTGGTCGGAGGGGCCAGTCTGGGTTCCCGGGGGCAAGTACCTGCTTTTTTCAGACATCCCTCCCAATTCGATCTTCAAATGGGAAGAAGGCGAGGGTCTGAGCCTGTATCTAAAGCCCTCGGGATACACCGGGACCACACCCCGCGGCGGTGAAGTGGGCTCCAACGGTCTGCTGCTGGACACCGAGGGTCGGCTGGTGTTGTGCCAGCATGGCGACCGGCGCATGGCTCGCCTCGACGCGTCCCTGGACAGGCCCGAGCCCAAGTATATCACCCTGGCTGACCGCTACCAGGGTAAGCGCCTCAACAGCCCTAACGACGCCGTCTACCACAGCGGCGGCGATCTATACTTTACTGATCCGCCCTATGGACTGGAAAAGAACGTCGACGACCCGGCCAGGGAAATCGACTTCCAGGGCGTTTACCGCCTGTCCAGGGAGGGCCGGTTGACGCTGCTGACCAAGGAGCTGTCGCGCCCCAACGGCATCGCCTTCTCACCTGATGAGAAGACACTTTACGTGGCTAACTCCGACCGGCAGCGGCTGTTGTGGATGGCCTATGACGTGCAGCCTGATGGCAGTATTACCAATGGCCGGATTTTCTGCGACGCGACGGAATGGGCGGGTAAGCGCCCCGGATCGTGCGACGGTCTGAAGGTAGACCAGGCCGGCAACCTCTTTGCTACCGGCCCCGGCGGGGTGTGGGTATTGGCCCCCGATGGGACCCGCCTGGGCACCATCCTTACCGGCCAGGCCACGTCCAACTGCGCCTTCGGCGACGACGGCTCCACCCTCTACATAACCGCTGACATGTACCTGCTGCGCATCCGGCTGAATACCAAGGGGGCGGGTTTCTGAGTGGGGGATTGGGGAATGTAGAATGATGAATGTTGAATGATGAATGAAAGTCCTCTGCCAATTAGGCCAGCAGCTTCGGGCATAAGCAAAGGTTGCTAACTAACGGGCACATACCAGCCGGGAGCGGGGCGGTATCCGGGAGGTGTGGAGGTTTAATAACGAGGTGGTGCGGGGGGATACAAACCGCAAGCCCAGGAACATAAAGGACCAGCCTTAACTGGGCCGGAGAGAGAGCAGTTTTGTCGTGGGTAAAGGTTTGCGAGAGTTGTTGTCTGGCGGAGGCAACATTATACTATCGGAAAACAAGGATCAGACTTCGATAGTTTCCAGGCGGGCGTCTTCCGGGATTTCCGGCTCCAAGGCAAGCATATCCTCGGCCCCGATCTTCAGAGACTCGATCAGTTCTTCGTAGGTTCTTTCCTGGGCGTTCACGCCGGGCATATCCACCAGCCAGCCGATCCACCAATTGCCTTCATTTTTGATGACTGCTTTAAATTTCACGGTTAAACTTAATAAGCGTTGTGGCATCCGGGAAGTGCGGCGGCGGTTTCATAATGCGGTGGTGCGGGGGGTAGAAGCCGGAAACACCAAGACGTAGCGGACCGACCTTGAAGGGGCCGGCGTGAGAGAAGCCTGTCTGCCCGCTACTCCGCAAACATCTCCTGAAGAATCTGAAGCACCTTGCTCCGGGCCTGCTGGTCAATTTTGCCCAGATTCCTGACGAGCCGTTTCCTGTCGACGGTGCGGAGCTGATCCAGGACGATCTGCCCTCTTCTGTTTTCAAACGTGCAGGGTACTCGGCTCGGGTAATCACGCCTTACGGTGGTCATAGGGGCCACAATGACAGTTTGGATATGGCGGTTCATTTCATCGGGTGAAATAATGACACCCGGACGCGTTTTCTGGATTTCATGTCCAACGGCGGGGTCCAGGGCCACCAGATACACTTCAAAGCGTTTGACCGGCATTTACCACTGCCACTCTTCGTCATCCCAGGATGAGAGGTGAGATAGAAATTCTTCATCTAACAGCTGGTCGTCCCTACTGGCGGACATGGATTGAAACGCCTGTTCCCAGCCCGCTCTCCGTTTGGCAAGGGGCCGAATGACGATACCATCTTCATGGACCTGGAGCTCAACTTCACCGTGCAGCCCGCTCTCTTCCAGAATGGGCTTGGGGATGCGGATCCCTCGCGAGTTTCCGATCCTGATAATCTTCGCTTTCACAGCTACAATGTAATTACATTGTATCCCCATGTCAATCCGAATTAGAAGATATTGTCAGACCGCTCCTCGCCCTCTACGCCTTTGGCGTTCTTGGCCGTTGTCTTATGCCTTTCGCCCTTCCCTCTTCATTCTTCACTGCTACTGCTTCCTTCTACCCCCTTCTTGCCCGCTTTCGTGCCAATTCGTGTTAATTTCGTGGCGAAAATCTCTTGGTGCCCTCGAGGTGATTCCAATCTTTTTGCTTCTTGCTCTTCTCTGCGTTCTCAGCGTCCTCTGCGGTTTTCTTCCCTCTTCAATTTTCAATTTTCAATTTTCATTTTTCAATTTGCATTCCTGCTACTGCCAGGCTCGCCGGATTCCACTTGAAGGGTCTTCCGTCCGGCGTCTAAATTCACCCGCTCCGGAGAAACAGTGGAAAAACGTGTTGTCGCAACTAATCGCAAAGCCCGACACCAGTACCATATCCTGGAGACCTACGAGGCCGGTCTGGCCCTGCTGGGTACCGAGGTGAAGGCGCTGCGGGAGGCCAGGGTGAACCTGTCCGACGGGTATGCTCGTTTCCGCGACCGGGAGCTGTACCTGGTGAGTGTCCACATCGGGGCCTACTCCCATGCGGGACACGAAAGCCACGACAACCTCAGGGAGCGCAAGCTGCTGCTCAGCCGCCGCGAACTTAACAAGCTGCGCAAAGCCGCCGTGATCAAGGGGCAGACCCTCATCCCCCTGTCGATCTACTTCCGGGAGGGGTGGGCCAAGGTGGATCTGGCCGTCTGCCGGGGCAAGCAGCTGCACGACAAGCGCCGTGATATCGCTGAGCGGGACCTGAAGCGGCAGGTTGAGCGGGCGATAAGTCGTCATCGTAAAGGTCGTTAGTCTATGGCATTCCCCCCCGTCAACGAGCAGATGGACCTCCTCAAGCGGGGAGCGGAACGGATTATTCCCGAGGAGGAGCTGGTCCGGAAGCTGGAGCAGTCCCGCCAGGCTAAGCGCCCCCTCAAGGTCAAGCTGGGCTGCGACCCCAGCCGGCCCGACCTGCACCTGGGCCATGCGGTGGTCTTGCGCAAGCTGCGGCACTTCCAGGACCTGGGGCACGAGGCCATCCTGGTGGTGGGCGATTTTACCGCCATGATCGGCGATCCCTCCGGCCGCAACAAGACCCGGCCGCCCCTCACATTGGAAGAGACCCGCAAGAACGGGCAGAGCTACTACGAGCAGGCCACCCTGGTCCTGAGCAAAGAGCGGCTGCGGATCACCTATAATTCCGAATGGCTCGGCAGGCTCGATTTCGCCGACCTCATCCGGCTGGCCTCCCACATCACCGTAGCCCGGATGCTGGAGCGGGATGACTTCGACAAGCGCTTCAAGGCCGGTACACCCATTTCGCTGCACGAGCTCCTTTATCCCGTGGCCCAGGCCTATGATTCAGTGGTCCTGGAGGCGGACGTGGAGCTGGGCGGCACCGACCAGACCTTCAATCTCCTGGTGACCCGGGACTTCCAGCGGGAGTTCGATCAATCTCCCCAGGTAGTCATTATTACCCCGCTGATTGTAGGGACGGACGGCAAGGAGAAAATGTCCAAGTCCTTCGATAACTACATCGCCCTCACCGATCCCCCGGAACAGATGTACGGGAAGGTCATGTCCATCACTGATGATCTCATTTTACCGTATTTTACCTACTGTACAGATTTGGTCGTTGAGGATAGAAGCAAGGATGCAGTTACCTGGAAGTTGCCGGACGAAATATCTCAAATGAGTGCACGGGATAAAAAACGCCGGCTGGCCCGGGAGATTGTCGGTATCTATTACAGTGGCGACGCCGCTGGAGGGGCCGAACGGGCTTTCGACCGGCTTTTTATCCAGAAGGAGCTGCCGGATGAGATTCCCGAATACCGCCTTCACAAGCCTGAGTCCTTCCTGGTGCAGGTGCTGAAGGAGGCGGGGCTGGTGGCCACCAACGGTGAGGGGCGGCGGCTGATTTCCCAGGGAGCCGTGCGCCTTGACGATGAAGTGATCAGTGATCCCAACTTCACTATTCAAAGGGGCATGACCGGCACCGTCAAGGTGGGCAAGCGGCGGTTTCTGAAAATCACTTAGTGCATAGTCACATTTTTAACTTTACTGTCGGGTAAGGTCCCAAAATATGATTATACTGCGGGCAATAAAGGAAGGGAGTCTTTGCGAGGGAGTCTGCCAGTTGGCGGACGACCGTGGCAATCTCGAATACTCGTTGCAATGAACTGCTAGATCGCCACTCCGCCAGCCAGCGGATCGTGATGACAGTCCTTATTGAGTAGCATTACGCAAGATAAGTCAAATAAATAATTGGACAGAGCACTAGTGGGCTGCTCTCCCGGCTCGCTAATAGTAGGAATTTCTATCAGCCACGGTCATACTTTCATAACTAAGAATAAAAGAAAGGGACGAAGTAAATGAAATTATTGAAGTTCAGGTTGATTCATCTGCTTGTACTTATCGCCATTCTCCTGGCACAATTATCCGGCCAGGACCTCCCGCACTCGATTATTCTCGTCATCGCCGATGGAACGGGTATTGGCCAGCACACCCTGTCTTACTACCACAACGACCGCTATTCGCCGGCCGCTTTTCAGCACGTGGGGCTCATGGCCACCCACCCGGCGGACAAAACCAAGGTTACCGATTCGGCTGCCGCCGGGACTGCTTTATCTACGGGAGTCAAGACCTACAACGGTGCCATCGCAGTTGATGAGAGCAAGCAGCCCGTGAAGACAGTGCTGGAATCCGCCCTGGAAAAGGGCATGGCCACGGGGCTGGTGGCCACCTCTACTATTACCCACGCCACCCCCGCCGCTTTCGCCGCCCATGTGGAATCCCGGAATAATTACGCTGAGATCGCCCGGCAGATGGCGCAGGCGAGGATTACCGTTTTATTCGGCGGCGGCCGTAAACATTTCCTTTCTAAGGCCAAAGGGGGGGAGCAGGAGACGGACCTGCTGGAAGCCATGGCCGACCGGGGTGTCCAGGTTGTGGCCAGTCTCGATGAATCAATTGATGAAGACCGCCCGGTAATCGGTCTGTTCTCTGAGGAGCACCTGCCGCCGGCGAACAAGGAACGGCAGCCCACCACCACGGCCATGGCGCTACGGGCACTGGAGGTCCTCGATAATGACCCCGACGGCTTTTTCCTAATGGTGGAGGAGAGCCAGGTGGACTGGGGTAGCCACGATAATGACTATGACTATGTTAAAAGCGAGATGGCTTCCCTCAACGACCTGATCGATGGGCTGCTGGCCTACCAGGCAGACTATCCGGAAGTACTGGTTGTCCTGGTGGCTGATCATGAGACCGGGGGCCTTGCCATGCAGAGTAAAGCCTTGGGAAGCGGCCTGGAAGCCGCGTGGACAACCAAGAGTCATACCGGTAACCTGTTACCTATCTTTTCCACCGGGCCGGGTGGTGAGGCGTTTGACGCGGTGGTGGACAACACCTTCATCGGCCAGACCTTGATCAGGTACGTCACCTCACGATAGACACTAATGCCCCCCAGCGACAGCCAAGGTCTCGACATTCGCCGCCTGGTGAAGACCTTCGATGGCCTGCCCGGGACTCCCCGAGGCGGGTACGCCCAGGGCCAGGGTCTTATAGCGGTGGACAGGGTCTCCTTTCGGGTTGAGCCGGGGATCATCTTTGGTCTGCTGGGTCCCAACGGGGCGGGGAAGACCACCATCATCCGCATTATCATGGGCATCCTGGGGGCCGATGAGGGAGAAGTCCGCTACCAGGGGCATCCTATTACCTGCCTGTCCCGCAGGGATCCATCGGGAGAGAGCCGCCGGTTCGGGTACCTGCCCGAGGAGCGGGGCCTTTATCAGAAAACCCGCCTCAGGGAGACACTCATCTACCTGGCCCGGCTCAAGGGGCTGGCCCACGCCGAGGCAGCCAACCGGGTGGATACCTCCCTGGAGCGGTTCGAGCTCCAGGACTACTCGCAGAAGAACATACAGGCCCTTTCCAAAGGCAATCAGCAGAAGGCCCAGTTCATCGCCGCCATCGTCCATCAACCGAGTGTGGTGATCCTGGACGAACCCTTCGTGGGCCTTGATCCGGTGAACCAGCTTATCCTGAAAGAGATCATAAGTGAACTCCAGACCGGCGGCGCTACCATCCTGCTTTCTACCCACCAGATGGACCAGGTGGAGCGCCTGTGCGACGCCATCTGCCTTATCAACCGGGGCCGGGTGGTGCTGGAGGGCGGCCTGGAAGATATCAAAGCTAACCATGGCGAACAACGCGTGGAGGTCATCTTCGATGGTATCATCCCTGAGGGCGTGGATTGCTGGCTGGCCGATCTGGAGGCTAGGGACAGCACCGTTGTAGGGAGCTTGAAGCTGGGTCTGGCTCCCACACTCAAGGGGCTGGTGGACCTGGGCCGGGTGCTGGAGTTCAAGGTGCGGGAACCCACCCTGGAGGAGATTTTTATTAAGACCGTCAGGGGGGAGCAGGGATGAAGGCAGTCTGGCTGGTAGCGCGGTGGGAATATATCACGCGCATCCGCTCGAAATTCTTCCTCGTTTCCACCATCCTCATGCCGCTGCTGATCGTGGGCATGATTTTCCTGCCGGTCATGCTGCTGGACGACGAAGGTGTCCAGGGGCTCACGCTGGCCATTGTGGACGGATCGGGTGAATGGGCCGGGCGGATCGGTGAGCTGCTGGATAACCGCTACCGCACGCCCGACGGCGCGCCCCGCTATCCCCGCTACCCCTTGCTGAATGAAGGTCAACTCGAGCAACGGGTAGAAGCGGCGGCCCTGCTGGAAGCCGGGGTCATCGATGCCTACCTGGTGATCGGACCGCGGTTTGGCGAAACGGGGGAGGTGAGCTACATCGCCCGGGGCAAGGGGCGCATTTTCGAGCAGGAGCAGCTGCGCCGGGCGGTGCAGAGCGCCTGGACCCGGGCCGCCTTTCAGCGCCACCAGGTCGATCCCGAGCTCCTGGCGACCCTTAAGCAGGATATCGCCTGGACCAGCTACGCCGCCAGGGGCGAGGACTTTTCCGAGTCCGATGAGATGCAGGCTTTCATGACCCCTATTATCTATGTGATGATTCTCTTTTTCGCTGTCTTTCTCTCATCCCAGATCCTCATGCGCAGCATAATCACTGAGCGAGGCAGCCGGGTAGTGGAAATGCTGCTTTCATCCATCACCAGCCGGGACCTTATGGCGGGCAAAATCCTGGGTCTGGGTCTGGTGGGGCTGACGCAGATGACCATCTACCTGGTGGTGACCTCCCTGGCCGGGGCCGGGCGGGGGGTGGAGCTGATCTCAGCCGGAGTGACGATATATTTTGTCATTTACGCCATCCTGGGGTATTTCTTCTATGCCGCAATATATGCTTCAATTGGAAGCCTGTTCGAGACCGAGCAGGAGGCCCAGCAGGTGGCGGGGCTGCTGTCGCTGATCCCCATCCTGCCCCTGGTATTCTCCTCCTACGTGATGCTCCATCCCGACGCCCTGGTGGTGCGGGCCGCTTCCTTCTTCCCGCCCCTGACACCTTTCCTGATGATCATCCGCCTGGCAGTGACCGATGTACCCTGGTGGGAGGTGACGGGGACGGTGCTGGTGCTGGCCCTGTTCACGGTCCTGATGATGCGCTGGGCGGGGGTCGTTTTCCGCACGGCCATCCTGCTCTACGGCAAGCGGGTGACCCTGCCGGAGATCGTGAGGTGGGTTAAGGCGGGTTAGTCGGGCGTGCGGCGGAGGCAGATTTATTCCCAGGACGCTGCGCGAGAGCAAAAAGGGGTAGCTGGTGCCGCCCCTTTTGTGTCACTGTTAGGTAGTGGATGGTTGAGGTTGCCTATGGCTCAGTGGTCGTCCTCGTCTTCTTCATCAGGGTCGTCGTCTTCGTCGGAGTCGAGATCGCCGTCGCCGTCCTTGTCCTCGCCGTAGTCAGCCGACTCCTCGATGTTTTCCTCGATCACCTCACGAATGACCTCATTGACCCCTTCGGCATTCTCGTCCAGGAGGATGATGTCCGCCCCGCTGGTGTCCTGAGTCACCATCAGGGAGGTGAAGTCCACACCGTCCTCGTTGGTCTCGGTGTTGCTGAAATCGAACCACTTAAGCAAGCGGAAGGCGATGATGATGGGATTCACTTCACCCTCTTCTGCGGTAAAGCCCACGGACGAATCAGCTACCCCGGTGACGGGGTCTACGGTGGTGAGCTCAAATTCCTCGTCGATGTCATAGGACATGATGAAGAGTACGTCGGTGACCCTGTCGGTGGCGGTGACCCCGCTATAGAGTCCCTCTACATAGATGCTGTTGCCGAAGAGGGGGTCGCTGGGGTCCACCAGCTGGCTCCCTTCATCGTCATCTTCATCCCCCTCAATCTTGTCCAGCTTGAGTTCGATCTGGGTATAGCGGCCGGAGTCTATGGTCACCGTGTCCAGAGAAGGGGTCACCGTATTGGCAATCAGGTCCACCACGAAGGGCCCAGGGAACTCCAGTTTCTGATCCTCCACCCCGGTCTCCTCTTCCTCCTCCTGCTCCTCTTCAGACTCGAGCTCGATCTCCTTGAGGGCTATCAGGGCGGTGGTGATGGTGAGAGTGCCGAGGGTATCGGTCCCTGCTGCATTTTTCACCGGCAACACCACCGAATCAGCCTGGGCGGCGCCCCATGGGGACCATGCCTTGGCTACACTCCCGGCGGCGGGCCGGGTCCCCTGTATCGACAGGGATACCACCGCGCCGTCAACCTGATCCGGGCCGGTGGTGGACTCGCAGCCGAAGAAAGCCGTTGCCGCAAGGGCGATAAACAAGAAAAGGACAGTGCTACGAAGGATTTTCATCTCTAACTCCCTATTTTATCTCTCCAAGATTACATTTACGAATACAAGCCCCGATGGGCCGTATTCCTACTACTTGGGCGCATATTAAGTCGGTGCTTTCCCTTAGTATATGCGCTGCGTCACGTATTTCACATATTACTAGATCGTGTGCCACTGCTCACAGGAACGGCGTGATGCGGGGCACGTTACCGAAAGGCAGTAGGGGGAGCCTGTAATAAGACTTTCAGCGGGTGAAGGGTTCGGAATGACAATTTTACTGTGTTCATAATTCCCCCCACATCCCCCTTCCCTCGCCCCTCATCCCGCCGTAAATTTCCCCCACCAGAGTCTGCCATGATGTCAGAGTTTCAGATCGTCAGCGATATGCGGCCCCAGGGCGATCAGCCCGAGGCCATCGCCCAGCTGGTGCAGGGCCTTCACGACGGGCATCGCTGCCAGACCCTGCTGGGGGTAACCGGCAGCGGCAAGACCTTCAGCATGGCGCAGGTCATCGAGGCGGTCCAAAGGCCGACCCTCATTTTGTCACACAACAAGACCCTGGCGGCCCAGCTGTACGGCGAGTTCAAGGGCCTCTTTCCCCACAACGCCGTGGAGTACTTCATCAGCTACTACGACTACTACCAGCCCGAGGCCTACCTGCCGGTGAGCGACCTGTACATCGAGAAGGATTCGTCCATCAACGAGGACATCGACCGCCTGCGCCTGAAGGCCTCCTCGGCTTTGATTGAGCGCCGGGATGTCATCGTAGTGGCCAGCGTGAGCTGCATCTACGGCATCGGCTCGCCCTCGGAGTACAAAAAGAGCGTGGTGCATATCAAGGTAGGGCAGGAGCTGGACCGCCGGGAGCTGCTGTCGCGGCTGGTGGGCATCTACTACGTGCGCAACGACCCGGTGCTGGAGCCGGGCAACTTCCGGGTGCGGGGGGACCTGATCGAGATTTTCCCCGCCTATATGGGTCATGCCGTACGTATCGAGTTCTTCGGCGACCAGGTGGACCGTATCCTCACCTTCAACACCCTCACCGGTGAGATCGTCGGCCCTGAAGAGGGATTGGAGCGGATCAGCATCTATCCTGCCAAGCACTTCGTCACGACCCAGGAGGTGATCCACCGGGCCGTGGATGAGATCCGGGCCGAGCTGGTGGAGCGGCTGCAGTGGTTCCGTGACGAGGGCAAGCTGCTGGAGGCCCAGCGCCTGGAGCAGCGTACCAACTACGACATCGAGATGCTGCTGGAGGTGGGTTACTGCAACGGCATCGAGAACTATTCCCGCATCCTGGACGGCCGCAGACCGGGCGAGCGGCCCCATACCCTGCTGGACTTCTTCCCCGAGGACTTCCTGGTATTCATAGACGAGTCCCACGCCACCATCCCCCAGGTGCGGGCCATGTACAACGGCGACCGCTCCCGCAAGGAAGTGCTGGTGGAGTACGGCTTCCGGCTGCCCTCGGCCCTGGACAACCGCCCCATGAAGTTCCCCGAATTCGAGGACAAGCTGAACCAGGTCATCTTCGTTTCGGCAACGCCGGCGCCATACGAGCTGGAGCAGTCCGTGGGCGTAGTGGTGGAGCAGATCATCCGTCCCACGGGCCTGATGGACCCGGGGATCGAGGTGCGGCCCACCCGGGGGCAGATCGACGACCTGATTGCCGAGATCAAGGGTCGCACGGCCAACCGGGAGCGGGTGCTGGTTACCACCCTCACCAAGCGCATGTCGGAAGACCTGTCGGACTACCTGAAGGGGATGGAGCTGCGGGTGGACTACCTGCACTCGGAGATCCAATCCCTGGAGAGGGTGCAGATCCTGCGTAACCTGCGCTTGGGCAACTTCGACGTACTGGTGGGGATCAACCTGCTGCGGGAGGGACTGGACCTGCCGGAGGTATCCCTGGTGGCGGTGCTGGACGCCGACAAGGAAGGCTTCCTGCGCTCAACCACCTCGCTGATGCAGGTGGCGGGCCGGGCGGCGCGACACCTGAATGGCAAGGTGCTGTTCTACGCCGACAATGTTACCCGGTCCATGCAGGAGGTTATTGACGAGTGCAACCGGCGGCGCGGCATCCAGGGGGCGTTCAACCGGGAGCACGGCATCACGCCCACCACGGTGTACAAGTCGGTGGAGGATGTGATGCTCACTACTTCCGTGGCCGATGCCCAGACCAGAGTGGCGGAGGCGGCACCCGGTCCGCTGGCCGGCGGATACGACCTGACCAACCTTGATGAACAGGACCTGGCTTTCACCCTGGACCTGCTGCGCCGGGAGATGAAGCGGTCGGCGGAGAACCTGCAGTTCGAGGAAGCGGCCCGGCTGCGGGACGAAATCCTCCGGCTGGAGGATGAACACAAACTGGGTAGTCAGTTGGCAGTCGGCAGTGGGCAGTTGGCAGGGGGAAGAGGAACCGCAAAGGCGCAAAGGACGCAAGGAAGAAATTGGCAGAATTAACAGGATGAACAGGATGTACGGAGAGGTAGTAGCAGTTGGCAGTAGGCAGTCGGCAGTTATGGTCAGTCGTCCGTGGTTGGTAGTCCGTCGCAATTCAGCATCCAATGACCAATGACCAATGACCAATCACCAGTTAACAGGCGGAAGGCTATGCGCTCCATACTCTTAATCTGGACAGGTAGTCTATGGCTCGCATCCTGGTAGTGGGCAGCGGGGGCCGGGAGCATGCCCTGGTCTGGTCCCTCGCCCGGGAACAAAAACACGACCTGTTCTGCGCCCCCGGCAACGCGGGCACTGCTCAACTATCTAAGAATTTTCCACTCGATGTGAGCGACCACGCCGCTGTGGTACAATTTGTAAACCGGGAGAAAATTGATCTGACGATTGTCGGCCCTGAGGTTCCCCTGGCAGCGGGTCTTGTTGATCATCTTCAGGATGCTGGATTAAAAGTCTTCGGCCCCACCCGGGCGGCGGCGCAGCTGGAGAGCAGCAAGCTCTTCGCCCGGGACTTCATGCGGGACGCCGGTATCCCCCATCCGGACTACCGGGCCGCCCGTTCCAGGGAGGAGGTCCGAGCCGCGGTGGATGAAATGGGCCTGCCCATTGTGCTCAAGGCCGACGGCCTGGCTGCCGGTAAAGGGGTGATTGTCTGCCAGTCGGAAAATGAGATGGAGCCGGCCCTGGAGCAGTACTTCGACCGCAAAGCCTTCGGCGAGGCCGGGCTGGCCCTGTCGGTGGAGCAGTGCCTGTCAGGGCCGGAGATGTCGGTCTTCGCCCTGTGCGACGGCGTTAGCTTCGTCATCATCGGCACAGCCCAGGACTATAAGCGGGCCTACGACGGCGACCAGGGGCCGAACACCGGTGGTATGGCGTCCATCGCGCCTTCCCCCCTGGCGACGCCGGAGCTGGTGGATGAGATAGCGACGACCGTTCTAAGACCCACCGTGGATGGGATGAAGGCCCGAGGGTGCCCATATACCGGCTGCCTCTATGCCGGGCTGATGATCGTGGACGGCAAGCCCTACGTAATCGAGTTCAACGTGCGTATGGGTGACCCGGAGAGCCAGGTGGTGCTGCCCCTGCTGGATACGCCCCTTTATGAGCTGATAGAGCAGGCTTTGTCCGGTGGCCTGCCCGCAAAAGTTGACACGAAACCAGGCACGGCGGTGTGTGTGGTAGTCGCCTCGGAGGGCTACCCCGGCAAGTACGAAAAGGGCAAGCCCATCGCCGGCCTGGAGGGGCTGGATGGGGAAATCATCCTGTTCCATGCCGGTACGGCTACCGACGCCTCAGGCCGGCTGGTAAGCAATGGCGGGCGGGTGCTGAACGTGGTGGCTACGGGGCAGAATCTGGGAGCAGCCCGGGACAAGGTGTACGCCAACATCGACCGGATTGATTTCCCCGGCAGTTTTTATAGGGAAGATATTGGTGGGAAGACTGCTGCCTGAGGGTAAAAGGAGAACCGAGAAATGGGGAAAAATGAACTTCTAAAACGCATCACCATGAATCCTGAAGTCATGGTCGGCAAACCTGTCATCCGTGGGACGAGGCTAACGGTTCAGCATATTGTCGGATTGCTGGCTAGTGGGATGACGGAGAACGAGATCGTGAGCGAATATGAAGGTCTGACCCATGATGATATCCGAGCCTGTCTGCTCTTTGCAACCGAAGCGCTCGAGAATTCAACATTTGTACCATTGACTTCCGAGGTAGGTTGATTGAGGTTTCTGGTAGATTCAATAAGAATAATTCGTTACTGGATAAAAACAATTCGTGATAATTCGTGGCTAAAAGTAATAGATTTAGTGGGTCTGGCAGGATATTCGCGGCTGGACTAACACTCAACATACCAACAACCAACTATAACAAGAGGATAACGTGACCGAAACCACCCAGCCCACCCGCAGCGCCCTCAGTATCTGGCTACAGGCGGTGCGGACCTTTTCCTTCACCGCCCACATCGTCCCTATCTGCGTGGGAGCCATGCTGGCACTCTATTACGACGGCCCCGTGATGTGGTGGCTCTTCGCCCTGGTGATCGTCTGTTCACTGCTGTTCCATATCGGGACCAACCTGTTAAGCGACTATTTCGACTACAAGAAGGGTGTAGACCAGGATTACACCTTCGGCTCCAGCGGGGTTATCCAGGATGGCCTGCTTACCGCCAGGCAGGTCCTGGCCGGGGGGTGGGCGGCCTATGCCATCAGTATTGCCCTGGGCTTTGTCCTTATCTATTACCGGGGGCTGCCCATGTTTATCATCGGCCTTGTCGGCTTCCTTGGCGGCGTGTTCTACACCGCCGGACCCATCGCCTACAAGTATAAGGCCCTGGGGGACATCATGGTCTTCGCCCTCATGGGGCCCCTCATGGTCATCGGGTCCTACTTCGCCCTCACCGGCAGTTATGAGCCGGCTGTTTTTTACGTCTCCCTGCCCGTGGGCTTCCTGGTGGCGGCCATTCTGCTTGGGAACAACTACCGGGACATCGCCCACGATACCGAGGCGGGTATCAAGACGCTGGCTTCGGCTTTGGGTCATACCGGCGCCAAGGTGGAATACTATCTGCTGGTCCTGGGGGCTTACGCGGCCGTGGCGGCTATGGTGATCTTTGGCGTACTGGAGCCGTGGGCCCTGCTGGTATTCTTGAGCCTGCCGCCGGCCCTGAAGAACATCAACACTGTTCGCGCCAACCAGCCGGGGCAGATCGAAGCCGTCGCCCTGATCGATCAGCAGACAGCCCAGGTCCACCTGCTGTTCGGACTGCTGCTTATTGTCGGTCTTATACTGGGAGCTGTGATTTAGGTGCGATCCGTTGCCATACTCTGCGCCCTGGCTGCCGTCTTCTGGCTGGTGCTGTTTTCCCCCTGGACGGCGGGTTTGGCTAATTTCTGGGGCTTTATGGTCGTTTTTGCCGGTATCCTTGCTGGGTTTGCCTTACTGATTGATCGGGGCCGGTTGGCACAGATCTATGCTTTCAAGCCCCGGTATGTTGTCATCGGTGTGGCCTCGGCGGTGGTCCTCTACCTCGTTTTCTACCTGGGGAACCTCGTCAGTACCCGGCTATTCACCTTTGCCGAATCCCAGGTGGCGGGTATCTACGCCAGCAGGGCCCAGGCCTCGCCGGCCCTTATCGCCCTGTTGTTGCTGGCATGGATCGGCCCGGCCGAGGAGGTCTTCTGGCGGGGATTCGTGCAGCGCCGGCTGGGCGAGCGGATCGGCCCGGTCAGAGGGTATATCCTAGCGTCCCTGGTCTACGGCGGCGTGCACGTCTGGGCCTTCAACTTCATGCTGCTGATGGCGGCCCTGGTCGCGGGGCTGTTCTGGGGGGCCATGTTCATTAAGTACGGGTCGGTCTGGCCGGGGATCATCTCGCATGCCCTGTGGGACGCGGCGATCTTTGTCATCTGGCCGATTCAATAGATCATCATGATACGGGATTCGGGAAGGAGGGTTTTGCTAGCATGCGTGCGATAACGATTCCAGAACACGGCGGCCGCGAGGTATTAACCTATGTCACCGATTTCCCTACACCGGTCCCTGGCCCGGGGGAGGTGCTGGTGAAGGTTGCAGCCACAGGCCTTAACCATGTTGACCTTGTAGTGCGCCGGGGTTATCCCGGCATACCCATTCCCCTGCCCCACATTCCCGGCGGCGACATCGCCGGCGTTGTCGACGAGTTAGGCGACGGAGTCACCGGTGTCAAGGCGGGCACTCGCGCAGTGGTCTATCCTCTGGTGGCCTGTGGCGAATGTCCTCTCTGCAACGAGGGCAAACCTAATCTCTGTCTAAACTGGAAATATTTCGGTTTGCACTTGAAGGGGGGCTATGCCGAATATGTGGTGGTGCCGGCTCATAACGTGATCCCCCTGCCCGATGGCGTTTCCCTTGAGGAAGCGGCGGCCATTCCCGTGGCTGGTCTGACGGCCTTTCATGCCTTGAAGACGGTGGGGAACCTGCAGCCCGGCCAGACCTTTTTCATGTGGGGCGGCGCCGGTGGCCTGGGAACCATAGCCATCCAGATTGCCAAGCAACTGGGGGCCACCGTCCTGGCGACCGGCAGCATGCCCGGGCGGTTGGAGCTGATGAAAAGTCTGGGCGCTGATGTGGTCTTCAACCGCCTCACCGATGATGTGGCCGCCGGAGTCCGGAAAGTGGCCCCGGCCGGTATGGATCTGATCATCGATTTCGTCGGCCCCGAGACTTTCCCCACTAGCTTTGACCTGTTGAAGAAGGGCGGCCAGATGCTCCTGTGTGGTATCATCACCGGCCGGGAAGCAACCGTCAGCCTCCACATGACCTATCTGCGCCACCTGAGTATCAAGGGGCTTTACCTGGGTACCAAGGAGGAAATGGTGGAATTGGTGGATTGGGTTGCCCAGAAGAAAGTCAAGCCCATCCTCACGAATACCCTATCCCTGGCCGATGCCGCCGAAGCCCAGCGCATGCTGGAAGCCGGTGAGGTAATAGGTAAGCTGGTGTTGCGCGTGTGAGAACTAGGGAATCATGACTATAGACATCGAAACCCTACAGCGGCAGTCGGGCATCCTGGGCGAGTCGGAGGGCATCCAGGAGGTGCTCCAGACCATCGCGCAGATCGCCCCGACCGACATCTCCGTCCTGGTGACCGGCGAGTCGGGGACGGGGAAGGAGATGGTCGCCAAGGCCCTCCACAAGGCCAGCCGCCGCAAGTTCGGTCCCCTGGTGACGGTCAACTGCGCCGCCATCCCCGCCGGTATCATCGAGAGCGAGCTCTTCGGGCACCGGAAGGGCTCCTTCACCGGCGCGGATGAGACCCGGAAAGGCTACTTCGAGACGGCGGACGAGGGCATCATCTTCCTGGACGAGATCGGCGAGACCCCCCTGGAGACCCAGGTGAAGCTCCTGCGGGTCATCGAACAGGGGGAGTTCATGCGCGTGGGCGACAACGTAACCCGCAGGGTGGACGTGCGGGTAGTAGCCGCCACCAATCGGGACCTGGGTGAGGACACCCGCCGGGGCGACTTCCGCCAGGACCTCTATTTCCGCCTGAAGACGGTGACCGTCAACCTGCCGCCCCTGAGGGAACACCCGGTTGACATTCCCCTGCTGGTAGAGCGCTTCGGCCTGGAGTTTGCCACCCGGAACGACCTGGCCTTCAAGGGCTTTACGCCCGAGGCGATCCGGTTCCTCAAGGCTTACAGCTGGCCGGGAAACGTGCGGGAGCTGAAAAACGTGGTTGAGAGCATCCTGGCCCTGAATCCCGGCGAGCGCATCACGCCTGAGATGTTGTCCACGCAGATCACGGCGAGCGGGTACACGGGCAGCCAGACCCTACCCGTTGTTGTGGACACCCCCCCGGAACAGTCGGACCGGGAGCTGATCCTGCGGCAGCTGCTGTTCATCCGCCAGGACCTGAACGACCTGAAACAGCTGGCGGTAGGGCAGAAGGTGCCGGGCGGCGCGGTGGACCCGTACATTCCCTCGCCAGTACCCCTGGCCCCGCCAGCGGCGGGGCTGGTTGGTGAAGGTGAAGAGGGGGCGGTTTTCACCGGTGATGTTACCCATATTGAGTCCCGGCCCCTCGTCGATCCGGAGGCGGTGGGAGAGATCACCATGGAGGAGCTGGAGAAGGAGCTCATCCAGCAGACCCTGGCCAGGTTCAACCATAACCGGCGGCGGACCGCCCAGGCCCTGGGCATCGCCGAACGAACCCTTTACCGAAAGATTCAAGCCTATGGACTGGAGAAGAAATAGCCTCCTGGCAGGGGTTGTCCTCCTGCTTGCCGGCTGCGGTATTTACTCGTTCCGGGGGAGCCTCCCGCCCCATATTAACAGCATCGCCATAGCGACGGTGGTAAATCAGACCTCGGAGTTCGCCGCCACCGACGCGGCCAGCGAGCTGGTGACCGACCTGTTCGTCGACGAGAACGTTCTGCGCGTAACCGACGAGGACCGGGCCGACAGCAACCTGCAGATCACCATTAACCGCGTGACGGACAAACCGGTCACCTATACCGCCGAGGAAATGGTGCAGGAGTGGCAGATTGACGTTTATGCCCAGGTGGTCTGGTACGACCTGACCCGCAACCGGCCCCTGTTTGAGAAGACCTTTTCGGGCTTCGGCTTCTATCCTCCCGGTGGGGATATCGGGAGTGACAATATCGACAATGACCGGGATGGCCAGGTCGACGAGGAGGACGAGTTCGGCGACCCCAGGGAGTTCGCCCTGCGGGTGGCCATCCGGAAGATTTCAGAAGATATCCTCAACGAAGTGGTTTCGACCTGGTAAACAGGCCAGGAGACCTCAGTAAGGATATTATGGCGCCGGTTACCACCATTCAACGCCTGGGCAAATTTGTAGGGCAGGTCGTAGAGTTGCAGGGATGGGTATACAATATCCGCTCCAGCGGCAAGATCGGCTTTCTCATGGTTCGCGACGGGACCGGCATTGTGCAGAGTGTCATTTCCCGGAATGACGTGCCGGCGGAGCTGTTCGGTGCCTTCGAGACCCTCACCCAGGAGTCGGCTGTCACCGTAAGGGGGGAGGTGCGCCGGGACCAGCGGGCCCCGGGCGGGTACGAGCTGCTGGTCAATGGCCTTGACGTCCACCACGTGGCCCAAGACTATCCCATTACGCCCAAGGAGCACGGCACGGCGTTTCTCATGGATCATCGGCACCTGTGGCTGCGCAGCCGGCGGCAGCACGCCATCATGCTTATCCGCCACGAGATCATCCGCGCCTGCCGGGACTTCCTGGACAGCAACGACTTCGTGCTGGTGGATACACCCATCATCACCCCTAACGCCGTGGAAGGGACCACCACCCTCTTCGCCATCGATTACTTTGGCCGAACGGCCTACCTGACCCAGAGCGGGCAGCTCTATAACGAAGCCAACGCCATGGCCCTGAAAAAAGTCTACTGCTTCGGGCCTACCTTCCGGGCGGAGAAAAGCAAGACCCGCCGCCACCTCACCGAGTTCTGGATGGTGGAGCCGGAGATAGCCTACTGCGATCTGGAAGACAATATGGTCTGGGCCGAGCAGCTGGTGGCCTACGTGGTGGAAAGGGTCCTGGAAACCAGGCTGGAGCAGCTGGAAGTCCTGGAACGGGACGTGAGCCGCCTGGAGGTAATCCGGACTCCCTTCCCGCGCGTGAGCTACACCGAGGCCGTGGAGCTGCTGCAGAAGGCGGGGGTCAGTTTCCAGTGGGGCGGAGACTTCGGCGGCAGCGACGAGACCGTCCTCAGCGAGAATTTCGACCGGCCCCTCATCGTCCACCGCTTCCCGGCCGCCATCAAAGCCTTCTATATGAAGCGTGACCCCGAGGACGAGCGCCTGGCCCTGGGCATGGACATCCTGGCCCCGGAGGGCTGCGGAGAAATCGTGGGCGGCGGCCAGCGCGAGGATGACCTGGATACCCTCGTCAGGCTCATCAAGGAGAACGACCTCCCGCTGGAGGACTACCAGTGGTACCTGGACCTGCGGCGCTACGGCTCCGTGCCCCATTCGGGCTTCGGCATGGGCATCGAGCGGGTGGTGGCCTGGATCTGCGGTGTGTCTCACCTGCGGGAGACCATCCCCTACCCCCGCACACTCACCCGGCTGGAGCCGTAACGGGCGGGGCCCTGACAGGCGGAGACCTGATCCATGCCGCTTATGATCGCCCTTGCCCAGATCAATCCCACCGTCGGCGACATTCAGGGTAACCTGGAGCTGCACCGCCAATATCTGGCACGGGTTGGGGATCGGGCAGAGATAGTGGTATTCCCCGAGTGCGCCCTGCCCGGCTACCCGGCCCAGGACCTGCTGTTCGAGAATGCCTTCCTGAGGGACCTGGAGGAAGCCCTGGAAGCCCTGGCCGGAGAAGTGGGCGAACAATGGATCATCACCGGCACGGTGCGCCAGGAGGAAGGTAAGCTGTACAACACCGCCGCCGTGCTCCATGACGGGAAAGTCCGGGCCTATCGGGACAAGACCCTCCTGCCCACCTACGACGTCTTCGATGAGCGCCGCTACTTCACGCCTGCCGCTGAGATCAAACCGTTGACTTTGACCCTTGCCGGTGGCCAGACCCTCCGCCTCGGGCTGCACATCTGCGAAGACCTGTGGGACCTGACCTACGACACAAAGGTCTGTGACATCCTGTGTGAGCAGGGGATTGACCTGTTCCTCAACATCAGCGCCTCCCCCTTCCGTGTTGATCGTGATCCCAGGCGGAGGGAGCTCATCAGGGAAAAGGCTCGGCGGTGGAAAAAGCCGTTCCTGTACTGCAACCTGGTGGGCGGCCAGGACGAACTGGTATTCGACGGGCGCTCCCTGGTCTGCGACGAATCCGGCGAATTGATATACGCCGGGGCCGCCTTCGAAGAAGACCTGATCTATGTACCCTTCCCATTGGATACTGCTCCCGTTACTGCTACTGCCACTGCTACTACCCTAACCAGAGTAGTTGAACTGAACGACGCCATCGTCCTGGGTATCCGGGACTATTTCCGCAAGACGGGGCACCGGGAAGCGGTTGTGGGCTTGAGTGGCGGCGTAGACTCCAGCGTGACGGGTGCCCTGGCGGTGCAGGCGCTGGGCCGCGAACAGGTTATCGGCATCGCCATGCCCACGAGCTACAGCTCCAGCAGCAGCGAGGAGGACGCCCGCCGGGTAGCCCAAAACCTGGGCATTCGCTTTGAGATGCTGCCCATCGAATCCCTGCGCCGTGAGATGCAGGATGCGCTGGAGCCGTTTTTCCAGGACACCGAGCCGGGAGTGGCCGAGGAGAACCTGCAGGCCCGCATCCGGGGGACGCTGCTGATGGCGGTGGCCAACAAGCGCGGTGCCCTGCTGCTCACCACCGGCAACAAGACCGAGGTGGCCCTGGGATACGCCACGCTCTACGGCGACATGGCCGGGGCCCTGGCGCCCATCGGGGACATTTCCAAGAGCGACGTGTACCGGCTGGCCCGCCACGTCAACAAGGCGGAAGGTCGTGAGATAATCCCCACTGCCGTTATTGAGAAGACCCCCAGCGCCGAGCTGCGCCCCGGACAGGTTGATCCGTTCGACTACAAGGTGGTGAGTCCCCTGGTGGACGAACTGGTCCTGAACCGGGCTACTGATGAGGATCTTCGGGCTAAGGGCTACGATCCGGAGCTCATTTCCCATATCCGATCTTTGCTGGTCAAGGCCGAGTACAAGCGGCGGCAGGCGGCGCCTACCATTCGCGTTACCGGCAAGGCTTTCGGCGTGGGGCGGCGGTACCCGATTGTGAATCGGTATGGCCCCAGATGAGCCTCTACAGGATGGATAATGCGCTATTTTATCTGGTTGATCCAATAAGCCCAGCCGTTCACGGCTGGGTGAGGGACCTCGCTTTACGGTTGGGCCAGATGCTTATCCCGATTATCCTGTTATCCTGTCAGCTCTTTGCCCAGCGCGACATCACCGGCAAGACCTGGACCCGCTGGGATGAGAGCCGGAAGATCATCTACCTGGCGGGGTTTTATGCCGGGCTTAAGGCTGATGCCGCTGTTTTCGGGCAGGCCGAACGGGACCATCCCCTCCGGAAACCCATTGAAAGAAATCCTGCAAGCGTTGACCGCTATAAGGTGGAGCGAAGGGAATTTTACGCCCGCAAGTTAAAGTATGACTTTAACATGATCGGGAAGCTCCTGGACGTCTTTTACACCGACCCCGACAACCTCCTCATCCCGGTCCCGGAGGCCATCCGTATCATCGCACTGCGGGAGGATGGCAACCGCGAGCGGTCCGATTTTCTCCTGTTGCGGGAGCGCCGCAAAGCGCTGGAAGGAAAATGAATGGGGCTACTCCCTTCAATTCCATTTTGCATTTTGCACTTTGCATTTTGCATTGACATCTCGATCACGTTCCACAATTGACCCCGCTTCACTTTATGGCCTCATTTGAACCAGGCCGTCTGTTTATACCTGATAAACTTCCGCTCTTCCGCCAGCACCCCCTCCTGCCCGTAGCCCTGGCGCTTATAGTGGGAATGGTGCTGGGGCATATCAGTCATTTACCCTGGGGGGTATGGGCGGGTCTCGCCGCGATTGGCCTGGCCATCTCTCGGCGCTGGGATGGTTGCCTGCTGGTGGCGGTCCTGGCCCTGGGGGGGTGGTTGTCACCCGACTATCGCCAGTCTGATCAACTACCTGAACTGAACCCTTCCCGGCAGTACCTCGTCCGGGGCGTCGTCAAGGATGCCCAGTACAGGGAAGACCGCACTCAGATTACGGTTCATTTCCTGGTTGGTCTGCCTGATTCACTGCACCTCAAGCGCGGCATATGGCGGATTTACAACGGCCGCGAGCTGCCTATTACCGAAGATGAGGGTTTTTTACCGGGCGACACCCTCTCCCTCCAGTGCCGGCTCGACTGGCCTGGTGGTCGGCGCAACCCCAACGGATTTAACTACCGCTACTACCTCTGGGCGCGCGGCGTGGATGTGCTTATCAAAGAGCCGGTGACGGTGCTGGCCGTTGGGCCGCGGCAGGGGTTTCACCTGGGACGGGCGCTGGCCCTCCTCAGGCAGCGGATAGCGGGCCGAATGGAGACCTGGCTCGGCCAGCCGCAGGCCGGGCTGGCAATGGGGCTGCTGCTGGGCGATAAAAGCGGCATTGATGATGACTTCCGCAGCCGGATTACCGCCCTGGGGGTCGGGCACATACTGGCCGTCTCCGGGCTGCACGTGGGGTATGTGCTTCTGGTCCTCATGTCCCTGGCGGGGCTGGTTCCCATCCGCCGAGAAAACAGGGTTTTAATAGTGGGCGCCGGGTTGCTCGGCTACGTTTTCCTGACGGGCGCGCCTCCCAGCGTTGTCCGGGCGAGTATCATGGCTTTCCTGTATGCCTGGGGGCGGTCCCTGGAGCGGCGGCCCGGCGTCTGGAACCTACTGGGAGCGGCGGCCATCATCAGCCTGCTGATCAACCCCCGCAGCCTGTTCACCGCCAGCTTTCAGCTCTCGTTTGCGGCCGTGGCGGGTATACTTCATATCTACCCCCGGCTGCGGACCTGGATCGGCGGCACCCAAGCCGGTGAGTGGATATACCGGTGGCGGCCCCTGCGCTACACACTAGACCTCTTCCTGGTGGGCCTGGGAGCCCAGGTAGGTATCCTGCCGGTAACCCTGGCGGTATTCCATACCACTTCCCTCTACGTGCTGCTTGCCAACCTGGTGGTAATCCCCCTCGCTGGCCTAGCTGTTATTGGGGAGCTGGTGGCCTTGCTGGCAGCGGTGGTGTGGGAAGGGCTGGGAGCAGTGTTCGCCAATGCCGTCTGGCTGTCTCTGACGCTCATGCAGGGAGCGGTGAATCTACTCTCCCGACTGCCCCATCCGCAGCTGGTCGTCGGCCATCCCGGATCGGCAGCCCTGGTGGCGCTGGTGGCGGGCATTATCGTCTTTCCCTACCTCTTCCAACCCGGAAGGCCCCGGTACCGCCTACGGCTGTCGGCAGCGGTGCTGGCGGTGGCCAACCTGCTGGTATGGCAGTCCGCCCTGGCCGGCCGCTGCCTGCAGGTGACCGTCCTGGATGTGGGGCAGGGGGACGCCATCCACCTGGCCCTGCCTGATGGGCGCCACGTGCTGGTGGACGCCGGGATGCGGAATCCCCGGTTTGATCAAGGCGAGCGGGTGGTGGCTCCCTACCTCCGCGGCCGGGGCGTGAGCAGCCTCGACGCAGCCGTCATCAGCCATCCCCAGGCGGACCACATGGGGGGCCTGCTCTACCTGCTGGAACATGTGCGCGTGGGTGAAATCTGGGACACCCCTAACCGGCACAGCAGCCGGCTCTATGGCCGCCTCAAAGGTATCGCCGATTCGCTGGGGGTGCCGATCCGCTGCCTTACCGCCGGGCAGGTGCTCCAGCTGGGCACGGTGGACGTTTTCGTCCTGTCACCCGACTCGCTCCAGCTGGCAATTGTCCGGGACGTGAACGACGCCTCCCTGGTCCTCAAGGTGCGGTATGGCGGCACGTCCATGCTGTTTATGGGCGACGCCGGGCGGATGGCGGAGCTGCACTTGCTGGCCTACGGCGATTTCCTCCAGGCCGACTGGCTGAAGGTGGGACACCACGGTTCCCGCACCGCCAGCACCACGGCATTTTTAAAAGCCTGCCGCCCGGCCGGAGTGGTGGTCTCGGTGGGGGAGGGCAACGTTTATCGGCATCCATCGGAGGAGGTCATGGCCCGCCTGCATGAGGCCACCCGGGTAGTCCACCGCACCGACCGGGACGGGGCCCTGGTGCTGCGCTCCGACGGGAAAAAGTGGCGGGTGGTGGACTGGCGGTAGGGGGGGCAGTGTAATATTTCCGCCATGGTGCTGGCTGAGCTGGATTGGATGGGGATTAATGTGAGTTGGGTGCTGAGAGGGAAGGGAAAGATGATTAGTGATGGCCAAATGAGCAGAAAAGGTGGGGCCTAAACTGATAATTTATCGAGGTACTCTTTAATAGTTGCGACAATCTGCTCCCGATTCTCTCCAGTACAACTACCGTCAATAGTTTCAATCATTTCTCCGGCCTGGTTTACAAGAGCTTCCGCGTTCTTCTTTCGCTCAACGGATTGCTTTTGTAAGCGATAGTCTGCATCAATTCGGCGGCTATTAAGGTCTCCAAGTTTAGAGGCTACTGATATAATCTCATCGACACCACAATTATTGAATAGGTATTGTACTTTTTTATGCCCTTGGGGTCCCTTATCAATCTTAAAACCCATTCCTTCCAGGATTTCCACTCCAACATTGTAAGTGGCATAATATGCTCGATTGATTGCCGATCGAAAATCTACGGCGCGCCTACCCCTCGCTAATTCCGTTGCGAGGATATGGTAATCTCGCGGGTCCACGGTTCAAAGAATGTTGTATGCAAGCCGGATTTTATCTCGTTCGGGCCAGGGGATTGACTTCACCTTAAGGTTAATGAAGTTATCATACTTTCTTAAGACGTCCTCAACTTCACCCTCAACCGTAATATCGAGCACTAGCCACCTATCCTCTGTTTCGGGATCTTGTGCAAGTCGCGGTGCTGGCTCTACGATTGGAGAGAAGCACGTTTTGATTAGATCAAGGGCTTTACCCAAGTATCGCAATATCCCGAGTTCCTCGCAGAATTGAATGACCTCTTTTGGAAAAGTATCGGGTATTTCTTCCACCTTGTCTGCTGGTCGCGCGCTGATGACCTCTCCACTCGTAGTATCACCGAAATCCTGAACATCTGGGCCCGGAGTAACGACCCACTCTACGTCTGGTTTTAAAGCGAATCTACGGGGCGAGGATTGATCCTCTTCTTCAAGTCGTGCTAACTGGGAGGTCACATCCTCCCCGAGCCTGAATAAAAGGGCAATCTGTATATCTCTCTTGACAGTTGTAGCGGATGTGTTCATGGTGTTCGCTATTTAAATCGCTTCAGATTGATAATAAATAGGACGGATGCATCGTGGAGATTGTAGAACTTCTGGAAAAACAGTTCTTTGGAGAGGCCATCCTCATAAATGTAATTTTCAATTAACAATCCTTTAAGTATCGTTTTCTCCTCATCTTCAAATCCTATGTTGTATCTGGTATGGCACAATAGAAGGTCACGCTTGAGATGGTATAAGAACTCTTCCCTGTCCTCAATTGTGCTCGCTTTTTGCTTGGCTACATCATCCTCATGGACTCCAAGCCTGCGTTGAATAAGTACTCGATCCTCATCTTTGGGCTTTACAACCACAAATGGTATATCTCGAAACTCGCCCCTAAGTAACCAATCTGCACCGTCGGCCGTATCTTCTGATGGTTTGGCGTCAATCTGTTCTAGCCATTTGAGGATTTGATTCTTATTGATCATATCTCAGATATATCCTTACCGACAACTGTACGCATGCCTTGATAGAGAATGCTCAAATATTGTGCCAGGGATCGCTGAATTGGTGTGGGGGGGCAATCTGGAAGTGAGTGGGCTTAAAACCGACTTCACGATGCTTTATTGTTCTTTCTAACAAACTTGTGAGTTCCGACGGAACTTAATCGCCACTCTGTTCGAACTGGATGGAAGGTAATGAATTTGGGCGGCATTCTGAAAGGGTAAATTATCATGATGGGTCGCCCCCGCTAACCAACGTACTCCAGCTTCAGACTCCTCTCGCTCCATTGTTCAATGAAAGCCTGAATGACCTCGTATTGCAAGTTACTTGCAGGTCGGGTTACTTCTCTCGACGGGAAACTGCCGCCCGGCCGGAGTGGTGGTCTCGGTGGGGGAGGGCAACGTTTATCGGCATCCATCGGAGGAGGTCATGGCCCGCCTGCATGAGGCCACCCGGGTAGTCCACCGCACCGACCGGGACGGGGCCCTGGTGCTGCGCTCCGACGGGAAAAAGTGGCGGGTGGTGGACTGGCGGTAGGGTGAGACGGTGGCGACTACTTTAACCTCGACCTTTTTCCGAATGACTGGTAACTTTACTGACAACCGATGAAAGTGCCCGTGTCCTCGCCTGGACCACCGTAGATGTAATAAGGAGACTCACCGTGTCAGAACCCAAAGCCAAGGCTGACCGCATCCAGCTGCTCACCCCCTGGCTCTATCATTGGACGGTCAGCGATGACCGTATAGATAATTTCCGCAGCGACGCCTACGCCGTACTGACGGATGAAGGGAAGGTCCTGATTGACCCCCTCCCTTTGGCTGATAAGGCCTTGGCGGAGATAGGCAAGGTGGCGGCCATCTGTCTGACCAGGGACGGCCACCAGCGCTCGGCCTGGCGCTACCGTAAGGCCTTGGGGGCGCCGGTCTATGCTCCCGAGGGTGCGGTTGAGCTGGAGGAGGAACCGGACCAGTGGTTCGGCGACGGGGATGCGCTCCCCGGCGGGTTCAAGGCCATCCGGACCCCCGGACTGACAAACCATTACGCCCTGCTTATGGATACGGAGGGCGGTTCGGGGGCCCTGTTCTGCGGCGATCTCCTTATCCGGGAAGGCGAAGGGCCGTTTCAACTCCTGCCCGACGAGTATCTGGATGATCCCACCCTTGCCCGCGAAAGTGCCAGCCGGCTGGCCCAACTCCAGGTGGAGATCCTCTGCCCGGCCCATGGTGCTCCGTGCCTGATCGGCTGCGGCCAGGCGATCCAGGAGGCGCTGGAGGGGGATAGCCGGATATGATATTCAATCTATAATGGCAAATTTCGAGTTTACCGTTTGTAAATTACGTCAGAATTACAATTAAGGAGTGTTGTGAATGTTTACCTCGGTTTCCATTAGAAACTTTCGCTGTTTCGACGAATTGTCCATTGAGTCAATGGGTCGGGTAAACCTGATAGCAGGAGCGAATAACTTGGGTAAAACAGCGCTGTTAGAAGCCATCTTCCTGCTTTTAGGTGCGATGAACATAGGCCTTGTGATAAAAATCAGTGCCTTCCGTGGTATTAGTGAGTTCAAAGGGAATTTATCTTCAATTCGTGAGTCGTTATGGAATCCTCTGTTCCTGAATTTCGACACCAGAGCCAAGATTGAAATTAACGGATCGCTTAGTTCTGGCGGACGGCACAGTATAAAACTGCACTTGGTTCAAGGTTCCTCTGCTCATTTGGCGATTGGTGATAAGTCAAATTCAAAAAACGAACTTGGGACAACCGGTTTACCTGGTCAGGTGCTACAACTTCGGTTCGAGGACTCATCCGGCAAAACTCAATCAGCCGAGATGATAGTTGACGAGAAAGGACTGCGAGTAGAGCCGGCGCCTCCAGAACCACCTTTCCCTGGCTATTTTCTGGCAGCTTGTCATCGTCTAACTCCACAAGAAGATGCTGAACGCTTTGGCCGATTGGAAGTGATAGAGGAGCCTTACAACCTATTGGAAACGCTGCAAATTATCGAGCCGCGCTTAAAGAGAATTGCCACTATCTATAGTGCAGGGGTTCCTATGCTTTATGGCAACTTAGGATTGGCAAGGATGCTTCCCCTGCCCTTAATGGGCGATGGCTTGGGGCGTCTGATCTCCATTTTATTGGCGATAGCAAACGCGCCGCATGGTGTTGTTCTTATAGATGAGATTGAAAATGGCTTGCACCATTCAGTAATGAGTAAAGTTTGGCAAGCAATTGACCATGCAGCTCTTCGGTTCGATACCCAGGTCTTTGCCGCAACGCACAGCTTAGAGTGTATTAGAGCTGCAGGGGAAGCATTTATGCAAAGTGAGAGAAATGATTTTCGGCTGCATCGATTGGAGCGCGTCGATGATCGGATTCGAGCAGTTACCTATGATGAGGAGACGCTCGCCTCGGCAATGAGAGCTGACCTTGAGGTGCGCTGATGCCGCCACCTACTGAGATTGATGAACGAAAACAAATCATCGTCGAAGGCAGAGATGCCCAGGAGTTCTTTCGCGCACTTCTAAAGCATATGGGTGTAGCCAACATTCAGGTACAAGACTTTGGTGGTGTAAGCGATCTGCGAGGATTTCTAAAAGCGTTGTGTAACATGCCGGGCTTTTATGGGGTGAGTTCCTTGGGAATTGTCCGGGACGCGGAAACAAATGCGGCGTCTGCATTTCAGAGCGTTTGTAGCGCCCTAAATGATGCCAAGCTGACTGGACCTCGGAAACCACTGTTACCAGCGGGTAAACATCCACAAGTCACCATTCTAATCTTACCGGATTCAAAAACGCCTGGTATGCTAGAGACTCTTTGCATGCAATCGGTAGCTGACGATCCTGTCATAGAGTGTATTACGAGATTCTTTGAATGCATAAATAAACGTGCTGAATCATTCCCAAAAAATATGCCAAAAGCTCAGGTGCAAGCTTTTCTGGCATCTAGGCCGAAGCCGGGTTTGCTTCTTGGTCAGGCAGCCCACGCTGGATTTTGGCCATGGGATAGCCCTGCTTTTACTAGTATAAAGCGGTTTGTGCAAACGTTTTAAAACTCTACTCAATTTTTGAAAGTTCTATAGGGCAATCTCCTTTATTAAAACTTCGCTGACGAGGGGTAGTTGTCAAACCTGACAGCCGGGATTGATGAAGCCGGCCGGGGCCCCCTGGCCGGGCCGGTGGTGGCCGCGGCGGTGATCCTCGATCCCGAGCGCCCCATCGAAGGGCTGGCCGACTCCAAGCGGCTGACTGCCAAGCGCCGGGCCGCCCTGTACGACGTGATCCTTGACCGGGCCCTGGCGGTGGGGATCGGCGAGAGCCAGCGGGCGGAGATAGACCGCCGGAACATCTTCCAGGCCACTATCACCGCCATGCAGCGGGCCGTGGACGCCCTCAATCCAGGTCCGGACCACCTCCTCATTGACGGCAAAAATATTCAACTGGATCACCCCTCCCAGGAGACCATCGTCGATGGTGACGAAACAGAGCCGGCCATCAGTGCCGCCTCCATCGTGGCCAAGGTCCACCGCGACCGCCTCATGGCCGAGTACCACAAGGTCTACCCGGAATACGGCTTCGACCGGCACAAGGGCTACGGCACCAAGGCACACATGCAGGCACTGGCCGACCACGGGGCCTGTCCCATCCACCGCCAGTCCTTCCGGCCGGTGAAGCAGCACCTGCCGCAGTGGCGCAGCCTCAAGGACCGCCACACCCTGGGCCGACTGGGAGAGCGCCTGGCCGCCACCTACCTCATCGAGAACGGTTACACCATCCGGGATATGAACTACCACGCCGCTCGCCTGGGTGAACTGGATATTGTCGCCGGGTGCGGGGCCGTCACCGTCATCTGCGAGGTGAAGTCTCTGGTACCGGGGAAGTGGGGAGAGCCGGAAGAGCAGATAGGGGTCAAGAAACGGGACCGGATCATGGCCGCCGCCCAACAATACTGCGCCGAAAAAGGAATCGACACCGATGTGCGATTCGATGTAATATCGGTGAAGTTTACCAAGGCCGGGCCAGGCATTATGCACTGGCCCGGTGCTATCCATGCAGATTAGGCGTATACTCACCCTTTGCCTTATCGTCGGGCTTTTCGTCCCGGAGGTCTGGGCCCGTCACCCCGATGCGGTTGGTCGTCGGGGCATGGTGGTATCCGGCAACCTTATCGCCTCCCGGGTGGGGCTGAATATCCTCCGGCGGGGCGGGAACGCCATCGATGCCGCCGTGGCCACCGGCTTGGCCTTGGCCGTCACCCTGCCCCGGGCCGGGAATATCGGTGGCGGCGGCTTCATGGTCATCCGCTTCGACGACGGCAGTGCCACCACTATCGATTTCCGGGAGAAAGCCCCCGCTGCTGCCAGCCGGGACATGTACCTGGACGAGGAGGGCAATGTTATCAAGGACCTGAGCACCACCGGTATCCTGGCCAGCGGCGTTCCCGGGTCGGTGCGGGGGCTGGGTCTGGCCCATGAAGAATATGGCCGCCTCTCCTGGGAAGATGTAGTGACCCCGGCCGCGGAGCTGGCCGAGAACGGCATTGCCGTCAGCTATCAGCTGCACCGGGACCTGGTGGATCGGGAGGAACACCTCGCTCGGTTCGATGAAACCAGGCGCATCTTCTATCCCAATGGCCAACCGCTGCGGCTCAATGCCCTGTTTACGCAGCCGGAGCTGGCCGCCACCCTGCGACGGATAGCCACCCACGGCCCTGATGAGTTCTACACCGGCGAGACCGCCCGGCTGCTGGCCGCGCACATACAGCGCCAGGGCGGCCTGATCACCAGGCAGGACCTGGCCGACTACCAGGCCGTGGAGCGCCCGCCCGTTGAGTTCGATTATCGCGGTACCCACATCATCAGCATGGGTCCCCCTTCATCGGGGGGGATCGTCCTCGCCCAGATCCTGAATCAGCTGGAGCTGGTGGACCTGTCCCGGCTGGAGTTTCATTCCGCCGAGCATATCCACGCCATGGTGGAGGCTGAGCGCCGGGCCTATGCCGACCGGGCCCGTTACCTGGGAGACGCCGATTTCGTGAACGTTCCGGTGGGAAAGCTGATTTCCAAAGCCTACGCGGCGCGGCGCTGGCGGGATGTCTCTCCCAACTGGGCGACGGCGAGCGAGGACGTTTCACACGGGGATGTGAAGCTGCTCCTGGAATCCGAGGAAACCACCCATTATAGCATCGTGGACCGCTGGGGTAACGCAGTGGCCGTCACTACCACCATTAATTCGGGCTATGGCTCCGAGGAAGTGGTCAAAGGGGCCGGATTTATTCTCAACAACGAGATGGACGATTTCTCCATCAAGCCAGGCTATCCCAACATGTACGGGCTGGTAGGCAGCCACGCCAATGCCATTGAGCCCGGCAAGCGCATGCTCAGTTCCATGACCCCTACCATCGTTACCCGGAACGACACCCTTCTGATGGTCTTGGGTTCTCCTGGGGGTGGTAAAATTATTACGACTGTGGCTCAGATTATCTCCAATGTCGTAGATTTCGGCCTTGGCCTCAAAGAAGCGGTGGAAGCGCCCCGGGCTCACCATCAATGGAAGCCCGACGAGATCCTGGCAGAGCCCCGGGGTATCAGCCCGGAAACCCGCAAGAAGCTGATGCGTATGGGGCATAAGGTACGGTATCGGGAAAGTACGATCGGCGCGGCTCATTGTATCTATGTCGATCCCGAGACGGGCTGGTATTTCGGCGCGGCTGACTCCCGCCGGGAATCGGGGGCAGCCGGATACTGAGATCGTGCCGCAATATGAGAGATAAACAATGACGAAAACTGGCAGAAAACAGGCCAAAGTATCCAGACCCCGGGCAGCACGGCCTGGCGGATCCTCCAAGTTTCTACACGAACTGCGCTCCCTGGGGATCATCGTCCTGATCGCCCTGGCCCTGAAATCTACCGTGGTGGAGGCCTATATCGTTCCCACCGGCAGCATGGAAAAGACGATCCTGGTCGGGGATTTCCTTGTCGGGAATAAGTTCATTTACGGCATGCGGACGCCTGATTGGCTGGGCATCCCCTACACCCGGGTGGGCTTCGCTATCCCATGGATGCGCTTTCCGGCCTTTCGCCAACCGAAAAGCGGCGACGTGGTTATCTTCAAGTTCCCGCATGATCCTATGGACAAGTACGTAAAGCGGTTGATCGCCGGGCCGGGGCAGACGGTAGAGATCAGGGAGCGGGAGATCCTGGTTGATGGGGAGCCGTTTTTCCATCCGGAAAAGATGCCGGTCCCGGACCAGGCGCCTCAACCCAGGGACTGGACTGACCCTAACATTTTCCCCCGTGGAAACGGCAACAAGGATCATTACAAACCTGTGCGGGTCCCGGCGAAAGGGGATACCCTATGGGCATTCCGGGATCAGTATATTCTCTGGGATGTGGCTTTAAGGGATGGCCACCGACGGCGCGTGGAGAGGAAGCGGATCGTCGTGGATGACCAACCGGTGGAATTCTATGTGGTGGAACAGGACTACTACTTCATGATGGGGGACAACCGGGACCAGAGCTTCGATTCCCGCTTCTGGGGCTTTGTACCCCATGATCATATTCTCGGGGAAGCCCTCTTTGTCTACTTCTCATTGGATTCTAAGCGTCTCCCTTTTGTTACCTGGGACCGTTTGAAAAGAATTGGAACGGCTATCCACTAGCCCTTTTTTCTTTGCTTGAGGGTTGGTACATTATATACTCTGAAATGTGCAAATTTTGATAGATATAGTCATGGCCCGGCAAGAGCGCCGAAACCGACAGCCAGAACGACGAATTTGATCTGTTGGGGGGGGCGGCTGCGCATCCCTGAGCAGTTCTCCCGGAGCCTTCAGGAGCGGGGCTGCGGCTTGAACAGAAGCCTTGGTGAGGGAAAACAGGTATCACCAGCGATAACGACAGTTGGCATTCGTAAAATAAATTAGGGGTTGCTATTCCCCATAATATTCAAAAAATTCCGCCTAATATATGACTACATAAATTATCCAGTGCAAGGATATCACATGAATAGAGATACCTCCACCCGCCAGGAGCGGTCGGCGCATTTAGAAGAGAAGGTGAACAGCCTCGTTGAGCAAGTCAACGAAGGGTATGGTGAAGTGTTGCTCGAACAGCTGATTCACCGGATGGAATTGACGGTACAGGAGTTTGTAGCTGAGATCGATCAGTTAGTGGAGCGTTTGAGACATAACACCGACACCCAGGAAGAACTGCTGGGAAGGCTCAAGAGGAAAGATATAATCGCAGGGCCAACCGGCCTGACCCCACAGGTGATTTCGAAGGAAGAAATACCCGAATGGGAGCGGCGGTTGGCGGACCTGGAAAGGTCAGCAAAATAACAACACGTATAAACCGGAGCTGTAATGCAAAAATTAATCAATATATTGGTTGTTGTATTGGTCGTTTTTTCTCTGTATTACGGGATTATTGTTGATCATCGCCGAGTCGAGACCATGGAAGCTCTCCGCCAGAGTGATGTGGAGCTCCAGGGTCATAAGAAGGTGATCGATGAAGACTATCGACGCCTGGACCTCAGGTTTATGGGACGTGGAAAGCACATCAAGAGAATGCAGGAGGACATAGCCTGGTTGGGTGATCGTCTCCAGACCGTGAGTGATAGTCTCGGCAACAAGATCGAGGAAACCAACTTCTTCCTCCAACAGGCTGATGAGATGCTCCGGGAAGATATTCGGAACGTGGACAGCGAGCTCCGTGCCCTCTCCGATGACCTGTCCACCTACAAACGGCGCACAAACCGGGATATCCTTGACATGAAGGAAGTCATCAGCCGCATGGAGGACGACCTCAAGGCCCTTGAAGAGAAGGTGAGCCCGAAAAAGGAAAAAGAGTAGTTTCAGGCCTGCGCTGATAAGCCCCTGGATCATCCCGGCGCGGTTCTCCGGTGGGGAAATACCCGCTGCCAGCCAAGCGTCGATTTACCCCCCTAACAGCTTCGTTCCTGGCCCTGTTTCTCCTGGGCTGTGTGGGGCGACTGCCCGGGGAATTCACTTCCAGCCTGCCAGAATTCCGGGAATTTCGCACTACGCCTCAGGCCCTTTCTGATGCGGCGGCCAGGGCCGTGCATTCCTCCAGGTATGGTCCGGAACTGGATACCCGCCATACCACTCCCAACAGCATTATCACACTCCACCAACCGCTCCCCGTGAAAGGACTGAAGGCGCTGGCCTACCCCGGCAGGCCTGGATTATGGGGCAAGGCGCTGCATGCTGATCTCCACATGCTCCTGTCCAGCAGGCCGTCCCATGCCCGCCCCGATTACAGCCGGGTGACTATTCGGCCCATTTTTATGGTGTATATCAGCCGATGGGGTGACCGCCGGCAGTGGATCCGGTGGCGCTCCAACGGAACGCTGGAAAGCGAGCTGTTATCCCATATTGAAGCTGTACTTCAGCCCGTGGAGCGGAAATGAGGGCCCACGCCCCACTTATCACTATAAGCGGGGCGTGAGTTAGGCAGAGGAGGGGTATTGAGGGGGTACGGAGGGTAAGCCCGGGCGGTCCTCAACCCGATTGTCCTGATACCGCAAGGGGGACAAGAACCGGCTCGGGCTAGTTGAATTCAACATGCTCACGGATGAAGTTTTCCGGGGTAATTTCACCTGCCTTGAGTTTTGCCAGGGATGCCCGGTCGAACTGCAAGTGAATCACAGTCATTGCCTCGTCGGGAGGCTGAACTTCCACGTGAAAACTTTCTATTTCCCGGGGCAGACTATCCTCGATGTCGGCGATCTCACTCACCGCCAGCCATAAGGCCTCATCAAAGCTGCGGAGGCTCCACGTTACCGTATACCTCAGGTCATGGGTTTCTAACTTAACCGGGGAGTAATCTTTTGTAGCCAGAAGGGCGCCACCCAGGATCAGGGCCGAGACCAGCGGGAAGATGGTGACGTTGAAAATCTTCATTTTCTTATTCCTTAGTGCTTGAGTGATGTTTATTTTGTTCATTGTTTCACACCATTTGCCCTTTAGACGTATCCAAAGTGAAAAAGGTTGCCAGGGAAAACTGGCGGCAGCATTCTGATAGACAGGTGGCTAATGGAAACCGTCTGGACCCGGATGGCTGGTGGCTGCCTCCCGTTAAAGCGACGAGCGCTTCACGGCCAGCAAGAAGATGGTATTGATGAAGTAGCCCTGGACCTTGATACTAGGGGCTGGGGCAATGTTTATTGTTGAATGATGAATGGGGGTTGTCGGTGGTCAGTAGTCCGTTATCCGTGGCTTACTGCCAACTGCTACTGTTGCCGTCAAGCTGTTGGTACTTCTTTTCAGTATATCCTGTCAATCCTGTTATCCTGTCCAATTCTTACCTGGCGTTCCTTCGACAAGCTCAGGACGGGCTTGGCGTCCCTTCGGCCCGGCTCAGGGCGGGCTTTGCGGTTTTTTCTCTCTTCTCTGCCACTACCAACTGCCAGGCTCGCCGTAGGCGTTGCCTCCGGTTACGCCGAGGCCTGCTACTTCTTTAGCTCCTTATCAAGCTCCTCGATCAGGGCCTCGGAGGGGGCGGTCTTACGCTGCAGTCCGGCGGCCACCTTCTCAACCCGGCGCATGACCCGCAGCAGGTTCAGCCCGGCCACTTTCTTCACGTCCTCGTCGCTGTAACCCCGCCTGAGCAGCTCCGCCAGCAGGGCCGGATACGTGGACACATCCTCCAGCCCCACCGGCGTGGTGCTGATTCCGTCAAAGTCGGCACCGATACCCACGTGATCGATGCCCGCCACCTTGCGGACGTGGTCGATATGGTCGGCGACTAATGCCAGGGGCACGGGCGGCACCGGGTGGGCTTCCTGCCAGGAAGCCAGGCCGGCCTCAACGGCAGCGGTGTCGTGGGGGAAGAGGGCCTTCAGCCGGGCTTCTTCGGACTTCTCTGCGGTCCAACAGTGGCGCACTTCCTCGGAAACAAAGCTGGTTACAAAGGTGACCATGACTAACCCGCCATTTTTGTTAACGCGTTTGAGGACATCATCGGGCACGTTGCGGGGGTGGTCGCAGAGTGCCCGGGCGGAGGAGTGGGAAAAGATGACCGGCGCCCGGGAGACATCCAGCGCATCGTGCATGGTTTCGAGCGAGACATGGGACAGGTCCACCAGCATCCCTAGGCGGTTCATCTCCCTGATCACCTCCTTGCCGAAGGGGGTGAGGCCGCGGTGTTCGGGAGGGATGGTGGCGGCGCCGGCCCAGTCGGTGTTGGCTGAGTGGGTGATGGTCATACACCGGGCGCCAGCGCGGTACAGTTGCCTGAGAACAGCGAGGGAATTGTTGATGGAATGCCCCCCTTCCATGCCGATAAGCGAGGCGATCCTGCCCTGGCCGTGAATGCGAACAATGTCGTCGGCGGTGAGGGCCAGTTCCAGGTCATCGGGGTAGCGGGCTACCAGGCGGTGGACCAGGTCGATCTGCTCCAGGGTCACCTGTACCGCCTCCGCCCCTTTTAGGTCCGTCAAAACGTAAACCGACCAGAACTGGCCGCCTACTCCACCGGCACGCAGGCGGGGCAGATCGGTGTGCATGGGCGGATCGAGGTGAGCGGTGCCCCCGGCAAAGTCGATGGCGTCCAGGTGGTTGCTGGCCCGGCTGCGGTATTGCCAGGGAGTATCATTGTGGCCGTCAATCAGGGGCACTTCCTTTAGAATCTGTCGGGCCTTTTGCAAGAGGGCCTTGTTCTGGCTGCCAGGCGGCGCACCCGGCCCGGAGCCGAGGGCCACGCTCGCCAGGGCAAGTAGCATTATCAGCATTCCCGAATGCGCTGGATGATAAGTCATGCGATCCTCCTGTAAAGCGTCTGTTCTGCCGATGTCAGGTTGCAATAGTTGGATGTTGATGAGACCAGGAATCGACCACCGAAAATAGGCCGCGGCAGGCGGCAAGGGCAAGGGTAGTTGCATTTGACTGAGCGCTACCTGGATTTGCGTCGCGAGAACCGCAGGCCAGCCCATGTCGTGTCGATAGCGCACACCTTGTAGTCGACCAGGCCTGCGGTGAGGCCGACTTTGCGTACAAGGACCTGAGACAGGTCGGTGGGGATTCCGGAAGATTTCTTCGACCAGGCGATCCAGAGTCCCGCCTTGGGGGCCAGAGCAGCTATCCGGTCGATATGGCGCTCAAGGTCCTTGCTGGATGTGGTAAACCAGATCGCGATATCGCACCGGCCATGGGCTTGCCTGCGTAGAATCACACCCTCTGGCAACTCGCCGAGGGCCCGTTCAAAGCCTTCTGGCGCGCCGATCAGAGTCACAATCGAGTTGGCTTTGATGCCGAGCTTCTTTGGGAGCGGCGTGTCCGAGTAGCCCTCAAGACTTGACCGCGGCACTACGGGATCTGTCGGGGGATGGGCGATGGCTCGCTTCAGTGCGCTCCGGATCCGGTCCCAGGTGGTGTAGAGCGCTTCCGGTAGGTGTTCCTTGATGCGTGTTACTTTCTCCGGGTCGCCCTCGACGAAGACCAGCGGTACGCGGCGCGTGGTCTTGTACAACCTTATGGCTAGAGCCACATCCCGCCCCTGGGAAGGAAGCCGCGTGAGATCAATGACCACAGCCGTCGGAGGACCCTTCCTCAACTCGCGCATAATAGTAGCTTCCAGTGGTTCGTAGGCCACGTCATAGCCTGCCGCCCGGAGCTTAGCGGCCCTTTCCTCCGCCTCAGCGGCGTTCCAGTGGATCAGACGTACACAGTGCATGGAGAATAATCAGAGATTGCGTGTGAAACTATTTCTTCCGGCCCCTCAGGTGAAGATCCGCAAAGTCCATGAACCGTTCCCAATCGTAATCGGTTACACCGTGCTCACCCGGCCGTAGGTGGTAACCGATTGTGCTCATTATCGGCTGGCTGAGACGGGGCATCTCGCTGGCGGCCATGCCGTCGGTGCCCAGCAGGCGGTAGACCGGGTCGGCGTGCCTGGCTGCCAGAAACTCTCCGCGGGGGTCGGCCCACAGGTCCTGCTCCGCGCTGGCCACGTAGACCGGGCGCGGGGCGATCAGGGCGATCAGCATATGCTGGTCTATCGGTAAATCATCCTCGCTGTCGTTGTAATTCTTGAAGTTCCCGCAGAACCAGTGCGGGAAACTGGTGTTGATGCGCTTGACGGTCTCGCCGAACCGCCGGCGTGAGAGGGCCGCCCCCCCCGCAGCCCGAGTTGTTCGAAATCACCAGCGCGAAACGCTGGTCCTACGCCCCCGCCCACAGAGCGGTCTTGCCGAGGCGCGAATGTCCCATGACCGCCACCCGCTGGTGATCAATATCGTCGTCGATCTCGAAGTAGTCCGTCGCCCGGCTCAGCCCCCACGCCCAGGCAGCAATCGAACCCCACTCGTCGTCGGCCGGCTCGGTCTGTCCATCCCGGTAAAACAACGGGTGCACGCCATTTTTGAAGCCGTCGTGGAAGTCGGGATCAATATCGCCATAGTAGATGGTGGCCAGGCCAAAGCCGCGCTCGAGAATCCGCTCGACCGGCCAGCGGTGGGCGCTCACGCCGCGGGAGGCTTCCGTGGCCTGGTGGTTAATCACGCCGTATTGCTCATTGTTCCGCATCCACTGCTTCGATAGGGTGATGCCCGGGTCCTTGTGGATCGAATGGTTGCCGTAGAAGTTCAGCCCGACGAACGTGGGAATCGGCTTTGGCTCGCCGTTGGGCAGGTATATCAGGATTTCCATTTTCGGGCCGTCTTTCCTGCCCGAAAAGTACACGACCACCTCTTTCCGTGTGGCCCTGCCGCCGAGTGCCTCCTCGTCAACCGACCTGGTTTCGAAAAGCATATCCTCCGGTCTGCCGGGCGCTTGGCCGTAGACCTGCTTTTCAAACAGTTTAAGGATTTCCGGCCGGCGCTGATCCCACCACGATTCGGCGTCGATGATTTTCGTGCCGTCGGAAAGAATCAGCGGGTCCGGCAGATTATACTCCGGCACCTTGGCTTCGTCGTAGTTAAACCCCTCCGGCTGAGCATTGACTGCCGTTACACATATCGCCAGTGTGAGCAGGACGGGGTTCCGTACGGACGTGATTTGGTTTGGCATTGTAATTGGTCCTTTGGGTTTTTGTCTTGTTTAATATACACTACGGTCAAGCTCAACATCGCGGCTTACTGCATACTTTGCAGCAAGGGATTAGGTGGCGCAATTCAAGTGTATATGGCCAATCCAAAATGCTTGTCTGGAAGTTGGCTAACTAAAATTACTATGTCATATATGCTTTATATCATCATCCGTATTCGTCGAATCTTGTACTGCTCTCTCGTAGGGATAACAACTATAGCACTCTGCTTCCAAAACGAATGCCCTGATCGAAGGTAGCACACTGGATCCCAACCTGCAATAGAATCATATAACATGCCAACCCAGACCCCCTTCCCGAAGCGACCTTTTAGGGGCCGGGTTCCGAACATGACCCGGGAATACCTATGATTCCTTTGTAGATTCTAGCCTCTAATATCCAAAGGAAACGGGGGAGACTATGGCGTTCAAAGACAAGCGGATTATCCTGACTGGCGCCGCCGGCGGCATCGGTGAAGCCCTGGCAAAGCAGCTGGCAGCCGAAGGCGCCCGCCTGGCGCTGGCCGACCTGAATGCCGAGGGCCTGGGACCGGTGGCGGAGGCCTGCCGCGGGTTGGGCAGTGAGGTCCTTGAGATTCCGACTGACGTGAGCGACCGGGAGCAGTGCCAGGCCCTGATAACTCAAACCGCAGAGACCTGGGGTGGCATTGACGCCCTCTTCTCCAGTGCCGGGGTCTCCATGTGGGCCCGCTTTGAGGATGTAACCGACATTTCCTTCTTCGAACGCCTGATGGCGGTGAACTACTTCGGTACCCTGTATTGCACCTATTACGCTTTGCCTCACCTGAAAGAGAGCCGGGGGAGGATCGTTGTCGTTACCAGCTCCTCTGGGAAGACCGGGGCGCCCCTGCACTCCGGCTATGCGGCCAGCAAACATGCCCTACACGGCTTTTTTGAGTCCCTGCGGACGGAGCTGGTGGGGATGGGAGTGAAAATAACCCTGTCGGTGCCCCTGTTCGTTAAAACGGGCATCCGTCTCCATGGCTATCAGGGAGATGGCAGCCACCCTACGGTTGACCCGCACGATGATTCCAAATCCATGACCGCCGATCAGGCCGCAAGGATCACCATCCGGGCCGCCAGGAAGGGGAAGCGTGAGGTTATCATGACCCTCGAGCTCAAGGCGGCCGTTATGCTCAGGCCCTTTATTCCCGGTATTGTTGACTACTTTGCCCGCAGGAAGGTGGGCCTCACCTGAGGGGTACTACCGGAAAGGGTGACCCCGTAGTCATCGAGAGGGATTGCGGAGCGGATCGAGCGCCGGTGCCGGGAAGAGATCAGGTGAACTTTTCGGGCCGGGGGTAGAACTGCTGTCCCTGGGAACCGGGTTTGTGCAGCATCTGCATGAAAACTAACGGCTCGGCACCATCCAGGTCTATCCCTCGGAAGAATGGGTGGGGCCATAATTTGCCCGCCTCACCAGTCTGCTGGTGCTCAAACAGGTTCCCCTTCATGATTACATCGGCCACGTAGATATCGCCGGCGTCTTCCACAAAGGCCTGGAAATAACGTTCACCCTTACTGAATTCCGGACTGGGATGAACGTTCTTCATGGCCAGGATGGGGCCGTCACGATCCTCATATTCAACCGCGTGAGTGTTGCGCTGGATATTGACCCTGGTGAATTGTCCATAAACCGGGAGCTTGTAGTAGCTGACGCAGTGGTCAAGGTGTTCCTGGTTGGTGCTCCCGAGTGACAGGATGTACATGGCCGACTTGGGTACGCCGCGGGAGAGGTCCGGGGTAACAATCAGGCTGAAGATGAGTTCCTGGAACTCCGGCAGGGTGCCGAGTGCCCCCGCCGGAAAGTTGAATGCGATAATACTGAATAGTGAGACGCCCGGAGCCACCTCAATCGGGGTCAGAGGTTTTTGGACCAGGTGTTCAACAGCCTTGGTTTCGATTTCATAAAAGGTCGTAAAAGCGTAATCGAAGTGCCAGACGATTAAGCCTTCTTTGCTTTTTTGATTGGTCAACAGTGTCAACTCCTGTACTTTGGTTTAGGCTTGTCGCTCTTTAAGCAGGAAGCCGAATTCTTCGGCTGCCTTGATAATGACCTCCGCTCCTTTGTCCAACTGTTCCCTGGTGTGCTCGGAGGTTACGAAGAGGCGGATGCGTGACTGGTTCTTCGGTACGGCGGGGAAGGCCATCACGGAAGTGTCCAGCCCCTTGCGCTGCAGGTAGTCGCTCAAAGGGATGGAGATATGTTCATCACCGTAGATGACAGGGATGATCCAGCTGTGGCTGCTGCCGATATCCACGTGGCCCTGCAGCTTGGATCGCAGGTATTCGGCGTTGCTGTGAATCCGCGCCCGTTTGGCCTTTCCATCGGGTCCGGCGGCCAGTTCCAGCGCCTTGATCAGCCCGCCGGTGACGGCGGGATCGAGGGCGCAGGAGAACATGCGTGAACGGGCATACCAGTTGACGTAATTGGTCAGGCTTTCCCGAGCATAAAGGCAGCCGCCGACGCCGCCAAAGGACTTGCTGAAGGTGGCGATGATCATGTCCACCTCCTCCAGCACTCCCTGCTCTTCAGCGACTCCCCTGCCGTTTTCCCCCGCGATCAGCAGGGAATGGGCTTCATCCACCAGCACGGTAGCGTCGTATTTCTTCGCCACCCGGACGATATCACTGACGTGCCCGGTATCTCCATCGGCGCTGTAAACCCCCTCGGTGCAGATGAGAATGCGTGATTTCTTATAATCGAGCCGGCTGAGAACCCGGTCCAGGTGATCCACGTCATTGTGCTTGAAAAGCTTGATCGTGGCCTGGGAAAGGACGGCCCCGTCAACCAGTGAAGCGTGGGAAAGTCTGTCCAGGACCACGTAATCACCTTTATGTACATAGGAAGAAACCACGCCCAGGTTGGCACCGTAGCCGGATGAAAAGAGGCTGACGCCGTAACCGGGCATACCGAAGAATTCGATAATTTTTTCTTCCAGGAGTTCGTGGATCCGGAAGGTGCCGTTCAGAATAGGCGAGCCGGTGGCACCCAGGCCGTAATCATCCAGGGCCTGCTTGGCGGCGACCAGTACCTCGGGATGGTAGGAATAACCCAGGTAGTTGTAGTTGGAGAAGCTGATCAGATCGAGCTCCTCGCCGGAGACACGCTTGACGCTGACCTCCGGGCGCTGAGCTCCCAGGTGGGGGATCTGAAAGGTGTACATGTCGGCAGCAAGGACCTGCTTGCGCCATAGGTTAAACTGGGTGATCTCGGCGTGATCCTTACCTGCGCTGGTCATGAACATGTCGAATGTGAATTCCGTGTAGGGCGGCAGTTCTTTCTTAATAGGGCTCATAGGCACTCCAGCCTTTTGTCAAGGTGTTCTTTAAAGTATCGGGTTGCAACGAGGCTCCTTATTATGGCCCAGTCATTCTACAAGCTTTCAGTATGGTATGCGCAATAGCCTGAAGAGTAGAGATTAAGGTTGATTGTGCACAATATCGCTGTTTTACTGTGAAACGGCGAAGGTTAAGAACTATTTCAACTGTTTTCAAGCCCGTTTGCCTGTCAACATCTTATTTGATTCCAGCATAAAGAGTCTTTAACTTACTAATGATGAGATCAATCTTTCAACGTAGTAACCGCCGATTCCGTGCGACTCTTGCTTTAAGTCGCTCACGGCCAGACCGCGTCTAGCTGGTATCACCAGAGAAAGACTGACAAGGCCCTGAGCGACGCGCTTGGGGCTTTTTTTTGAAAACAGTATCCCTGTGCTATTAAAACAGAGGGGGGCGCCTATGAAACAGCAGGTGAAAGAAGTAGTCCTGGCCTATTCAGGAGGACTGGACACCTCGATTATTATTCCCTGGCTTAAAGAAAACTACGGCTGTGATGTCATTGCCTATGCGGCTGACCTTGGTCAGCAGGAGGACTTCACCGCTATTAAACGCAAGGCCCTGGACACGGGCGCTTCCCACGCAGTGGTGGAGGACCTGCGGGAGGCGTTCCTCGCGGACTTTGTCTTTCCTACCCTGCGGGCGGGGGCCATCTATGAGCGCAAATACCTGCTCGGCACAAGTATGGCCCGACCCCTTATTGCCCAGCAGCAGGTGAAGGTGGCCGAGGAGTTCGGTGCCGATGCCGTGGCTCACGGGTGCACCGGCAAAGGCAACGACCAGGTCCGGTTCGAACTGGCCTATATGGCCCTCAACCCCAAGCTGAAAGTCATCGCTCCCTGGCGGGAGTGGAATATCTCCTCCCGGGAAGAAGCCATTGGCTATGCCAAGGAACATGAGGTGCCCATCGACGCCACCATTGAGAAGATTTACAGCTACGATGAGAATATCTGGCACATCAGTCATGAGGGCGGTCCGCTGGAAGACCCCTGGCACGAAATGGACGATGCGCTGCTTAAGTGGATCCGGCCTATCAGCCAGACCCCTGACCAGCCCGAGTATCTGGAGCTGGGTTTTGAGCGTGGTATTCCCGTATCCCTCAATGGGGAGGCGATGGGCCCGGTCGCCCTGGTGGAGACCCTCAATGCTTTGGGCGCCAAACACGGTATCGGCGTGGTGGACATGGTGGAAAACCGGATGGTGGGGATGAAGTCCCGGGGCATCTACGAAACCCCCGGCGGCACCATTATCTATACCGCCCACCGGGAGCTGGAAGCCCTGACCCTGGACAAGTCATCCCTGCACTACAAGGATGTGATTGCAGAGAAATACGCTGTCCTGGTTTACAACGGGGAGTGGTTTACGCCCCTGCGGGAAAGCCTGGACGCCTTCGTGGATTCCTTCCAGAGTTGCGTTACCGGTACGGTGCGGTTGAAGCTGTTCAAAGGGCATTGCCTCATCGCGGGACGGAAATCGCCCTTCTCCCTTTATCGGGAGGACTTCGCCACCTTCGGCAAGGACGACGTCTACGATCAGAGCGACGCCGAAGGGTTCATCAACCTGACGGGTCTGCCGCTGAAGGTGGAGGCGCTCCTGGCCGAGTTCGGCGTGAAAAAGGGTAAGTACCGGGCACCCGATTACTTCCGCACTTTCAAAAGGGATTAAAGCATGGCTTCGAAAGTATGGCATAAGCGCTTTTCGCGGCCCCTGGACCCCCGTGTCCATGCCCTGAATCGCTCCTTGAGCTTTGACAACTGGCTGGCCCCTTACGATGTGCAGGTATCAACAGTATGGGCCAGGGCCCTGAACCGGTGCGCCCTGCTTGGCGAGGAGGATCTGGCAGCTATCCTGCAGGGGCTGGAGGACATCGGCTCCGAGTTTGAGCAGGGCGAGTTCGAGCTCCATGAAGAGGATGAGGACATCCACATGGCCATAGAGCGGCGGCTGGGCGAGCTCATTGGCGAACCGGCCCGGCGGCTCCACCAAGGCCGCAGCCGCAACGACCAGGTAGCCACCGACCTGCGCCTGTACGCCATGGACCAGGCCGGTAAGATCCGCCGCGCCCTGCGCCAGGTTGTCCGGGCGCTGGTGGATCTGGCCGGGGAACACGCCGAAACGCCCTTTCCGGGGCACACCCACCTGCAGCAGGCCCAGGTAATCTCACTGGGGCATCTGCTGCTGGCCCACGCCTGGAGCCTGAAGTCCGATGACGAGCTGCTGGGCCGGGTCCGGCAGGCAACCTCGGTCTGCCCGCTGGGCTCAGCCGCGCTGGGTGGGTCGTCGGCCCCGGTGGACCGCGAGTGGATCGCCCGCGAGCTGGGGTTTGCCTCGCCATCGGAAAACAGCGTCGAGGCGGTTGCTTCCCGCGACTTCGTCATGGATCTGCTCTACGGCCTCTCACGGCTGGGTGTGCACCTCAGCCGCCTGGCGGAGGACTTTATCCTGTGGAACAGCCAGGAGTTCGGCTTTATCACCCTCGATGACTCCGTGGCCACGGGAAGCAGCCTCCTGGCCCATAAGAAGAATCCTGACGTGTTCGAACTGATCCGTGGCAAGAGCGGGCGCCTCATAGGAAACCATGCCGGCTTCATGACCACTGTTAAGGGCCTGCCCTCGGGCTATAACAAGGACCTGCAGGAAGACAAGGAGCCGCTGTTTGATTCGGTGGATACCGTCCTGCAGGTGATGCCGGCCCTGGAGGTCACCTTGCGGGGAGTTACTTTCAATACCGGGCGGATCGCGGCGCAGCTTTCCCCCTACCTGAAGGCCGAGCGCCTCGTCCAATACCTGACGGAGCGGGGCGTGGCCTTCCGTGAGGCTTATGGCGTAGCCGGCGGCTTGGTCAGGGAGGCGGAGTCCCGGGGAGTTGCCCTGGAGGAATTGTCGCTGGAGGCATTTCAGGAGGCCTCAGCGGCCTTCGAGGAGGACATCCAGGCGGTCCTGACCGAAGAATGGACAATCCCCGCCGAGGGCGTCATGGGGGGGAGCAATAGGGCCTCCATAGAGCAGCAGCTGAGGGCCCTGCAGGAGCGGCTGGAGGAGGGGTCGTAAGCAGGGGCAGTTGGCAGTGGCAGTAGGCAGTGAAGAATGAAGAGCGAACCGCCAAGAACGTTAAGATATTTTAGCCACGAATTGACACGAATTGGCCCGAGTTATACGAAACTGAACCGCTAAGGTTTGCCCTGAGCATAGCCGAAGGGAACGCAAAGGAGGTCATAAAGGTTATGTTCGATAAGGGTCTGGAGGGACTTCTCCAAAGTCGTAGGCCCTCCCTGAAATTCTTTGACCTGTTTATCGGTAATCTGGAAGAGCTTGATGTCACTCATTTATTGATCCCTTCCCAGAAAATATGAGGTCAATAAGCGGAAAAGATAAAAGTGTATTATCATTGATCCAATCAGGCAATTCATTCTCACGTCCAGTGTGCATGTACCGGATAACCTCAACCGCAATATCGGCCCATTCTCTCAGCGGATTTCTAATCAATATCGACTGAGCGATTGCGTTCATCTCCTCATTATTCATAATTGGATGAGTAAGAAACATTCTAGCAGGAACCAATAATTGGTTAAATCTTCTCCACAGATTGGGATTGGATGTATGGAGCGGCTCAATTTTCAATGCTCGACATACTACTTTGATCCTCTCCTTAAGCTCTTGGAGATCAGTATTTTTTAAATCTACAAACTCGCGACAACCATAGTCCTGGTAAAACCAATCAAGTGAGGGAACGATACCCTCTCGTTCGCGTACATCTGGATCAAGCCTCTCAACCGCATCGTGACAATCTCTGGAATGCTTCCAGGCATAGAATAGATACTCATTGGTCCAAGCCTCAATCGCAAGGTAACTGTATATTACCGATTGTGAAGCAAGAGCAAGAGAGAGGGTACCACTGGCATCATACCCAATGGCTTCGATTACCTCCTCTTCGGTCGGAATTTGATCCCGCATGACGCCAATATTGTAACACGCACGCGCCATTTCCATAAACGCGTGGGCAAAATCAATGTTGTAGACCGCCGGTGTATTTGACTCAGTTGCATCAGGCATTTTTGCTCAATTCCTGTGTGATAACGTCCTTCACTCGTTGCAAGGCAGAATCGATTTCCTTTGGCTCTAGTCCAGATAAGCGCTGCTCTATCGACCCCATTATCTCCTTCATAGTCTCCGTCTCGAGTACTGGTGTAGGAATGCCTACGCAGGCGTTAACACAAGCCACGATGCGACGAAGATTCGCATCATTGATTTCACGAGTTTTCTTATTACTTGTTTTCCTTAGGTGCTCTGGAACTTCGACAATTGTCTTCCTATTATCACGGATCATGTGTGCTTCGTGTTTCCAGTGCTCCCGTGAGTGTTTCATAATTAGATCACTTTTATCCAAACTTGAAATCTTAACCATTATATGCCTCCAAGGTCCGTTTGATAACGAAAGACCTCCGCCGCTTGAAAAACATGACGGGGTGCTTGCCGCGTTTAAGGGATTTAGTCATAAGCTTCTAACATCGCTATGAACCTCCAAATACCATCTTTATTCTCGCCAGAAAGCATACCTCCGATCCCTTCTCCGCCTATTCGCATAAGCACTTCACCATGTTCTGTATCAGAAAATTTAATAACGTTGTTAGTTATTTTTTCCAACATTTCTTGTGAGTAATGTTCCTTTTCTGCCAATAATGACTTGAATATGCCTAACGTTTCTTGAGTACTAATGTCGAATTTAATTGCTAGGTAGTCAATTGCACCTAATAAATGAGTTAGAGTACGAATAGCTATTTCTCTTGTCCCTTCCTTTTCTATTATTGATTGAGGAGTGTTTTTAGTACAGAATTCATGGTATGACCATGCCAATTGCTTGATAGTTTCAGGTAAATTCTCCTTCATCTTTCTCCTCCCCTTAACCTAATCCCGCCTTATCTAGCGATCCCTTCAGTAGCCTATCACCACTGCGCTACAATTCATTCAAGAATTGGTGGTTTGCAAACCGAGCAAGGCGTATAGCCTCGCTCAACTGCATCTAATAAAGTTGTCTTTATCTTACTGCGTCTCAAGTTTCGGCAAGTCCCACGATGGTACTTTGCTCCAGTACGAGTGATATAAACAATGACATTGGCCTTGCTTTCATCGATGACCGCCGTCTTTAAATTAGTAAATGGCCTGGGTTCGGTTTTGCCCAGTAGCGGCAATATATAGTCAACAGGATAAGCGAAATTGAGGTTTTGGCCTTTGGTATAGAGGAATGAGGTTATTCCAACCAGCTGACCTTGATCGTTGAACAGGCCCCCGCCTGAGCTTCCAGGTGATACAGGGGCGGTTGTCTGTATTACTTTCGTACCTGTCCCAAATTCCCTGATCCCACTGATTATTCCTTCGGATACGGTGTTCGCAAAGCCCTGGGGACTCCCGATAGCAATAACCTTCTGTCCAATTCTTAAGTATTCAAGGGGCTTTAAATCTGGGCAGGAAATATCTTTGAACCTCTCTGGAACCTGGATACATATTAGGTCTCTCTTGTCGTCAACGTCTAGATAGCCAGTTGCCTCAGTATTTCGACCATCTTCAAAGTGAACGGATACCTTTGAGGCACCGGCCACCGCATGGAGATTAGTAACGATAGTTCTGCCATCATCGATTATTACGCCACTCGCCTGCGAATTGGGTGTCAGCCCTCGCCCTTCAGAAGTGAGTACTACGACTGCCGCTGATACCTGCTTAACGACTTCAGGCGTGGTCTTGGGTATGAACTCTTGGGACAGGGTAACGGATGGGAGGAATACACATAGACTTAAAAATATGGCAGAGACGAAGATTGACTTAAGGAAGATACACATATAATTGTGGTAGTATCGCTTGTCGAATGTGATTTGGCCAATCATGATAAGAAAATTACCAAACCGGATTCTAAGCCCCTTAATTTGTCATTGATTGTACTCTACACAAGCCTACTGCCACTGCAGGCTGCCACTTCCCCTCCGTACATTCTGTCAATCCTGTTATCCTGTCCAATTCTTTCTTGGCGTCTTGGCGGTTAATCTCTTCTTTCGTGCCAATTCGTGCTAATTCGTGGCTAAAAAATTCTTCGCTTTCTGCCTACTGCTACTGCCACTCCCCCAGGAAGGCCAGCAGCCTCTCGTTGAAGGCCGCCGGGTTCTCCAGGTTGCTCATGTGCCCGGCCCCGGGGATGACGTGCAGCTCGGCGTCCGGCAGGGCGTCAGCCAGAGATTCAGCATCAGCGGGGGGCGTGAGGGTATCGTGCTCGCCCACCAGGACCAGCGCGGGCAGGTTCATATCTGGCAGGGCTGGGGTGGTGTCGGTGCGGGCGGCCAGGGCCAGCAGGGTGCCGCGGACGCCGAGCGTGTCGTTGCCCGTGATCATTTCCCGGGTTATCTGAACCACCGACGGATTGGCCTCGAGAGTCCGGGGCGCCAGGACCAGTTTCACAAACTCCCCGGCGAAGGCCGCCACACCGTGCGACCTGACCGCCGCGATAGTCCCGGACCGCTTGACCTTGGCTTCGTTGGTGTCGGCCTCGCTGCGGGTGTCGCACAGGATCAGCCCCTGGAAGCGCTCCGGGTGGCGCTCCACCGCCCGCAGGGCGATGTACCCTCCCATGGACAGCCCGCACACCACCGCCCGGTCTACTGCCAGGTGGTCGAGCAGCCCCAGGAGGTCATCCACGAACAGCTCCACCGTATACTGCCCGTTGCCCACGTCACTGTCGCCGTGGCCGCGGACATCATAGGCAATGGCCCGGTAGAGGCGGGGGAGAGCCTGCAGCTGGGGCTGCCACATGCGGTGGTTGAAAGGGAAGCCGTGGATAAAGACCACCGCCAGGCCGTTGTCGGCGCCTTGTACGACGTAATTCAGCGAATGGCCATTGATATCTGCTTTCATCACTAATTTCACCCTTGTAATTATTTCAATAGAACCATCTTAATAGACTTCGTGAATTCGGGCGTTACTAGGCGGGCGATGTAGATGCCCGTGGGCATGTCCCGCCTGGACCGGTCTCGGCCGTTCCAGACAACTTGGTGATAACCCGGCTCCATGAGCTCGTCCACCAGGTGCACTACCTCCCGGCCCCGCAGATCGTAGACAATTATACTGACCCTGGTCAACCTGGGCAGATCGAATCGGAGGGTGGTGGTTGGATTGAATGGATTGGGATAGTTGGGGTGGAGGGCGTAGGTGCCAGGCAGGGCCGTCCCAGGAGCCTCCGTCGCTGCAATGGCACTGTTATCCACCGAATAGCCGCTGGCTGGTGCCGAAAAGGAAGTAAGCAGCGAGTCCTTGGCATGAGCCGAAATCCTGAAGTAGGAAAGGTTGAGGCCGGTTTCGTTGGAGTCTACGAAGGTCGGGGCCGTGAAGGTATAGAGGGTATCGCCAAGGGAGTTGACAACACCTACTTTAAACCACCAGCCATCCTCCAGGTAGATGCTTTCCCAACCCGCTGTTGAGGTATCGGCGACATCCAGCAGCCAGATGCCGTATGACAGGACCGGAGGTTCGGCGCCGTTCTCATTGGCCGAGGGTAGCCATTCAATGGTGACGACCCTGCCCTGATCGCCGGGAAAATCGTTGATAGCCCGGATCGTGGGGGGAGCCACCGGCTGCAACAGGCGGAAATCGGCGACCATGACTGAATCGCTGACTGAGATGTTGGCCACGGCCACACGGGTAACCTGGCCGCTATAGGATTGGCTGCTGGGCGCGCTGCTGAAGTCAAAAGTGGTGTTATTCCAGTAGCCCGGATAGGGATCGCCGTCGTCACCATAATTCCACGCCCGCTCCAGATCCCACAGCCCATCCGCCTGCTCCAGGGCCACCAGGTAATGACCGTAGCTGGTGTGGCCGGGATACCACTCGTTGTCGTTCTGGGAAGTCACTGATTCGTCTACGTGATAAATGAGCAATCCGCTGCCGGGCAGGGCTGTGTCATAGCCGATCTGCTGGCGGTTCTCCACCAGGAAGTATTGGTTTCCAACAGCGCCGCCGGTCCATAGGCGGTAGATATCGGGCGTGGTTTCAATACTGACTATGGTCTGATCGATGCTGTCGGCAGTCACATTCACCGGCTGCACGTAACCCATCTGGGCATGGCTCCAGGCGTCGGGGAGCGCCGGGCTGTCTCCCAGGGTGCCGTTCCAACTGCCCCCAGCCATCAAACTCCAAGCACCTAGCCCATTGGATGGCGATTCCTCATCCCGGTCGTACAGGTCCGGCAGGCCGAAGACGGAGTGCCCCATCTCGTGGGCGTACACGCCGATGGTCATGTCTTCGCCGGGATCGAATACATCATCGTCATCCAAGTCCCAATACTCCGGTACGATGGAATAGCGAGAAATAGAGACACCACCAGTCACAGGCATTGGTATGGCCAACCAGAAAGCGTGCGACCAGATGTCATCATCGCTGCCTGTGAACTCAGCGCCTGGCCCGGCGTGGACCACAAAAAGAGCGTCCACCTCGCCGTTGCCGTCGTTATCGTACTTGCTGAAATCGACCGAATCGTCCACTGCCCGGACGGCCTCCTCCACCAGCTTCTGGGCGTTTTGCGGGTAGACACCGAAGCCATTCTGACCGTTCACATAGTAGGTATAAGCCGAGTCCACCCTAACCCAACCGACAGCGCTGGGTAGATCAACGGTAACAATGTCAAGGTTGCCGTAGCTTACGGCTTGGTAGTAATCCCATGCCGAGACGCCGGTAATACTAAATACCAGGCTATCGAAGAAAGCGGGCTGCACCTGTTGCGCCTTGTCTGAAAAATCCACCAGGATGACAAGGGCGTTATATGTCCCCGTTGGGACCAACGCCGGACCCAGTGATCTGGCGGGCGGGGTGAGAGCCATAGCCCGCTTTTGAAGCAGCTCAGGCGCGGCCCAGGGCGCGTTTACGCCGCGCGCGCGCAGCTCGTGCAAGTGTTTCAGGTAGTAAGGCTCTGGGAGGATGCCCTGCTTGATCATCTGGCGGACACGGGGGTGGGGTGCAGTGGCGTGGACCACACCAACAATTGTTGATAAAGCCAGCAGGCAGGCTGACATTATCCGGCAGTACGTCATCCCTCTCCCCATTTCACATCAGCGCTAAATGAAACGTAAGAGCATGTTATACAAATTTCTGAAAGGGGAGGTATGATTTCGAGCACTTTTTGCTCGTTGGAGCATAGGTATCAGGTGGCAGAGTCCCCTGGTCCCAGAACCTGGTCCAGCACCTGCTCGATGGTGAGGGGTGCGGCCCCCTCCAGCCGGTTGTTGACGAACACGTAACCCGGCAGGTTGGACTTGATGGCGCGGTTGAGGTGGGCAATGAGGGCCTCTCTCACCATAGGCAGGGGTTTGAGGATGCGCCGGTAGGGAAAGAAGGCCTCTACTGCGTCCTGGTAGACCACCCGGGGCGGGGTCAGCAGGCGCATTACAAAATACTCGGCGGTGAAAGACGCCTGCCGGGCAATCTGCTCGGGCAGGAGGGGCATCCAGCTCCAGGAGGAGTGGACGTGGGCTACTCCGTGCCGCCGCAGTACACCGAAATAGCCTTCATCGAAAAGCTGGCGATTGCGGATCTCCACGGCATAGTGCTGGCCGCCAGGCAGGCCGCTTAGGAATTCGTCCAGCCGCCGGAGGAAGGTGCCGTCATTCACAACGGCCCGGGGGAGGGTACCGAACTGGAAGATGACCGGCCCCAGCTTGGCGCCCAGACCGGATACCACCTCCAGGAAATCGGTGGTGAACAGCTCGCCATCCAGGAAGTTGGTGTTGTCCTGCCCCTTGCGGCTGCCGTAGCGGGGGTGGGTGGGGTACTTGTAGACGGTGATTTCCTCGGTGACCTTCAGGCCGAAGCGGAAATCGGGCGGTGTGAGGGCGTCCAGCTCTTCCACGAGGCGCTGATCCGGGAAGCGGTAGAAAGTGGCGTCCAATCCCACGGCGGGAAAGTGGCGGGCGTACTCGGCCAGGCAGCGCCGCTGGAAAGCCTTCCGGCTGGGGTAGTGATCCTGGTAGACCAGCCCCTGCCATCCCTCGTATTTCCAGGACGAGGTACCCAGGTAGATGTCCGCCTGCCGGGCCAGCTGGATGGCCCGGTCGGTGATGGATGCTGGCTCTGATGGCATAGCGGGTGAAAGTTAAGCCGGAAGGGGGAGAATAGCGTGAATACTTATTTCAGTCCGGGGTTTGGGGAGGCATTCAGCTGGTGTCTGGAGTGTAACTGATAAAACGAGGGAACCCGGCGATGGCCTTGAATAATGCCCAAATTGACATTGTTTTTGCACACGGCCTTATCGTTCTCGAAAACGCTCAAGGTGCGTTGGACATGGCCGCTTCCATCATCCTGACAAGCAAAGGCGCAAACTTACCATAAATCAAATAGACAAAGAGAAGATAGTAGAGAAAGGCGATAGGAATGGATATGAACCAGAATGAGTACCGCCAGAGGCCGGGCTCAAATTTGGTAAGGGCGTATTTGTAGATTATGACCAATATGAGCAGTGCGCCAATCAGCAGCGATGATCCCAGGGCGTAGGCCGCAAGCTTGCCCAACCTGATGGAACCGACGGCCATTTCCAGGGTGAGCAGACTGATGGCGGTTACGGCAACCAGGGAAGCGGCGATGTGCAGCCATTGCGCCCAGTCAGTTCTGGTCACCTTGACCGGCTCAGGCTGCTCTTCCTGCTCCTCGTCCCTTTCATCAATATCATCCAGAAATCGTCTCTCAGTCATAGGTACACCACCTTCCACTTATAATTATTGAACCAGATCCATTGATGTAAGAAGGGGCAGGCACAGCTGGTCTAAATCGAGCTTTGTTGATCTTCACGGCCTCCTTTCCTCACTGGAAATATTGACCAACCGTCAGCCACGGTACAAAGTCATTCGCCTCAAAACGAGAAATCCGTACAAAATATCATCATGTTGTGAAATCTTGCACTTTCAACGGTCCCGGGCTCGTTAAGGATCGGGAAGGCAAGTAAGACGATTATGCCCACCAGACCCAGGATCAATAGGTAGGGAGTGAGTTTTTTTCTCAACCGGGACTTACGATGATAGGTGCTGTTGATTAGAATCTTGATCAACCTGCCGGTCTGGTGCCGCTGAATATGGAAGGGGGTCATAACAAGTAAAATGAAACGTGAGAGGCCTGGAGTGCTTTAACCTTAATCCCGGCCTATGGAGATTGTCCGAATGGATCCCTTTGGGATATGCCTCCTGAGTATCTAATATATGATCCATTGGTCCTTAAATATGGTGCTTGGATTCAAGGTTGTCCTTGCAAGCTTACCTACTTGTCAGTAAGTTTATGAACAGTATGAATGCAACAGACAACAAACGCAGCAATACCAAAGAGTTAATCCTGGACGCTGCCGAAGCCTTGCTGCAGGACCGGGGATTTAGCGCTTTCAGTTACCACCACATTTCGCGGCAGCTCGGCATTAAAAACGCCGCTATCCACTACCACTTCCCATCTAAGGCGGACCTGGGAACGGCCCTCATCCGCCGCTATCGGGAACGCTTCCGCAATTATACCCGGACGCTGGAGCGGGAGGGTGCCGATCCGGTGAGCAAACTTGAGTGCTATTTCGCCATCCCCGCCAGCTACCTCCGGAACGGCCACAAAATCTGTCCATTGGGTGTATTGGAGGCGGAATTCAACGCCATCCCGGGGTCTATGCAGCTGGAAGCCCAACTGCTGGATAAGGAAACGCGGGACTGGTTGGCCCGAGTACTCGAGGAGGGGCGTAGCCTGGGGGTGTTAAGGTTTGAGGAACCGGCGGTGGACAAGGTCCTGGTCCTTGTGGCGGCGCTGCAGGGCGTACTCCAAATCGCACGGGTAGCAGGCCCCCAGGTCTTTGCTGTGACTGTTAAGCAGCTAAAGAGGGAACTTGGTATATTCGAGAGAGCCGTCAAGTAAACGCTACCCGTAAACAGGAGGCGCATAATGAAAGAAATAAAGGCGTACATCCGGCCCGAGCGGGTGGATGATGTCATACTGGCCCTTGAAAAAGAAGGCATCCAGGGGATGACGATTATCGATGTGGATGTATTGGGCGAATTGACGGATCCCCGTCGGGCGAGATTTTCCACCAAGTACGTGGAAAAATATTCCAGGATCGTAAAGATCGAACTGATCTGCCGCGCCGCGAAAGTGGACGCCATTGTGGAAGCAATCCGGGCTGCGGGCTGCACCGGACATCCGGGCGATGGGAAAATCTTCGTCTCCAATATTGATGAGGCTATTTCCATCCGCACGGGGAAATATGGTTATGAAGCCATCTGACCAGCGGCCGACGGATACAGGAAGATCCGCCGGGCTGAAGGACCCCGTTTGCGGCATGACTGTGGCCCCGGAAACGGCCGCCACAAGTATTGAACACGACGGTGTCACTTTCTATTTCTGCAGCACTCACTGCGCCGAGAAGTTCAAAGCGGACCCGGCGATTTACCTGACGGGCGAACCGGGTCAGAGCCAACATCACCACGAGGAGCCCGCCCCTGACCGAATGGATCCCTTCGGGAAAGGCACCGCCTACGTCTGTCCCATGGACCCGGAGGTCCGGGAGACAGAATCCGGCCCCTGCCCCAAGTGCGGCATGGCGTTGGAACCGGAGAGCTTCACCGTCGAGACCGCCGATGAGTACACCTGTCCCATGCACCCGGAGGTGGTGCAGACTGAACCAGGGACCTGCCCCATCTGCGGCATGGCCCTGGAACCCCGCACCGTCACGAGGGAGGAGGAGGCCAATCCCGAACTGGTGGACATGCGCCGCCGCTTCTGGATCAGCACCGCCCTCACCGCTCCGCTCCTACTGATGACCATGTGGGAGATGTTTGCGGCGGCCCCTCTCTTCCAGACCCTGACGGGCCAGGTGGGCAACTGGGTCCAGCTGCTGCTGGCGACGCCGGTGGTGCTGTGGGGCGGGAAGCCGTTCTTCCAGCGGGGGTATGCCTCGGTGATCCGCCCTGGCCGGGCAGGCCGGAGTCTGAACATGTTCACCCTCATCGCCCTGGGAACCGGCGTTGCCTATGGCTACAGCCTTATCGCCACCCTTTTCCCCGGCATTTTCCCCGCCGCCTTCCGTGGCACCCACGGAGAAGTGGCCATCTACTTCGAGGCGGCAGCGGTGATCACCACCCTGGTGCTGTTGGGGCAGGTATTGGAGCTGCGGGCCCGGGCACTGACGGGCAGTGCTATTAAAGCGTTACTTAATCTAACGCCTGCAAACGCCCGCCTTATCACGGAGATTGGCGCTGAGGAAACCATCCCCCTGAGCCAGGTAAAGCCCGGCGACCGTCTCCGGGTCCGGCCTGGGGAAAAGGTCCCGGTGGACGGCGTGGTCCTGGAAGGCTCCAGCTCGGTGGATGAGTCCATGGTAACGGGCGAATCCATACCCGTAGCCAAAGGCGTGGGCGCTGCGGTGACCGGCGCGACGGTTAACGGCACGGGTACCTTCATCATGGAGGCCCGGCGGGTGGGCAGCGAGACCCTCCTGGCCCGTATCGTCAAGATGGTGAGCGAAGCCCAGCGCAGCCGGGCGCCCATTCAGCGTCTGGCCGACGTGGTCGCATCCTATTTCGTGCCCATCGTGATGAGTATCAGTGCCCTTACCTTTGTTATTTGGGCCCTGGTTGGTCCCGAGCCCCGCCTGGCCTATGCCCTGGTCAATGCCGTGGCGGTGCTCATCATCGCCTGTCCCTGTGCCCTGGGGCTGGCCACCCCCATGTCCATCATGGTGGGCGTGGGTAGGGGCGCCACCGCCGGTGTTCTCATCAAAAACGCCGAAGCTCTGGAAAGCATGGAAAAGGTGGATACGCTGGTGTTGGACAAGACCGGCACCCTCACCGAAGGGAAACCCCGCCTGGCCGCCATTGTGAACCGCTCAGAACGATCCGACGATGATCTGTTGCGGCTGGCCGCCAGCCTGGAGCAGGGCAGCGAGCACCCCTTGGCCGGGGCCATCGTTGCCGCTGCTAAAGAGCGAAATATCAATCTCTCTCAGGTGAAGGATTTCCAATCGCTGACCGGCAAGGGCATTACCGGAAAGATTGAAGGGCAGGCTATCGCCGTCGGCAACGAGGCACTTCTCAAAGCACTGGATGTCAATCCCGGCGCTCTTGGCCGTGAAGTTGAGGCACACGCCCGTAAAGGTGAGACTACCGTCTACCTGGCTATAGACGGTCAGCCGGCAGCCCTGCTGGGCGTCTCGGACCCGGTGAAGGCATCCACACCAGAGGCCATCGCCGCCCTCCGGAAGGATGATATCCGCATCGTGATGCTCACCGGGGACAGCCACACTACCGCCCAGGCCGTGGCAGACAAGCTGGGTATTGGCGAAGTGCTGGCGGAAGTGCTGCCGGATCAGAAAAATGAGGTGGTCAGGCGGCTGCAGGAGGAGGGCCGGTTCGTGGCCATGGCGGGTGATGGCATCAACGACGCCCCGGCCCTGGCCCAGGCCCAGGTGGGTATCGCCATGGGTTCCGGCACCGATGTTGCCATTGAAAGCGCCGGTGTGACGCTGGTGAAGGGCGACCTGCGCGGAATCGTGAAGGCTCGCCGCCTCAGCCGGGGAACCATGCGGAACATCCGCCAGAACCTGTTCTGGGCCTTTGCTTACAATTCGCTGGGCGTGCCTGTTGCCGCCGGTGTCCTCTACCCCTTCTTCGGGCTACTGTTAAGTCCCATTATCGCCGCCGCCGCCATGAGCTTCAGCTCGGTGACGGTAATCGGTAATGCGCTGCGGTTGAGAAGGCTGGCGCTGTGAGGGCTCGCTCAGTGATACACTTGTGGAGGACACTCTGCATTCTAGCTTTTGCATTCCTAGGTGCTGGGATTCTTGCTTGCGCAAATCGTGAGAACTTATTACTTCCACACGAGTATAGGAGTCCAATTCATCGGTTCACATTCCGCTATGGGGAGCAGTGGAATCTACGCACCGAGGTCCCAGAGCCAGGAGTGGAAGTCATGCTAGTATGTGCCGATTCGCTGTGTGGGCTTGGCTCAAATATCACGTTCGGAGTTATGTATGATGCTGAAACAGCCCATTTATCACAAGAACAGATTCTGTCCATGGCAAACAGTCAATTACTAACAAGGGATATCAGGAATATTCCATTGGTGTCATCCATTACCATTCACGATGAGGGTGAGACGCAGTTAGGGACTCAACGAGCCTATCAGGTATGGCTAACAATATCGTTTATAAACAACAAGGAACGTTTGCGCAAAATGTATTTAACATTCAAGGACGGATATTGGTACAACGTCGCTGTCCACGCCGATCCTGATAGCTTTGAACTAGCGATGACAGCCTCCCAATTTATTTTAAAAAGCTTTCGATTGCAGTAAAGGCTGACGGCAAAATTGCGCCTTATTTAGGGAGGAGAAGGTAGCTCTGGGAGGGTAAGGATTCCAGCGGGAGCCCGGTGCCCAGCGGCATCTACATCGCCCGCCTGGTGACGCCGGGGTACACCAACTCCATTCAGCTGGTGCTGCTAAAGTAGGGGCTTTCTGAGACCTGCCCGTCAACAGCAATGGAGTTTCACTCCGCTGCTCTACCGTAGACAAAAGAAAAAAGCTGACAAGAAAGGCTGACGAAGGGCAAGACGGATTACTTGTCCTGCGCTCTCCTCTCACTGGAAGCAAATGCAGCGGAAGAGAAACGGAAACGGACCAAGTCGGTGTTTTTGAATGCGTTTTATTCCCTGATACCTAACACTATCAATAGAAAAGTTTATACCATTTCGGCTTATTATCCTCCAAACTCCGAACCTGATCTAGGGTAGTTCTGAGCTGTTGTCTAGATTTTTCTAATACTCTATCATAGTGGAGAAACTGCTCTGCATTCACGATTCTATTTTTGTCATAATTCTCGAATGCATATATACAACCCATCACGGGGTCCAACCAGCGTCGGCCCAACGGGTGTTTAGGGAAACCGCTGAAATGATCACGAAGTGGTGATAATAAAGATTCATTCATAACAAAAGGATTTCTTCTATCGGTCAGCTTTTGCCAGGTCCCCAAAATCTCATCCAGTCGATCGGTAAATGTATCAGTCCCAGGCTGGTAATGAGTGCTATGTAACTGATGTACGAAGTCATCTATATGCTTCCCAATTATGATCGCATATTCGTTAAAATCTTGCTCATACCTACCTTGTTTACGCATAAATTCAGTAAAACGATCCCTCGATTCTCCGTCAATCAGTTTAATGGCATTTATATTTTTCTTGATTCTTTCGAAATACTGAATCCTTATATTAGAATCCCCAATTTTATTTAATACAAATATTTTAAATAACTTTTCCTGTGGTATGCGCATCACCTCCTCAATATTCATTGCAATGATGACCTCCACATTATAGTCGGATGTTGTTGTGTCATTTAATTGGCGAGCTAGCAGACTCTGCACCTCCGCGAGTCGCTCAACAACATTTATGAGTCCATCAAGCAGGAGATAGAAATAGCGCTCTGTGGCTTTTAATTCATCGAATTCAATTCTCTTGTCATAATATCTCTTATAATGAAGTCCAAGGCTGAAAATAAGAATAGCCATTAATGCTGTAACAAGGGTTGAAACTAGCGTATCTACCGATATTCCAAGAAAAGAACCGGAACCGTTTTCAACTAATGATACGCATAGCGGATGACTCGAAAATGTCATGATTATTTCTCCACTCATGAAATGCAATAAACGGATACTAGTAAGGCGATTGCCTTGCTGGTATAAAATTAGTTGAAATATTTACTACTAACCACTTGTTCTTAAATCATGGTGCCTAAATAAAATACTGCACTTGATCTGAATCTCATGTAAGTCACCTGTACCGTCCTGGCACCCTCTCCCTCCCGTATCCGGCTGCGTATCCGGCAAATGGTGCGGATATTCACTATTAAAACCGGCTATCTACCGGGTGAGGTTTGGTCAGGCCAAGTGCGGTGATAAGCCTAATCATCCTCCATAATCTCTTTAGGCATCTCCCTGAGTATCATTTTCACCAAGCTCTCTGGGATACAACTAAATAGCGCTTGAGTCATCGCAAGGGCGCTATTATAGCTCCATCGTGCGACTTTTGGACTGCTATCAATGTAGTCCGTCCAAGGACTTAACGGCTGAGTTGGATTATCACAAAGACCTCTGGCAGCCAACTGTGAAATGAGTCCATGATACTTGTTGGGTTGGAACTTATTTGGCCCTATTTCGACAACCCTATCAGGACCAGCATGTACAAGCGCATTGCGTAGTTTCAGTAATAGAGTAAAATCCTGGAATGGTCGCTCGCCTTTATGTCCCGCCAACCCCGCCATCGGCGGGGCCAACGGCGGGGTTTTTTCTGAAAAAAACAGCCTTCTCCACTTATAATTCTCCATATCTCTCAATAAGTCAAAAAGTTAGAAACTTATAAGTTTAATTTTCGGGGGAACTCTTGGAAAACCGGAAACACTTGACCTTCTCATTATTTGAACATATATTCAAACAAACAAATAAAGGAAGGAAGTTATGCGTTCTTCATTAATCGCCCTAGCGACCGCCACCGCCGCCCGTTTGCGCCCCCACCTGGCACCCCCGTTTCCGGGAGTATATCCGGCCCGAGCTGACCCTGCTCGTCGGGGGGTACGCCCAGGCATACTACTTGAACCGGAAGCAGCCGGTCTCTGCCGTGGTGGCCCGCTGGCGGGAGTACCTGGAAGACGGGATATTCCCCCTGCGGCATCCTTCACCGCGCAACCGCAAGTGGCTGGGGGACCGGCCCTGGTTCTATGAAGACTGCATCCCCGCTTTGCGGGAATGCCTCCAGCGCGTCCTCCCGCACCTATAACCGCAAATCAACTTCCACGTCCCGGCGCAGTCTTTAGCGTACAATGTGGCACTTTCGTGTTCATAATTGTCGGCTATCCGACACTTCCTTTGCCTGCAATTTCCTAATGTTCCATACGCATATCACTAGTTAGAAAGGAGATAGTCATATGAATCGTTTGACGATGATGCACTTTACGGTCATGGGTGCGGTCGTGGGTCTGCTGGGCTCCTGTGCCATGGCACCCCAACCGACCCCGGCTACGGAAGCGGACCCTCCCATCGGCATGGAAGAAGCGCTGAAAAACATCGATATGGGCATGAAGATGATGGGCGACATGCAGATGATGATGCAGACAGTGATGAAAAAGCAGGAGGAGGCCCAGGCCTACGGAGAGCAGCTGTTTAACGACGCCACCCTGGCGGGCGCCACCCGGGGCATCTCCTGCAACGGCTGCCACCCCAGCGGCGGGACCACGGGCGGCGAGGCAGAGATTCCGGCCATGATGGGCTACCCCGGATGGAAAATACCCATTCCCAGCCTCCAGGGCGCCGCCGCTACCTTCCCCAAGTTCAAAGTCCCCAACGCCGAAGTCATCAGTCTGGCCCAGATGAACAACAACTGCCTCATGATGTTTGGCGGCGGGAAGCACCGCCTGCCCCTGAACGGCAAGGAGTCCCATGCTCTGGCGCTCTACGTCACCTCCCTGAGCAAGGGCGTATCGGTTGAGCCGGGTAAGATGCAGATGATGGATATGGGCAAGTAGGCGATTGCCGGCTTTGTCGTAACGTGCGTTACCTCCACGGGGCCGACTCGTTCTCATCGGCTCCGCAGGAGCTGCTAATTTTTTTATAGGGGAGAAGGGCCAGCCCCTTCAGAATCAACCGCGAAGGACATCATGGTGCGTAAAAAGGCTGTTGTGGCTTGCGTCCTCGTTCTGTGGGGATGCACTGGGTGGATCACGCAGGGGACTCCCGGCGCCGAAGACTGGTTCGCGGAATCGGGGCGCCGGGAGACCGCCACCCCTTACGAGGCGGCCGTGTTGGCTTTTCAGCAAAGCCCCATTGTCAAGGAGAAGTCGTGCCTGTCGTGTCACACCATCGGCGACCGGGGCGGCACGGTAGGCCCTATCCTCGACCAGGTGGCCAACCGCCGGTCGGAGGACTGGCTGCGCAAGTGGCTGAAAGACCCCAACCAAATCAAGGCGAACACCAAGATGCCTAACTTAGAGCTCACTGACGCTGAGATCGACGAGCTCCTGGGCTATGCCCTTAAACTGAAGAAGGAGATTCCCACCCAGGCGATCCTGGCTTCGGGGGACAGTCCGGCGGTCAAGGGGAAGCGGCTGCTGGAAGCTTACGGCTGCAAGGCGTGCCACCGCATCGGTGACGAAGGCCGGTTTATCGGCGTGGACCTCACCTGGGTGGGCCACCGAAAAACGGAACTCTGGGAACGCCAGTGGCTGAAAGATCCCCCGGCCTGGAAGCCGGAAGCTTTTATGCCCAACTGCCAGCTCACCGATCAGGAAGTGGAGGCCCTGGCCGCCTACCTGCATACGCTCCAGGGCCAGACCAACGAAGCCAGCCGGCGCTGGGAGACCCAGTCCCTGTTCTTCATGGGCGGATCGGCGGAGACGGCCGGGAAGATGATCTATGACCGCTTCGGCTGCTGGAGTTGCCACGGCCAGGGGGGGGGAAATGCCGACAAGAACCCCAACGCCGCCCCCAATGGGCAGGTGCCGGAGCTGTGGGGCGTGAAGAACCGCCGCTCCGAGCAGGAGATCAGGGGCACCATCCGGAACGGCTCCGTGCCAAAAAAGCTGAACCCGGAAGGACCGCCGCCCCCTTTCGTCTGTCCCGCTTGGGGAGAGAGCATCAGCGACCGGGAACTGGATATTCTAATCGCGTACGTGAACACCCTGGCACCCAAGGAGAGAAAATGGAAGTTTCGGTAAGAACAACTATGAAAATCCGCCGGATCGGGGTGCGGAGCTTGCTGGCCGCTGCGGTCCTGTCGGCGGCCTGGGGCCAGAATACCGGGGTGGTGGAAGGGTTCGTGGGCTTCGCCGAGAACTACCCGTCCCAACAGAAGCTCACCGTTACCAAAGACCAGACGGTGTGCGGACATTCGGTACTGGACAGGGAATTTGTGGTGGACCCGGCCACCAAGGGGCTGGCCAACGCGGTCATCTTCTGGGAGCTGCCGGAAGGACAGACCCGGTCCTCGGAAGAGGGCGAGCCCGCGATCCTGGCCCAGGAGAGCTGCCGCTACGAGCCCCATATCCAGGTGGCCAGCCCGAGTTCAAAGATTCTCCGCGTGCTCAACAACGACGGCATTCTGCACAACGTCCACGTGTTCGACAGCGAGGGGCAGACGTTCTTCAACTTCGCCCAGCCCGCCTTCAAAAAACAGATCGACAAGGAGCTGCCGGCCACCAAGGTGATCAACGTGAAGTGCGACGTCCATGAGTGGATGAATGCCTACATTCTTGTGCTGGACCAGGCGGTCCATGCCATTACCGACGAGCAGGGGCGCTTCCGCCTGGAAGGGCTGGCGCCGGGCCGGCAGCGCATCAGCATCTGACACGAGGGATTGGGCGTCTCCAGCAAAACCGTGACGGTAGAACCTGGCAAGACGGTTGAAGTCAACTTCGTGATCGAGGGCAGCTAGGCTCACCGGCCCCTCCGGCCCGCCCGCCGAAAATACACTGCACCATGGAACGACCCCCCACATTCCGTAGTTTCACTCTAATGCTGCCAAAAGGCCCGTAGCACCAACCTGAGGAGGAAGGACAAATGTTAAGCACAATCGGCAGGACGATTTTGATCGGGACACTGGCCGCCGCCGCTGCCAGCCTTTGCTGTACCGGCAAGACTCTGCTGGCACCCCAGGCGGCCACCGAATTTCAGGTAACCAACAATGGTTCCAGCTCGTACCAAATCGACGGGCAGGCGAACCCGTCCTTGACGCTGCGGCGGGACTCTACCTACATATTCCACATTAACGCGCCGGGGCACCCCTTCTGGATCAAGACCGTGCAGTCCACCGGTTTGGGGAACGCCTACAACTTCGGCATCACCAATAACGGCATCACCCAGGGCGACTTGACCTTCACCGTCCCCGGCGACGCCCCCGAACTATTCTATAACTGCCAGTTCCATGCCGCCATGACCGGGACAATCACCATCGAGACCATAACCGCCACCAGCGACCGGGTGCGGCGGCCCGGAGGTTTCCGCCTGTACCCCAACTATCCCAACCCCTTCAACCCCACTTCGACCATCCGCTACGATCTGCCCGAGGCCGCCCGGGTCGCCCTGGCTATCTATGACGTCATGGGACGGGAGGTAGCTCGTCTCGTCGATGGTAATATGGAACCAGGTACTCACAGCGTCGAGTGGAATGGACATGATCGTGCCGGCCGGGTGTTGCCTTCCGGCGTCTACATTGTCCACTTGGCGACACCGCAGGATCGCTTGTCCATCCGAATGATGCTGTTGAAATAGTTTGTCGCCATGTCCCGTACTAATTCCGCCGTCGGTGGGGCAGAATGCGGGGCTTACCCCTTTGCCAAGACATTGGAGCAAAGTTGAACAGGCCATGGCGGATGCGGCTCCAGCACCCTTGAACGACCAGGAAACCGACAGATAAGATTTAAACGATCCGAATAACAGATACCAATGAGTAGCTCAAAATGATCAGATTAAAACCGGCCACGCTATTACCGGCTATACTACTGCCCCTGGCCCTTTTCGGCCAGTTCCGGCTGACCCCGGCTAATGGCACTATCAGTGGAACAGGACACGCCAAATCATACGACTTCCCAGTGGTGATTGAGGACTTCACGATCACGGTCAGTCCGGCGGACAGCGTCGGATATAAATCTATAACAGTGGAGATTCCCGCCAAAGCAATCACTACTGAGAACTTTGTACGTGACGGTTACATGCACATAAGCGTCATCAGGGTACGGAAGCACCCCGACATCACTTTCGTAGCCTCCATGGCAGCCGAGTTGGCCCCCGGCAGCGGCACCGTGGTTGGGAACCTGACCTTCAACGGCGTGACCAAAGAACAATCCGTAGAGGTGACTATCAGCGAACGTGACGGCCGGCTGTATGCCAACGGCAGCTTCGTGGTTGTACCCACCGCGTTCGGATTGCCATTGGTTGTGATGGGTTCCATGAAGGTACAGGATCATGTTGACCTCAACTTCGAATTTGAGATACCGGCGCCATGATTACTCCCGCCTCCCAACCTGATTTCGGTCCCGTGGCCGTATACCGAACTCGGCATTTCACAGTGACAACCTTTGGTATGCTAATTGGCACGGGATTTTTCCTGGCTCTTCTACATTTCTGGTTCTATCTCGGTTACCGGCAGGTAGCCCTCCATGATGCCCGCTTGGTGTTGTTCGGCCTGCTGGTGTCCATTAGTGCATCCTTGGGGGCCTACTCTATGGCCTCGATACTGGATACTGGATTCTGGAGGCTCGACGCTGATTGCTGAAGGCTGACCGCTGCGTGCTGAGTGCTGATTGCTGATCTCGCGCACCAGGCGAACGACAGGCCTCGGCCGCTGGCTTATATTCCGGCGCTATGATTTTGATGCTATATCGTTGTGTGAGCGCTCCCGGCACTGGTTTTGGGGCCAATTATTTTTCTACAGGGAGATTCGTGCCTCCCGTCGAGCTACCCCTTTAAAATGCGGAATTTTGTGTGGATTTTGTTGAATTTTGCACCGGTCATTGTTTCCCCAATCCCATGGATATAACCTTACGGACCCAACTCCGTATCATTTCAGATGCTATTTGATTGTCGGAAAGGCAACTATTGACTAAATTTCGGCAACACCAGCTCAAGGAAGGAGAAAAATGAAGACGTTTCAAATAACTCTGCTAAGCATGTTTCTGGTCGTGTCCCTCAACGGTCTGAATCAGGAGCATCCTCAAGAGCACCCGGCCGAACACCCCAGCGAAGCCATAACAATCGACAAGGACAACCTGGCGGCCGCCATCGAACAGTTCGTGGAGCAGGATGCCGCCATCAAGGGTGGGCATTTCCTTATACTGGATGACAAGACCGGGAAAGTCCTGAAACTGACATTAGATCGGGTTCACAAGGAGCGGTTGGCAAGCCTGGGCGATGACACCTACTTCGCCTGCGCCGACTTTAGTATCCCTAACCCTAAAGCCAAGACCTACGACATTGACATCTTCATGAAGGGTAAGGCACCGCACGATCTCAAGGTTACCGAGATCATGATCCATAAGGAGAATGGCAAGGAGCGCTATACCTGGTCAGAATCGGAAGGTATCTGGGAAAGTGTGCCGAAAGAGGGCCGGTAAATAGTAGTAGAGCTCCAGCGGTCTCAGTCAACGACCTTATAGGTAAAGCGGGTGGCATAATCCTGTGTCACCCGCTGGTTTATTTTTACGTAGGGATAGACCAGGAAGTTGACTACCTCATCATTACTCCCCAGCGGTAGTGGAATATCGCGCCCGATTGAGAAATCTACCCTGCGCTCATCCAGATGACCAAAATAATACTCCTGCCGTTCGGAGTTCTTATCGGCTTCCGAAATATCAACCGGTATCCACCGGTCATTGAGATAAAACTCCGTCCAGCAGTGGTATCCCCCTACGGAACCTTTCGGGCCTTCCGGGATCGGAAACCCGATATGAAACCTGGCCGGCACCTGACGGCTGCGGACCAGCACATTGAACAGGCTGTGGTAGTCCGTGCAGTTACCCTTTCCAACGTCACAGGCGTAGTTGGCATCACCCCGCCCCCAGCCTTCGCCGCTTTTGTCGTAGGTCATGTGCGCCAGGATGTATTCGTACACCCCGCGCCCGAAGTCGCCTTGTAATGCGGCGATACTGTCGGCAATATCGCGAAAGCGTGCCTCCAGGGGCACCAAGCGATATGAGGCCAGGTACAGTTCCTTTTCAAGCGGCGAACAGTCACCGGGGATGCCGACGGCCTCTTTCCGGTGGGCCCTGAAGGTTACAGACAGGGTATCGGGGCCGCTCAGACGCGTATTCACATAGACCATCCGGTTGCCGTAGACGGTGTCCGCCACCAGGGAAAATTCCAGGCCGGTTTTGACCTGCAGGTCGGTGATGGTCTGGAAAGAATTACTACTCGGAAGAGGCACCCACGCCTCCAGGTGACCTTCCGCTTCGAATACGACTGTGTATTGAAAATCGAAGGTCAGTTCACGTGCCCTTTCACCTGGCGTGCAGGCCAGGACCAGGCCCACGCCAGCCATCAGCAGGTGGTTGAATTGCATGGGGAATATTACACAATCGAACCAGGGAGATGGTTCATTTTAAGCGCGGTTTCAGATCTCTGCGTTTAGTCGGAAGCTAGATCACGTCGGGGGGAAATACTGAACATCTACCCGTTTTTATTTGGCGGGAACTGGTTCACTCTCTGGAAAGGACGCCGAGGCCTCACGTATTGCCTCCTTCAGCAAGGCATTGAGTTCCTGATTTTCATAAGACA